>JAVXWL010000160.1:0-18874 GCA_032230565.1 Pseudonocardiales bacterium | reverse complement strand
GGCTTGTCGTCAAGGGTCTGCGTGCCGTGTCCTCTGGGGATACGGGCGCCGAGACACCGCAGGGTACGACACGAGTTGCACGCTTGGTACCCCGGCAGTCCGTGCGGACGGCGGCGCGACTGGAAGCTTGAATTGGCTCCAGTAGCGCCGCCGTCGTTTATCAGGCGCAGTGGCTGACGATAAGTCGTAGCTTGCTGGCATCACCCGCTCTCGGCCATGTCACCACCGTTAATTGTTACGTACAGTGACGGCGATCGCGATGGCCTCCCGCGACCCGGCGGACAGCGCGGTGCAGCAATGCACGAGCCACCGACCAAGCGCCCCTACTTCGCCGCTGGCAAAGCCGGCCGCCGCCGTCCGGTACTGCCCTTCGCGTCGTAGATGCGCCACCTCCGGCACGATCAGGCCCTTGGGATCCAGACCGCTGGACACCATGGTGAGGCGGGCCGCGGCCCGGGCCACCACACCGTTGCTCTGCGCGAAGGGCGCCAGTGCCAGCAGTTCGCCGTGCACCACCGCGACCAGAACCGGCGCCGCAACCTGGCTGCCCCCGGTGACCAAGCTTGCCAACCCGTCGAGTCGAGCAGTGATGCCGCGCGATGAGTCCGGCCGCCCCAGCTGTGGGCCGGGCAGCAGATCCGCCGCGGCGAGGACGTGTAACCGAGCCAGGGCCTGCAGCGGAGCCCGCCGCCAGGTACTGAGCAGCCCCCCCAACGCCTCTGCGACCCGCAACGCACCGGCCAACACCGGGTCGCGCACCGATCCGTCACCGGGCAATTCGGGGTTACCACCGTCCAGCGCAGCCGAAGCCCGGGCGGCACGTACCGAAGCCTCGGCCGCGGTCGCCGGCCAGCTACGCCGGTTAGCCGGGTGCCGGTGCGCGGTGGTCACCGCGTCGCGGGCTTGGGTGACAGCTTCCCGCACTCCGGGAAGCTCCATCAGCGGGGCCAGCGGGTCTGCAGGCACTCCGGCGAGACTAGCTTGCTACGACGCTCGCTTCAGCGGCTGCCGTGACGGCTTCACTGGCTGTGCGGGGCTCGATGATCGCGGCCTCGAAACGTCAGCTTCCCCCACCTCCTTGTAGCCCCTATGTAGGACGTACTCCCACAGCGCGGCACCGGCTACCGCTCCGCACACTGGCCCGATGAGGTGAATCCACCAAAACGGGAACTGCAGCGCCACACTGTCCGGACTCAGCGCCCGCGCCGGGTTGAGCGCACCTCCCGAGATCGGTAGCGCGAGAAAGATCGCAGCACCTATCCACAGGCCGATCGCCAGACCGGACTGGGTGGGGCCGCCCGGTGGTCGCTTGTACACGGCCGTCGCCATGATCACCACCATTAGCACCGAGGTGATAACGAACTCCGTGACCACCGCCGTGTACCAGGGGACGCCCGGGCCCGGACGGGTTGCGCCCAGGATGAGCAGCTCCCGTAGCTGGTCGCCGAACATGAACCAGTTCATCAAACCGGCCGCGATCGCGCCGACGAGCTGCGCGATGACGTAGCCGGGCACCTTCGCCCACGGGAATGCGCGTACCGCAACCAGCGCCACCGTGACAGCAGGGTTGATGTGAGCCCCGGACACCGAGGCGACCACATAGACCGCCGCGATGATCCCGAACGCGAACGCGGTGCTGATCGCGATGTCGTCCGCGGCGGTGAAGTCGGTTGGTGAACGGGCACTGAGCTTATGCACCGCTAGCACGGTCGCCGTCCCGGAGAAGGGAGCCGCGAAACAGGACGGGATCGCCGACGTCCGGAACAGCCACGCAATTCGCCGTCGGCGTAGATTCGCGCCAGGCCGACGTGGGTAGTTTCAGCGTCATGAGCCGGGACAACGGACACCATCAGTCAGTCGATACTGACCAGGGATCGGGGACCAGCTCCCCGGCCGGTGACGGGGCCGCGGCGGGGTGGCTGGCCCGAGCCGATTCATATCAGCAGCAGCACCGGTGGCTTGCGTTCCCGTTCGCGGTGTTCCGGAAGTTCAGCGACGACCAGGCCGGCAGTCTGGCGGCACTGATCGCCTACTACGCCTTCTTCTCGACCTTCCCACTGCTGTTGGCGTTGACCACCATCCTGGGCTACGTGCTGGCCGGGAACCCAGCGTTGCAGCAGCGAGTGTTCTCGTCCGCCTTGGGTCAGTTCCCGATCATCGGGCAGCACAGCCCCACCCAGCCGTTGACGGGCAACCCGGTGGCGTTGGTGATCGGTCTAGCGTTGGCGCTCTGGAGCGGGCTGGCGGTGGCCCAGATGGCCCAGCAGGCGTTCAACACTGTCTATGGTGTGCCACGAGCGGAGTGGCCCACGTTCGTGCAGAGCCTGCTGCGAAGCCTGGAGCTGGTGGCCGTCGGCGGCATTGGGCTGATCATCACTACCCTGCTACAAGGGGCCATCAGCACTGCTGATCTTTATGGCCTGCGCCTAGGTCCGACAAGCGCCGTCATCGGTGGCGTCATCGGAGTCGCGCTGAACACCGCCCTGTTCACCTACCTGTTCCGCCGGTTGACGATCCGCTCGCCGGGATGGCGCGAGGTTTTCGTGGGGGCGGCGCTGGCCGCGGTGGCCTGGTTCGTGCTGCAGAAGGTTGGTACCTCGCTGGTCAACAGCAAGATTTCCGGTGCCCAGGGCACCTACGGCACCTTCGCCGTGGTCATCGGCCTGCTCTTTTGGTTCTACTTGCTGTCCCAGATCACCATGTTCTGTGCGGAGGTCAATGTCGTACTCACCCGCCGGCTATGGCCGCGGGGGTTGCGCAGCCTGACCGAGCTTCAAGCCACCACCGCCGCCGACCGAGCTGCCTACGAGGCGTACCCGCACCTGGAACGCCAAGTACACAACCTGCGCGTTGACACCCAGGTCGTCACCAGCGACCAGCCCCCGCCGACTGGAGATGGACACCCCTAGCATCTGGTCACTGTTGTGGCGCACCGGCGCTCGAGCGCCCTTAGGCAGCACGACGCGCGCAGGCCTGGAGTCGCACGTAGTCGACCTGCGGCTCGGGCAGCCGCGCACCGACGTCCTTGACGACCTGCCGGCGCCGCCCAGTTGGGATGGAATCCAGGACTGCGCTGAGAACGACGCTGGTCATGAATGCCTCGAATTGGACAGCGGACTGCATCCGAGCCGGATCCGGTACGCAAACGACATCGATGTCAGTGAAGCCGGCCGTGGCCAGCCGCCTGGCGGTCCGCTCCGCGGTGGCGAAATTGCACGCCTCGCCGATTCGCGGTAATCCGAGATCAACCAGCACGGCCTCGACGTTCGCGACATTGCCGGCACCGCCCCACTCGGCCCGAAACAGGCCACCGGGCCGCAGCACGCCGGCCAGTGACCGGAAGAGGGATCGGTGGTCGGGAACCCAATGCAGCGTCGCGACCGAGAACACCGCATCGACTGGTTCCTCCAGCGTCAGCGGGGCGGTGAGGTCGGCATGCAAGGTCGTCAGCCGGTCCGGACCGACGCCGGCGAGGCGGTCCCGAAGCTGAGCGAGCATGGCCGTCGAGCCGTCGACCGCCACTACATGGCCGCGGGGTAGCCGCTCGAGCAGCAGCGCGGTGTCCCGGCCGGTACCGGCCCCGACGTCGAGGACTCGTTCGTCGCCTCGAAGCGGAAGCGACGCCAATACCCCACGACCCCAGCGTTGGTGCGGCAGTGGCAAGGAGTCGTAAGTCGTAGCGTCCCACTCCCGCGGACGGTAGCTAGCGGTCATAACCGTGATGCTAACCGAGTATCTCGCATAATAAGATTTTGTTCTCGTTATCTGAGACATCGAGGAAGGTTCACCCGCTGTAGCCGTTCCTACCAGCTGACCGTGTTTTCGTTCCCGAACCCAACAACAGAGCTGTTTCGCGTCAATCGGGCAACACTGCAGTGGAGTTCGGGAGCCTCAGAGCACCCGCCGTTCCCTGCGGGCGGCCAACGATGACAGGTGACTGCGCCATCGTTTCGACACAGCGGTAGCCCCGAGGTGGGCGGCCTACTACCGTCATCAGCTGACCGTGATAAATGCGATATGGGAGGACCTTCCACGATGGGTGACTCAAGCCAGCGACTCGCCAATTTGCATACCGAGAGCCGGGCGTTTCCCCCAAGTGAGGAGTTCGCCGCGCAGGCGAACGCCACCGCGGCGCTCTACGACCAAGCAGACGCTGACCGCGAGGGATTCTGGGCACAGCAGGCTCACCGGCTGCACTGGCACACCGACTTCAAGCAGGTTTTCGACTCGTCGAACGCACCGTTCGCGAAGTGGTTCGTCGGGGGCAAGCTCAACGTCGCCTACAACTGCGTCGACCGCCACGTCGAGGACGGTCACGGCGAGCAGGTCGCCTTTCACTGGGAGGGCGAGTCAGGCGACACCCGCACCATCACCTACGCCGACCTTCAGCGGGAGGTCTGCAAGACTGCCAACGCGTTGCTGTCGCTGGGCTTGCAGACCGGGGACTGTGTGGCCATCCAGCTGCCGATGATCCCCGAGGCGGTGTTCGCCATGCTCGCCTGCGCGCGGCTGGGCATGCCGCACAACGTGGTCTTCGGTGGCTTCTCCGCCGAATCGCTGCGCCAGCGCGTCAACGATGCCCAGGCCAAGCTGGTGATCACTGCCGATGGCCAGTACCGGCGCGGCAAGGCCGCTCCCATGAAGGCCAACGCCGACCAGGCGCTAACGGAGACCTCGACGGTGCGCAACGTCGTCGTGGTCCAGCGCACCGGCATCGACATCGAATGGACAGAGGGTCGCGACCTGTGGTGGCACGAGCTGGTGGATGACCAGTCCGAGCAGCACACCCCCGAGCCGTTCGACAGCGAGCAACCGCTGTTCATCCTCTATACCTCAGGCACCACCGGGAAACCCAAAGGCATCCTGCACACCTCCGGTGGCTACCTCACCCAGTGCGCCTACACCCACCACGTGGTGTTTGACCACAAGGCCGGCCAGGACGTCTACTGGTGCACCGCCGACATCGGCTGGGTCACCGGGCACAGCTACATCGTCTACGGTCCGCTGGCCAATCGGGCGACGTCGGTGATGTACGAGGGCACCCCGAACACCCCGCATGAGGGCCGGCACTGGGAGATCGTGCAGAAATACGGCGTGTCGCTGTACTACACCGCCCCCACCCTGATCCGCACCTTCATGAAGTGGGGCAGCCAGATCCCGGAGAAGTTCGACCTGTCGTCGCTGCGGGTGCTGGGCAGCGTCGGGGAGCCGATCAACCCCGAGGCCTGGATGTGGTACCGCGAGCACATCGGCGGCGATCGCTGCCCGATCGTGGACACCTGGTGGCAGACCGAGACCGGCGCGATCATGATCGCTCCGCTGCCCGGCGTCACCACCACCAAACCGGGTTCCGCGATGTGCCCGCTGCCGGGTATCAGCGCCATCGTGGTCGACGAGTCCGGTACCCAGGTCGGCAACGGCCAGGGCGGCTATCTGGCGCTGGACAAGCCGTGGCCGGGGATGTTGCGCACGATCTGGGGTGACGACGAGCGGTACCGGGAGACGTACTGGTCGCGCTTCGCCGAGCAGGGTTACTACTTCGCCGGGGACGGCGCCAAGTACGACGATGATGGCGCGATCTGGCTGCTGGGCCGGGTGGACGACGTGATGAACGTCTCCGGGCACCGGATTTCCACCACCGAGGTGGAGTCCGCACTGGTATCGCATCCGACGGTGGCCGAGGCCGCCGTGGTCGGCGCCCCGGACCCAATGACCGGTCAGGGCATCGTCGCCTTCGTGATCCTGCGCGGCCACGTCGCCGAGGATGAGGCGCGCGGCGAAGAGGCGATCAAGGAGTTGCGCAACCACGTGGCCAAGGAGATCGGCGCGATCGCCAAGCCTCGCCAGATCATGGTCGTCGCCGACCTACCGAAAACGAGATCCGGCAAGATCATGCGCCGTCTGCTACGCGACGTAGCCGAACACCGCGAAATAGGCGACGTCACAACCCTCGCGGACTCCGCCGTCATGGACCTGATTTCAGCCGGCATGAAATCGGGCTCCGCCGAGTAACCCCGCCGCCGAGTAATCCCGCCGCCACCTAGCGCCCTTCGGCTCCGAATGGAGGTCTTGCGCACTCGCTGGACCGCCCTTCGGCTCCGAATGGCGATTTCAGGCATGCTGGACAGGTGTTGATTCCAGAACGGGAGCTGGGGTGGCGGTTCTCCCGATCGGGTGGGCCCGGTGGGCAGGGTGTGAACACCACCGATTCGCGGGTCGAACTGATTTTCGATGTGGCGGCTAGCACGGCGCTCACCGAGGATCAGCGGGCCCGCGTTCTACAACGGCTGTCTAACCGGCTGGTCGATGGCGTGCTCACGGTGGCGGCCAGCGAGTATCGCTCCCAACTGCGCAACCGGGATGCTGCGCGAGCCCGGCTCGACGCGATGCTGCGTGCCGCGCTGGCCCCCGATTTGCCCACCCGCCGGCCGACCCGGCCGTCCCGGGCCGCCCGCGAGCGCCGGCTCGCCGACAAGCGGCGCCGGATGCTCATCAAGCGGCTGCGCAGGACAACGGACGACTGATGGCCGAGCACTAACCGCCGAGCACCAGGGTGCTCGCGGCGTAGTCGATGGTCACGGTGCCGAACCGGTAGAGCACGTCGGAACCCAGCAGGCCGTCCAGGTCGGGGATCGGTAGCGCGATGCTGTCGACGTCCTGAGCGGGCAGCGTGACCGCACCGACCTGCCATGAAGCCACGTGGACCGGCTGCGAAGCCGCCGAGCAGGACACCCCGGCCGCATTGTGGGGTCGCCCCACCGGCGGCAGCGACAGTTGTTGGGCCACCCTGCGGGCCACCACTGAGTTCGACGCGCCGGTGTCAAGGGCGAACTTCTTAGGCCCGATGCCCTCGAGGGTCACCGGAACCACCGCCACGGTGGAAGCCCCGGAGCGGATGACGGTCATCGGCACACGCTGGCTGCCCGGGGCCGATGGTGCGGGATCGGTGGCCGAAGTCGGAGCGGTGGCCTGCTCGGGGCCAGGCACCAACACCTGCCTAGCCTGGTAGTCGAGCTGGAACCGGCCGAACCGGCTCCACACATCCGAACCCAGCAGACCCTTGATGCCCAGCCCACCGGGAGCTCCCGCTATCGGCAGTGACGTCACCGTCTGTGCGCGCAGCGGGACCTCACCTACCGACCAGCTCGGCACCTGGATGTGATCGGCCGCCCTAGTGCATCCCACCCCAGTGGCCGGGGTGCTCATCCCGGTCGACGCCAGCTGCAGCTGGTCGGCCAGAGTCCGGTCCACCAACGACTGGGTTGCACCGGTGTCGAGAACAAACGGGTACGGACCGTGCCCGGACAAGCACACCGGTACCAGAACCAGGGTCGCGGTGGCCGTGTGCACTACCCGCGCAGGGATCGTCCGGGCAGCCGCGGCGTCGGACAGGTCAGGGCCCGAGCCGGCACAGGACACCGGGAAAGCCCCTGGTGACGTCACCGAACCGGCGCAGCCAACCAGCCCCACCAGTCCGAGCAGCCCCAGCACGAGGATGCGCAACTTCGTCGTCGCCGGTTTCGCCGTCCTCGAAACGGTCAACACCCCTTTCGAGCCTTCTCGCAGTCGACGGTCAGGATCGGCCAACCGTGATCATCATAGCCGTGCTGGCCGCATTGACCGCCGGAGCGTGTTTCGCGGTCGGGGGAGTTCTGCAGCAGCGCGAGGCCAGCACCCGACCGGCGGACGAGGCGCTTTCCGCGCGGCGCTCGGCGCGCTGGCGGTGCTGGCTGCAGGAGCGTTGCTGGCCGGCCGACGGGTACGCGGATCGGCGCGAGCGTCGTTATACGCGCTGGCGGCGGTGGCGACGTTGGCCGTCCAGTCTTCCCTACTAGCCGCCACCGTGGCGCTGTTCGAGGAAGGCATCGTGACGGCGCAGAGCACCTGGCAGCCCTACGCGATGGGAGTGGTCAGCTTCATCGCACTGACCCTGGTGCAGAGCGCCTACCAGGCTAGCCCGCTGGCAGCGAGCATGCCGGTGATGGACGCCGCCAACCCGATCGTCGGGATCGCGATCGGCCTCGCGTTGTTCGACGAGCGCGTCGACCTCAGCGGCTGGCACCTGCTCGACACCTCGCCGCTGGTGCAGCGGGTCCAGCGAATCCAGGACGCAGAACGGCAGGCGAGCGAGTCGAGATCGAGTTCCTCAAGGATACCGGCACATCGGAATGGGTATGGGTGAGTCGGGGAGAACTAACGCAGCCGACATCTGAAAGGCGGACCCGACCATGAACGTCCGGTCGCCATGGTGCTGAGTGTCAGCTTGGCGGTGCTCGCTGCGTGGGCCAACGCCGCCGCGTCGGTGTTGCAACGCAAGGCCGACCGTGAGGAGCCCGACGACCGCACCGGGCTGGCGATGTTGTGGGATCTGGCGCACAAGCCCGCGTGGATCGCCGGCATCGCAGCGGTCATCGTCGGGTTCCTGCTGCAGGCCGGGGCGCTGGCCACTGGGCCGATCGCCCTCGTGCAGCCGATTCTGGTCCTGGAGGTGGGGTTCACCCTGCTGCTGGCCGGCGCGGTGTTCCACAGCCGGCTGCATCACCGGGAATGGACTGCCGTGATCGGGATGAGCATCGGATTGGCGGTGCTGCTGTTCGCACTGCAGCCCTCCGGTGGCCGGCCGGGTGAAGCGTCGCTGCTGGCGTGGGCGCTGGGAACCGGGGCCACGCTCGTCATTGTCGCGGTCCTCGTCGGGTTGGCTCGTCGCCGCCGCGACGCCGCCCGCGCCGCACTGCTCGGGGTGGCGACCGGCATGGGGTTCGGGTTCACCGCCGCCTTGGTGTCCGCCATCACCGCCACCTACGCCGCGCACCAGCTGCGGGGAGTATTCACGGCGTGGCAGACCTACCTGTTGATCGTGGTGGGCCCGCTGTTCTTCTTCTTGTTGCAACAAGCCTTGCAAGCCGGGCGGCTGGTCGCCTCCCAACCCGCGCTGACCCTGTCCAACCCGATCCTGGCGTTCAGCTTCGGCATCGCCGTGTTCGGCGAACACGTCCGCGGCGGCGGGTGGCTTGCACTGGCCCTCTTCGGTGCCGCCCTCATCGGCATTGCCACGGTGATGTTGGCCAGGTCCCCGATGCTGCACGGATCCCAGGGGCGATCCGAAGGGCCAGCCCCACTCCAGTCTGACCGGCCCTCTGACATCAAAGCCGTCGCCCGCAGTAACGAAGGATGACGAATGAACCGCTTTGCCGTACTGCGCGCCGGCTACGGGATCCTGCTGCTGGTGGCCCCAGGCCCGGTGATCCGGGTCTACACCGGGCACCGCGCCGACCGGCTCACCCGCGCGGTGACCCGGTTGCTGGGCAGCCGCCACCTCGTCCAGGGCCTGTGCACAGCCGGTAGGCCCAGCGCGCTCGTGCTCGCCCTGGGGGTAGAGATCGATCTGGCGCACGTCGCTTCGATGCTCGGCTTGGCCATACTCGACCGTCAGCGGCGCCGGGCGGGCCTGGGAGACGCGGTGGCGGCCAGCTGCTTCGCGATCGCTGGCACGGTCCTCACCGTCCGAGCAGTGTTCCGGCGCCCAGCTACGGTCACCCGGCTGGAGTGTTGGCGTCAGCGCGCCGCTACCTGGACAGCTAGCCGGACCCTGCCGGCGCCGATCCGCAGCCGGCTCACGCGGTAACCACCCACCGCCCACAAGCTGGCTGCGAGCCGCCGGTTGTCCAGCCCTGCTTAATCAGCCATGCGGTGTGCGATCCGACATCGAGACCACAAGGCTCGGCGTCAGAATGGGCGGATCGGAATCGAGCCCGGGTCCGGCGTCCGGCTTGTGTAGATACGGGCTGCAGCACACCGTCGTTGACCCGTGACAGGAGTCGATCAGCCCCGCAGGAGCGGGTCGCATTCGTGCGATACTGCCGCAGGCGGGGTGGGCGGATAAGCCGGGCCTGTACCTGGCTCAGTCGTAGGTGTGAAAGCCGAAGGCGGTAGTGATGTCCGGCGACGCGGCGGCGGCCCAGCAGCCGGTCGACTGGTCGTTCCTGGCCTCGGGCGGCCGGACCGCGGAGATGATCGCCGAGCTGGACTGGTCGACCACCCCCCTGGGGCCGATCACCGGCTGGCCGCAGAGCCTGCGCACTGCGGTGAGCATCTGCCTGGCCTCACGGCACCCGATGGTTATCTGGTGGGGCCCCGAGTTGGTGCTGATCTACAACGATGCCTGGGTGCCGATCCTGGGGCCAGCCAAGCACCCGGCACTGGGCAAGCCGGGCGAGCTGGTGTGGCCGGAGATGTGGCACATCATCGGCGCGCAGCTGCGCAGTGTGCTCGACAGCGGGCAGGCGACCTGGTCAGACGATCAGCTGCTGCCGGCGATGCGGCACGGTTACCTCGAGGAGGCGTATTTCACCTATTCCTACAGTCCGATCCGCGACGAGACCGGTGGAGTGGCCGGGGTGTTCACCGCGGTCATCGAGACCACCGATCGGGTGCTCAACGAGCGGCGACTGCGCACCGTCCGGGAGCTGGGGGACATCTCCGCGGTCACCACGCCGACGATGCAGCAGGCCTGTGACGCCACGCTTGCGGTGCTGGCGCGCAGCCGCGCTGATGTCCCGTTCGCCTCGATCTACCTGCTCGACGCCGAGAATGCCGACGGCGTCGCCCGGCGAGCGGCGTTCTTCGGGATGGTCGACGATCCCCGGATCGTGCCCACCGAACTGGACCCCGACCGGGACGCCGACCAGCCGCTATGGGCGGTGCTGAACTCCGCGCCGACACCACGCAGCCGGGTGCTGACCGGGCTGGCCGCCGAGCATGCGGGATTGTTCATCCCCACCGGCGGTCCGATGGGTGGCGCCGCACCCGATACCGCGGTCGCGATCCCGCTCGTCACGGCTGGCGGCGGTGATCCGGTGGGGGTGTTCTTCGCCGGGGTCAGCCCCTACCGGGCGCTGGACGCCGATTATCACCGGTTTCTCGACCTGGTCGCCAGGCAAATCACCACCGCGATCGCGGACGCCCAGGCCTACCAGGCACAACGCCGCCGGGCCGAGGAGCTGGCCGAGCTCGACCGGGCCAAGACCGAGTTCTTCACCGGGGTCAGCCATGAGCTACGCACGCCGCTGACGCTGATTACCGGGCCGGCCGAGGACTGCCTCGCCGACACCGAGGATCCGCTGTCGCCGGGACAGCGGGCCCGGGTGGAACTGATCCGGCGTCACAGCGGTCGGTTGCGCCGGCTGGTGGACACCCTGCTCGACTTCGCCCGGTTGGAAGGCGGCCGGCTGACCCCCGACCGGGTGGCGGTGGACCTGGCCGCGCTGACCCGGGGCATCGCCGAGTCCTTCGCCCCGGCCATCACTCGGGCCGGGCTGCGCGTCACGATCGACTGCCCCGATATCGGCGGCGCAGTGGCCGTGGACGTGGAGATGTGGGAAAAAATCGTTCTCAACCTGCTGTCCAACGCGGTGAAGTACACGCTGGCGGGCGAGGTCACTGTCACGCTGCGCGGCACCGGCGACGGGGGCGTGGAGTTGGCCGTCTCCGACACCGGGATCGGTATCCCGGCGGCGGAGCAGCCGCTGCTGTTCCAGCGCTTCCACCGGGTTCGCGGCGCGGGCGGGCGCAGTCAGGAGGGCTCGGGAATCGGCCTGGCCTTGGTGGCCGAGCTGGCCGCCCTGCATCAAGCTCGGGTGAGCGTGGACAGCGCCCCCGGGATCGGCTCGACGTTCACCGTGACGCTACCGGCCGCCGCCCGGACCGACACCGCCCCCACCGACACCCGAACCTTCTCCGCGGTGCGGCACTACCGCGAGGAAGCGCTGCAGTGGAGCGATACCCACCGCGATGCCCCCGCCACCGCCCCGGTGGACGTGGGACCCACCGCGGGGGCGACGGTGCTGGTCGCCGAGGACAACCTGGACCTGCGCAGGTTCGTGGCTAGGCTGCTCGAGCCGCACTACCGGGTGCTGCTCGCCGGCGACGGCCGCAGCGCGCTGGAGCAGGCGCGGGTGGATCACCCCGATCTGGTGCTCACCGATGTGATGATGCCGGGCCTCGACGGCTTCGAGTTGCTCACCGCGTTGCGCAACGATCCAGCCACCGCCGCGATCCCGG
Source organism: Pseudonocardiales bacterium (assembly GCA_032230565.1). Lineage (GTDB taxonomy): Bacteria > Actinomycetota > Actinomycetes > Mycobacteriales > Pseudonocardiaceae. The sequence goes on along the minus strand of JAVXWL010000160.1, from coordinate 6,814 downwards.
TCATCCTGCTGTCGGCACGGGCCGGCGAGGAGGCCACCGGCCAGGGCCTGGCCGCGGGCGCGGACGACTACCTGGTCAAGCCGTTCTCCTCAGCCGACCTGCTGGCCCGGGTCCGGTCAAACCTGACGTTGGCCCGGCTGCGGACCCAGGAGTCGGCCTGGCGAGTCGGCCTGATCAGCGCGATGCAGGATGGGATGAGCGTTGCCGACGCCGACGGCACCATCGTCGAAGTCAACGACGCGTTCGCCGACATCGTCGGCTATGGCGCCAAAGACCTCCCCTGCACACCGCCGTACCCGTGGTGGCCTGACCCAGAGCAGGAGACCGCGGACTACGCACTGGTCGAAACCGCCTTCGCCGCCGCGCTAGCCGGTCGAGACGGCCGGTGGGTGCTGCCGATGCGACATGGGTCGGACCGTCGACGGCTCTGGCTGTCGATCACCTCGGGCTCAGTCACCGGTCCGGACGGCACTGTACAGGCGCAGGTGAGCACCATTCGCGACGTCACCGCCGAGCACCTCAGCGCGCACCGGGACGCGGCTGTGGCCAGGCTCACCGGGCGGCTGGCCGGAGCCAGCGACTCCGACGGCGTGTTGCGGGCTGGGCTAGCCGAACTGGCCACCAACTGGCCCGTGCACCGCGCGATGATCGTCAGCTGGGATCTCGACGATCAGGGCTCACTGATCGGTACCGGAACGTCGTGGGCGGCTCTGCCACCGGCGACCAGAGCGGCGATCACCCGGATCCGCACAACCGGACGAGCGCACTGCCGGGTTGGTGACCCGTCGGTGGATCCACCGCGACCGACGGTAGCCGGCGCTCCGGTCCCATTCGGCCGCCAAACCAGTGTGGTCTGGCTGGAGCTGGAGCCAGGGCGCCCCTTCCGCGACGAGGACACCGCGCTGCTGTCCGACCTCGCCGGTCACCTCGGCCAAGCACTGACCCGGGCCCGACTATTCGACGAGCAACGCGCCGTTTCGCTGACCTTGCAGCGCGCCATTCTCGGGCCGACCGTGCTGCCCGCCGGCTTCGCCGTGCGCTACGAACCCGCCGTCAGCCACCTGGCGGTCGGTGGTGACTGGTACGACATCGTCGAGCTGGGTGGGGATCGCATCGGGGTGGCCGTCGGCGACTGCGTCGGCAGCGGGCTGGCAGCTGCCGCCGTGATGGGTCAGCTCCGAACCGCTTGCCGCACCCTGCTGCTGGAAAACCACGCCGCTTCGCGGGTGCTCAGCGCGCTGGATGGCGTCGCGGCGCTGATCCCCGGAGCTACCTTCACCACCGTGTTCTGCGCCATCCTCGACCGCGGCACCGGCGCGGTACGCTACAGCTGCGCCGGCCACCTGCCGGCTATCGTGGCCAGTGCCGACGGTGGCACTAAGCTGCTCGATGATGCCCGCGGCGTCCCGTTGGCCACTGCGGATGTCGCCCGACCCGAAGCCGGCACCATGCTCGCACCGGGTGACACGGTACTGCTCTACACCGACGGGTTGGTCGAACGCCGCCAATGCTCCCTCGACGACGGCATCGACAGGGCTCGCGAGATCCTCGCCGACACGCACGACCTTGCTCCCGCCGCGATCGCTGAGCGGCTCGCCGACCAACTAATAGATGATGGTCACGATGACGACGTCGCCTACCTGATCTACCAACATCCGGGGGATTCAAACCCCAGGGAGGGAAGGCAGCGTTGAATGGGAACGGTGGCGGCCGGGGCAAGCCGTCGAGCAGCGACACTGGAGGGTCCGCCGGGCAAGACATGTTGGCGGTCCGGATGGGTGAGCTCGCGCGGTCCTTGCAGCAAGAGGGCTCGCTGCAGGACACCTTGCAAGGCATCGTGGCGGCCGCGGTGGACACGGTTCCGGGTGCGCAGTTCGCCGGCATCAGTGAGGTGCAAGGTCGTCTCGATATCAACACGCCCGCATTGACCGATGAGTTGGTGCGCGCCAGCGACGCGACGCAGTACGAGACGCGGCAGGGTCCGTGTTTGGACGCGATCTATGTGGAGCAGACCGTGCGGGTCTCCAATATGGCAGGCGAGGATCGCTGGCCGGAGTTCGCGAAGCGGGCCGCGCAACTCGGGGTGGGCAGCATGTTGTCCTTCCAGCTCTACGTTGCGGGTGACAACTTGGGAGCGCTGAACCTCTACAACCGGGAACCGGACGCTTTCGACGACGAGTCCGAACATGTGGGGCTGTTGTTCGCCTCGCACGCCGCGGTGGCGATGGTGGGGGCGCAGCGCAATGAGCAGCTGAACCGGGCGATGGGGACTCGCGATCTCATCGGCCAAGCCAAGGGCATCCTGATGGAACGGCACAAGCTCACTGCTGAACAGGCGTTCCTGCTGCTGGTGCGGGCCAGCCAGGCCACCCACACCAAGCTGCGGGACATCGCCGAGCAGCTGACAACCATGGGACAGCTGCCGATCGGCGAGGATGCGGTACCCGGACGGGAATGACCTTCCGGCCTTCGGCGGCGTATTCTGGCGCTGTTGGCCGTTGCCCTGAGGAAGCAGGGATCTAGGTCAGCAGTTCACTGAGGAGCCGCTCAATGGCCTCAGATCGGTTCATCGAACAAATCCGGCTGGCTCGTGCTACTGCTGCCGTATCCCGCAAGGTTCGAGACGAAGCTCGGGCAGCGCGCAGCCGATGCCTCGACATGGTGAGCCGAGATCGATCCCTTCGTCATCGCATCGGCGAAGGACGCCTCGTCTCAAACACAGCTACCCGGAGTCAACCGAAGGATTTAGCTAACCTGGAGCCGATGCGCCTGGTCGGCGTGGTGGATTCGGCGCGCGGTCTCGGACCCCACGGTCATCTGTGCTGGGCTTACCGGGACCGGGCGGAGTTCCGTGCGCGCGCGGCGGAGTTCATGGCCGACGGGATCGCGGCCGGCCAGTGGATCGAGTACGTCGGCAGCGGCAGCACTGACGCGCTGCGTGCCGAGCTGATCGAACTCGAGGGCATCAACGCCGACGGCGCCAGTGTCGGAGTCTCGCCGGTCGGCGACTTCTATCGGTTCACCGGCCACGGTGATGTCGTCGATCCGGTTGCTGCCGTCGCCGCCCGCGTCGACGCGACCGAGAAGGCACTTTCCGCCGGCTACACCGGCTTTCGGGCTGTGGTCGACGCCACCGCAGTGGTGCGCTCCGCCAAGCAACGCGACGCGTTAGCCCGCTACGAGCACCTCCTCGACCGGGAGATGTGCGTTCGGCCGGTCTCGGCGCTGTGCGCCTATGACGCTGGCGAGCTCGGCAGCGCCGCGGTGGCCGAACTGGCGTGCCTGCACCCACTGGCCAGTTCCGGCTCCGCCCCGTTCCAGCTGCACGCCGAGCGGGGCGTCGGCTTCGCCCTCGTCGGTGATATCGACCTGTCGTGCGATGAGCTGTTCGCGACGACGCTGCGGCACGTCGTGCCGCTATTGTGCGGGCCGGAGCTCGTCGTCGAAGTTCGGGCAGTGAAGTTCATCGATCATCGGCGGCTGCTTATGCTGGCTGAGGCCACCCAGCGGGCGGGCGCAACGGTAGTTCTGCGTAACGCCCCTGGTACCGCGGCCCGGGTGATCGAGGTTCTCAAATTGCCAGGCGTGCGGGTGGAGGAGCGCAGGTGAGAACGGGCGCAGCGGCCGGTCATCGTGGGTACTTCCACGAGACCGCCTTCTACAGCTCGGACGAGGAGTTCCTGGCCATCGTGGTCCCGTTTCTACAAGGCGCACTCGAAGCAGGTGAACCGGCCGTAGTAACGCTGAGCGATGCGAACGAAAAGCTCGTCAGGGAGGCGGTGCCGGAAGCATCAGGCCTGTCATTCGGCGATGTCGAATACGGTCACCCGGCGGGCGTCATCACGACCTACCGGAAGCTACTGGCGGGCCATGTCGCCCGCGGCGCGTCCCAGATCCGCGCCGTCGGAGACGTCCCGCACCCCGGTATGGACATGCCATGGGAGGCGTGGGCGCGCTACGAAGCCACCGTCAACCACGCCTACGACGAGTTCCCGCTATGGGGCCTGTGCCCCTACGACACCCGTACCACCCCTGCCGACGTCCTCGTCGACGTCATGGCCACCCATCCGTACACGGCGACCGCGGATGGGCAGCACCTGGCCAACGTCCGTTTTGAAGACCCGGCGCGGTTCCTGGCCCGACGCTCGCCTGCCGGCGCTGACCCACTCGAGACCACACCGCCGGCCACCATCGTGATCGACCCGACGCCCGCAGCCGCCCGCCACGCCGTCCTCGACGTGGCCGCTACCAGCGACCTCAACCACATCGAGCTTGACGACCTGGTATTCGCGGTGAGCGAAGCCGTGAGCAACGGGATCTGCCATGGCCGTCCCCCGGTCCGGGTGCGCCTCTGGGCCGCTCCCGACCGGATCGTAGCCACGATCACCGACCACGGTGGCGGGCCGACCAATCCGTTCATCGGACTGCTACCCACAACGGGCACCTTCACGGCCGGCCTGGGCCTGTGGCTGGTCCACCAGATGTCCCCCCACGTGGCACTGCGCAGGACCGACGATGGCTTCACCGTCCGTCTCACCGCCGGTGTACCAAACCTGACAAACTAACCGCCCTTCCATCACTTGCCGGACTGCCGCCGCTGTGGGCGTCGGCATACGTCAGCGCCCCGTCCGCACCGGCCCGGTACCCTGGGGACGATGGACGAGATACTGCCGCACACCTCCTGGATGCACCGGATCCCTGATGACGCGGCGCTGACGATGCTGAGCATTCCAGGTACACATAACTCAGCCAGCGTCGACGGACCGGTCGGGCTCGCCAAGACCCAAGATCGCGGCCTGGCCGACCAACTCGTTGCCGGGATACGATTTTTCGATATTAGACTTGCGCACGCCCAGGACAAACTATGCGTGCATCACGACGTCGTCTGCATGGAAAAAAGCTATGCGGAAGTACTGACGGTCTGTGCCGACTTCCTCAGCGAGCAGCCGTCGGAAACAATTTTGCTGTCAGTTAGCAATGAAGACCGCATGGATAGCGCGCTCGGCAAGTTCGCTCCCTCGCGAGTTCTTTGCAAGCTGTCGTCCATCGGAGATACCGCCCCCAGTGGCGAGAACACCCGCTCGTTCGAAGACACCTTCAGAGCGTTGACGTGGGAACACCTCAAAGATGCACCGTTGTTCTACAATTTTACCGCCGCTGCCCCGGGTAGCGACTCGCCACCACCCCATCCGGCGTTCACTTCTGAAACAACCTTGGGAGACGTCCGCGGTAAGATCGTTCTACTGCGCAGGTTCGAAGGTGGGCAGGACATCGGGTTCGACGCTAGTTATTGGCCAGAGAACGAGCGATTCAGAAACGCTGCCGCACCGTTCTATGATGTCGAGGATCGTTTCCAGAGCCCGGGCGAAGACGACAAGTTCGAGTTCGTCGTCGCACACCTGGAGGACGCCAGACGCGGTGATCCCGTGGATCTGTACATCACTTTCTCCAGCGCCGTTATTCTGACCTCACATGGCTACGCCAAAGCTATAAACCCGCGTCTCAACGCCTATCTCGCAGGATTGCCCCAAGGACGTGTAGGCATTGTCGTGATGGACTACTTCGATCAGCCTCGTGAGTTGGTCTCAAACGTGATCAAGATGAATGTCACGACCGATCAGAGCACTGCAGGCATCGCGGGCAGGGTGGTCGACGCCTCACGGACCTGCTAGAGAGTGAGTGATGACGGGTCCGGCGGGCTGATCGCCTAGGCGGTGCTCGCCGTGCTGGGCGGAATGGCACTATTTCGCCTACTTTTCGCCTGGAGTCGGAGCGGCGCGCGGGCTGCCCGGGCCGCCGGACGGCAGGGTTCACCGGCACCGGACCCCCTCGCGGTGCAGAACGTCATCATCATCGCCGGCGCCCACGTTGCCGACAGCGTCCTGCTGGGCGCGCTCGCGGCAGTGGTATTGATCGTGGTCGCCGTACGGTGACGCCGCGGTAGCATCACTTAGCGTGATCGTTGTATTACCTGAAGTTACTGTTGATATCCCCTCCTCGATAGCTTACGTTCGAGAGGCATTTGACCACGGGGAGTGAGGGGACGGGGTCGGATCACCTGGGGGGTTGCTGACTGTCGATGATGAGCTGCTGGTTGACACCGGGGGGCGCTGCCGGCGCGTCGAGGCTCACGCACACACGCGTTGCTGACTAAATTACCCAGATCGTTCCGGGTTTGGCTCCATTGCTCCCGCTCGATATGAAGGAGCGGGCATGCGGGTTTCCGCGATTTTCTCACAAGGTGGCGACCACAACGGGCACGATCACTTTGACCACGGCTGCGGCTACGGTTACGACGGCTACAACCGCCGGGGATGCTACTACTACAACGGCTACAACGATCGCCATGACCGCGACTTTTTCTACCGCAGCGGTGACAGCGGCGGCCTTCTGAGCGGTCTCCTCGGCTAGCTTCGCTGGTCCCTGCCAGCAGTGGCCCGCCCACGATGCACGGGCCACTGCTGTCGCCGCGGCCATCGTCGCCTTTTCGCACCCTGTGCACAAAGCCGCACAGCCCATCTCGTCACCCATGCCCGCCCTGCGATCGCCATTCGGTTCCATGCGCTGTCGCGTTTCGGGTCCGAATGGCGGTTTGCCGGGCACGCGTAGTCGCGTGGCGGCCGCGAATGGCGCTGCGGGCGATGCACAACCGGCTCCGGCGTCCCGGGGTGCGGGATGACGGAGCCGGTTGTGGGCTGGGGGGTTAGAGCAGGTGTAGGGCGGTGTTGTTGTCGCTAAGGACGTGGTCGACGTTGATCAGGCCTTCCTGGTGGACGTGGCTTTGGTCGATCTGGGAGTGCTCGTTGTAGGAGCC
>JAVXWL010000113.1:0-11677 GCA_032230565.1 Pseudonocardiales bacterium | reverse complement strand
GAGTGATCGGTCTCGGGGAGACCATCGCGTTCTGGATCCTGGGCCCGCTCGCGCTGGCTGGTGGGCTGGCCATGGTGTTAGCCCGCAATGCGGTGCATTCGGCGCTGTGGTTGGCGCAGACCATGCTGTGCTTGGGCGCGCTGTACATGGTCCAGCAAGCGCCGTTCCTGGGTTTCGTGCAGATCATCGTCTACACCGGCGCGATCATGATGCTGTTCCTGTTCGTGCTGATGCTGGTGGGCAAGGAAAGTGTCGATTCGGTGGTGGAGGTGCTGCGCGGTCAGCGGGTCGCGGCAGCACTGGGCGGGATCGGGTTGGCCGTGCTGCTGGTGTCAATGCTGAGCCGGGCTTTCACGGGGGTCACCGCGGTGGGGTTGACGAAGGTCAACAGCACCGGCGGCGGCAACGTCGCCAACCTGGGCCGCAGCCTTTACACCGACTACCTTTTTCCCTTCGAGCTCACCTCGGCCCTGCTGATGACCGCTGCGGTCGGCGCGATGGTGCTGGCCTTCACCGAGCGCTCCAAGCAGGGCAGGTTGACCCAGCGAGAGCGGGTGGAGGCCCGGATCCGTGGTGAGCGTCCGTCCCCGCTGCCGGGTCCTGGAGTGTTCGCCACCATGAACTCGGTGTCCACGCCGGCACTGTTGCCCGACGGTTCGGTGGCCCCAGAGTCGTTGTCCGAGCTGCTTGAGTCCACCGGCCGCGATCGTCTCGACGCCGATGTCCGCAGCGTTGTCAGCGCTGGCACGGACCCGGACGCCCGCGCCCTGCGCGGGCCGGTGCCGCCAGCGACCGCGGACCAGGAGGGCGGCCGGTGACCCCGACGTACTACCTGCTGCTGTCGGCGCTGCTGTTCACCGTCGGTGCCGTCGGGGTCTTGGTGCGCCGCAACGCCGTGGTGGTCTTCATGTGCATTGAGCTCATGCTCAACGCAGTGAACCTGACCCTGATCACCTTCTCCAGGATTAACGGCACCCTGGACGGGCAGATCATGGCGTTCTTCGTGATGGTGGTCGCGGCCGCGGAGGTGGTGGTCGGGCTGGCCATCATCATGGCGATCTTCAAGACGCGCCGGTCGGCCTCGGTCGACGACGCGAACCTGCTGAAATATTGAAATCGGCGAGGGGGACGCGGTGACCGAGGTCTTGCCCTCCGTGGCTGCTGCCGAGGGGACGGCGCTTCACGCGTGGCTGCTCGTCGCGCTGCCGGCCTTCGGTGCGTTGGTGCTGCTGGCCGGTGGCCGCCGCACCAACGTATGGGGACATCTGCTGGGCTGCGCGACGGTGCTCGCCGCGTTCGCTTACGGCGTGGCGCTGTTCTCCCAGATGCTGGGTTTCGACGCGGCGCAGCGGACCCGAGAGTTGGGCATGGGTACCTTCTTCGCGGTCAACTCCCTGCAGGTTGACTACGGCCTGCGGCTCGATCCGCTGTCGCTGACCTTCGTGCTGCTGATCACCGGCGTCGGTGGTCTGATCCACCTCTACGCGATCGGGTACATGGCCGACGACCCAGGGCGCCGACGGTTCTTCGGGTACTTCAACCTGTTCGTCGCGGCGATGCTGGTGCTTGTGCTGGCCAACAACTTCGTCACGCTTTACCTCGGTTGGGAAGGGGTGGGCCTGGCCTCCTACCTGCTGATCGGCTGGTACCAGGACCGGCCCAGCGCCGCGACGGCGGCGAAGAAGGCGTTCCTGATGAACCGGGTGGGTGATGTCGGGCTGGCGTTGGCGATCTTCCTGATCTGGCGATCCTTGGGCACGGTGCGGTTCTCCGAGGTGTTCCCCCGCGCCGGTGAGATCGGCGGCGCCACCCTGCTGGCGATCACCCTGTTGTTGCTACTTGGCGCCTGCGGCAAGTCCGGTCAGTTCCCGCTGCAGGCCTGGTTGCCCGACGCGATGGAGGGCCCGACGCCGGTCTCGGCGCTCATCCACGCCGCGACGATGGTGACCGCCGGGGTGTACCTGGTCGCCCGGTGCAGCCCGCTGTACAACCTCAGCCCGAACGGCCGGCTGGCCGTCGCCGCAGTCGGCGTGATCACCCTGCTGATCGGGTCGATCATCGGTTGCGCCTACGACGACATCAAGAAGGTGCTGGCCTACTCCACGGTCAGCCAGATCGGATACATGATCCTCGCGGTCGGGCTGGGGCCGGCCGGTTACGCGCTGGGCATCGTGCACCTGCTCACCCACGGCTTCTTCAAGGCGGGACTGTTCCTCGGAGCAGGCTCGGTGATGCACGGCATGCATGACGAGATCGACATGCGCCGGATGGGTGGCCTCGCCCGGCACATGCCGATCACCTTCGTCGTCTTCAGCTGCGGTTACCTGGCGTTGATCGGCTTCCCGTTCCTGTCCGGCTACTACTCCAAGGATGCGATCATCGAGGCGGCGTACGCGGCGGGCGGTACCGCCGGCGGCCTCTTCGGCACCATCGCGCTGCTCGCCGCTGGACTGACCGCCTTCTACATGACCCGCCTGATGCTCATGACGTTCTTTGGTGAGGAACGCTGGCGCAACCTGCGCACTGCCGACGGCCACGAGTACCACCCGCACGAGTCCCCGCCGGTGATGTGGGTGCCGATGGTGCCGCTGGCGATCGGCTCGCTGGTCGCCGGATACTTCCTGGCCTCGGGCGGCCGGTTGGCTCGATGGCTGGAGCCCTCGGTGGGCGCGCTGGTGCCGGCGGAGGCGCCGTTCCCGCCGGTACTGGTGCCGGTCTTCACCGTGCTGGTTTCCGCGGTAGGGGTGCTGGCCGCATGGCTGTTCGTCGGTCGCAACCCGGTGCCGGTGGTCAGGCCCGAGCGGGTCTCACTGCCGGTGGCCGCAGCCAGGGCCGATCTTTACGCCAACGCGATCAACGAGACACTCATCGCGCGACCCGGCACCTGGTTGACCCGGGCGCTGGTGTTCGTGGACAACAAAGGCGTCGACGGAGTGGTCAATGGAACCGCGGCACTGTTGGGTGGCAGTTCGGGGCGGCTGCGCCGCTTGCAGACCGGTTTCGTTCGTAGCTACGCGCTGGGCATGCTCGGCGGCGCTATCGTGGTGATCGCCTTCCTGCTGGCGGTGAGTTACTCATGAGTAGCGAAGTGTCAAGTGGAGGCGGTCTGCTTCTGGCGATGCTGCTGCTGCCGCTGGTGGGTAGCGCGGTCGTCGCCCCGATGCGTTCGGCGCCGACAGCCGCCAAGGCAACCGCGATGGCCTTCGCCCTGGCCGAGCTGGTACTGGCCGCGCTGGCCTGGGCGGCCTACAACCCCAGCGGCGGGCGCCTGCAGCTGACCCTGTCCATCCCGTGGATCCCGGCCTTCGGAACCCGTTTCGCGCTCGGTATCGACGGCATCGCGTTGGTGATGATCGCGCTGATCAGCGTGCTGGTTCCGATCGTGATGGGCTCTTCCTGGGCGGACAAGATGGCCGAGGATCGGACACCGGCGGGCTTCTACGCCCTGCTGCTGGTCCTGCAGTCGTTGCTGATCGGGGTCTTCGTCTCCACCGATGTCTTCCTGTTCTACCTGTTCTTCGAGGTCATGCTGGTGCCGATGTACTTCCTGATCGGCCGCTTCGGCGGCCCGCGACGGCAGTACGCGGCGGTCAAGTTCTTCCTGTACTCGCTGCTCGGCGGTCTGGTGATGCTGGCCAGCGTGATCGGGCTGTTCGTGGTCAGTGGCAACCGGCTGGGTCACGGCACCTTTGACTGGGCGGCGCTGGTACGCATCGCCGGGACCGTCCCGCAGAGCACGCAGATCTGGCTGTTCCTCGGGTTCTTTGTCGCCTTCGCGATCAAAGCGCCGCTGGTACCGCTACACACCTGGCTGCCCGACGCCGGTGCGGAGGCCCCGATAGGCGCTGGCGTGCTGCTGGTCGGGGTGATGGACAAGGTCGGCATCTACGGTTTCCTGCGCTACTGCCTGCCGCTGTTCCCCGGCGCATCACGGGCGCTGGCCCCGCTGGTGCTGGTGCTCGCCGTCGCCGGGGTGCTCTACGGCGCACTGCTCGCCGTCGGCCAGTCCGACATGAAGCGGTTCGTGGCGTACACCTCGGTGGCCCACTTCGGCTTCATCGCACTGGGAGTCTTCGCCTTCTCCACCCAGGCGCAGGCCGGTGCGGTGCTTTACATGGTCAACCACGGCATCTCCACCGGCATGTTGTTCATCGTCGTCGGGATGCTGATGGCCCGCGGTGGCTCCCGGCTGATCAGCGACTACGGCGGGGTGGCGGTGCTGGCTCCGGTGCTGGCCGGGATGATGCTGGTGGCCGGGCTGTCCTCGCTGGCGTTGCCCGGCACCAACTCCTTCGTCTCGGAGTTTCTGGTGCTGATCGGCTCCTTCCCTCGGCAGCCGGTGTTCACCATTCTGGCGACTACCGGAATGATCCTGGCGGCGCTCTACGTGTTGTGGTTCTACCAGCGGATCATGCATGGACCGGTGCGGGGCGCGGCCGTAGTGGGGGCATTGGAGGGACCGGGGTCCACGATGGCGCCGGAGGCCACAGCGCAGCGCCAACGTGGCCGGTTCCCTGATCTGTCGATCCGCGAGGTCGCGGTGCTGGTGCCGCTGGTGGTGCTCATCCTGCTGCTCGGGTTCTTCCCGCAGCCGGTGTTGAATGTCATCAACCCGTCGATCGGGGCCACGCTCACCGAGGTCGGTCTGTCCGACCCGGTCGTCGGGCAGGGAGGTCGCTGAGGTGCTCGGCGGTGAAGCTGGAGTGGGAGTCGTGGCGCAGGTGCCGCACTTGCAGGCGCCTACGGTCGACTACGGGGCGATCGCCCCGGTCCTGATCGTGCTCGGGGCGGCGTGCCTCTCCGTGTTGGTGGAGGCCTTCGTGGCCCGTCCGGCGCGGTGGTCAGCGCAGGTCGTGTTGACGCTGCTTACGTTGGGTGCAGCGGGTGCGGCGCTGGGTGTGCACCTCTACTCGTTCTCCGCCGACGGGCGCAATGTGGTGACCTTGGCCGGGACCATCGCCGTTGACGGCCCGGCGCTGTTCTTATGGGGCACGTTGCTGGCCTTGGGCTTGGCGGCGGTGCTGCTCATCGCGGACCGATCGGTGGAGCCGGGGGGCGCATTCAGCGCCGACGCCGCGGTTCGTCCGGGCACCGCTGCGGACCGTGCCCAAGCTCAGGGGGCACTTCGCACCGCCGAGACGGTGATGCAGACCGAGGTTTTTCCGCTGTTCTTGTTCTCCCTCGGCGGCATGATGGTGTTTCTCGCCGCCAACGACCTGCTCACCATGTTCGTCGCACTGGAGGTGCTTAGCCTGCCGCTGTATCTGATGTGCGGGTTGGCCCGGCGCCGCCGGCTGCTGGCCCAGGAAGCGGCCGTCAAGTACTTCCTCCTGGGAGCCTTCTCCTCAGCGTTTTTTCTTTACGGCGTCGCTCTGCTGTATGGCTACGCGGGTTCGGTCAGCCTGTCGCGGATCGCTGAGGCGTCGGCGGGTAGCAACCGGCCGGACACCCTGCTGTTCGGTGGGCTGGCGCTGCTGGTGATCGGGCTGCTGTTCAAGGGCTCGGTCGGGCCGTTTCACACTTGGACCCCGGACGTTTACCAGGGCGCGGCAACGCCGGTGACGGCCTTCATGGCGGCGTGTACCAAGGTAGCCGCGTTCGGCGCGATCCTGCGGGTGCTGACGGTGGCGTTCGAGGGCACCCGCTGGGAGTGGCGTGGCCTGCTGTGGGCCGTCGCGATCGCCTCGATGGTGATCGGCGCGGTGCTCGGCCTAACCCAGACCGACGTCAAGCGCATGATCGCCTACTCGTCGGTGGCGCACGCTGGGTTCCTGCTGGTCGGCGCGATCGCGTTGACCGCACAGGGGCTGTCCGGCACGATGTTCTACTTGCTCGCCTACGGCTTCACCACGCTCGCGGCCTTTGGGGTGGTCACCCTGGTGCGCAACGCCGACGGTGAGGCCACTCACCTCTCGCAGTGGGCCGGGCTGGCCAAGCGTTCCCCGTTGACGGCTGCGGTCTTCGCCTTCCTGCTCTTCGCGCTCGCTGGTATTCCGCTGACCAGCGGGTTCACCGGTAAGTTCGCGGTATTCAGCGCCGCTCTGGCGGACGGGATGGCCCCGTTGGTAGTGATAGCCCTGGTGGCCAGTGCGGTGGCCGCGTTCTTCTACATTCGGGTGGTTGTCCTGATGTACTTCAGCGAACCTGCCATCGACGGTCCGACGGTGAGCGTGCCTGGGGCCTTCACCACCGCCGCGATCACCCTGGGCGTCGTGGTCACCCTGCTACTCGGCGTCGTGCCCACCTTCGCCCTGAACTGGGCCGCGCTCGGCGGGTTCGGCTCCTAATCCGTGACCAGGTCAACATCTGAGCAGGTCGCAGGCGTAGAGCTGGCTGACCCCGCGCTGCGTGCCGTCCTGGAGCGGGGTCTGACCCAGGTGGAGGAGCTGCTGCACCGGGAAGTGCAAAGCGAGTTCCGCTTCCTCACCGAGGCCTCGCTGCACCTCGTCGACGCCGGCGGCAAGCGGTTCCGGCCGCTGTTCACCTTGCTCGCCGGCCAGTTCGGGCCGGACAACGGGCGACCGCAGGACGTGGTGCGCGCGGCCGCGGTGGTGGAGCTGGTCCATCTGGCCACGCTCTACCACGACGATGTGATGGACGAGGCCACCATGCGTCGCGGGGCGGTCAGCGCCAACGCTCGCTGGGATAACACCGTCGCGATCCTCACCGGCGACTTCCTGTTCGCGCACGCCTCCCGGATGGTTGCCGACCTCGGGCCGGACGCGGTGCGGATCATCGCCTGCACCTTCGCCGAGCTGGTCACCGGCCAGATGCGGGAAACCATGGGTCCCGCCGAGGGCGCTGACCCGGTGGCGCACTACCTCGCGGTGATCGCGGAGAAGACCGGCTCGCTGATCGCCACCGCGGGCCGGTATGGCGCCATGTTCTCCGGCGCCCCCCAGGAGCGCATCGACGCGCTGCGCCGGTTCGGCGAGAAGGTCGGCACCGTATTCCAGATCTCCGACGACATCATCGACATCGCCTCGCCATCGGCCGAGTCCGGCAAGACGCCGGGAACCGACCTGCGCGAGGGTGTCCGCACGCTGCCGATGCTTTACGCGCTCGCCGACGACGGCCCCGGGGTCGATCGACTCCGGGTGCTGCTGGCCGGCCCGCTGACCGACGAGACGCTGATCGCGGAGGCCCTGTGGTTGCTGCGTGAGTCGCCCGGGCTGTACCGGGCGATGCGCACTCTGCGCTCCTACACCGACTCTGCTCGCGCTGAACTCGCCGTGCTGCCCGACTGTCCAGCCCGGGACGCCCTGGCGTCGGTCACCGACTACCTCGCCGCCCGCACCGGCTGACCCGGTTTCACTTCGGGTTGTCACTGTGCGTGAGCTCCGGAGAAGGACTGGCGTCGCGCACGCAGGTGCCGCACACGGCAACTTCCGCCAACAGTTGCCTTCAGCGGCACCTTCGTAGCGGACCTACCCGTCTTTTCTCGCGGCTCGTGGGGTTAATGAGGTGAGCGAGGCGAGCTGTGGCGTGGTCTCATAGGCGACGGCGTCGGCGTGCGCGGGCATCGTGGCGGTGGCCCGCAGGGCGGCCTTGGTGGCGACCACGAGATCGCGGGGAGCCGCTGCAGCCCGGCGCGCGAAGCTCACCGCGGCGGACACCACCGCCTCGTGTGCGGCGGGGGAGCGGGGATCACCGTCGACCTCCACCAGCCGGAAGGCGAGACCGGTCCGCACCGCCTCCTGGGCGTCGAGCGGTTCGCCGAACAGGGCCATCGCCGCCGCGATCTGGGCGCCGACGGTGCGCTGCGCTAGCCACGTCATGCCACCGCCGGGATGGATGCCCAGCTGCAGGAAGCGCGCGTCGAACAACGCCCCCGGTCCGACCAGACGCAGGTCGCAGGCCAGCGCCAAGTTAAGTCCGGCGCCCACCGCAGGCCCGTTGACGGCGGCGATGGTGGGCACCGCGGCGTTCGCGACGGCCAGGAATCCGGCGTAGATATGGTGCAGGTCAGCTTCGGAGCCCGACTGGCCAGCAGCGACCAGCGCGCCCAGGTCACCTCCGGCACAGAACGCGGGCGGCGCGCCGGTGATCACGATGGCGTGCACCGAGTCGTCGTGGTCGCATGCCGTCACCGCCTGCGCCAGCCGGTCGGAAAGCTCAAGGCTCAACGCGTTTCGCCGCTCTCGATCGACCACCGTCACCACAGCCACCCCGCCGCGGAGCTGTACCGAAACCTCCATGCTGTTCAGTCTCTCGTCTCCGCGTGCTGGCTGCGAGCGAGGAACCTCACCATCGGGCGGTGCGTTGGACTGAGTGGGAGCGCACACCGCGGGAGGCTGATGGACCGTGCACAACCACGTCAATGGTCTGAAGACCGCGCTGCTGCTCGGCGGACTGTCCGCGCTGGTGGTGCTGATCGGGTGGTTCTTCGGGCGCGGCGGCGTATTCATCGCGCTGGTATTCGTGGTCGGGATGAACGCCTACGCCTACTTCAACTCCGACAAGTTGGCGTTGCGTATCATGCACGCGCGGCCGGTGTCCGAGCCCGAGCAGCCGATGATGTACCGAATCGTCCGCGAGCTGGCCACCGACGCGCGCCAGCCGATGCCACGGCTGTACCTCAGCCCCACCCAGGCACCCAACGCCTTCGCCACCGGCCGTAACCCGCGGCACGCTGCGGTGTGCTGCACCGTCGGGATCCTCGAGCTGCTCGATGAGCGGGAACTTCGCGGCGTGCTCGGCCACGAGCTGTCACACGTCTACAACCGGGACATCCTCATCTCCTCGGTCGCCGGAGCATTGGCCGGCATGGTGACGGCCTTGTCAAACTTGGCGATGTTCGCGGGACTATTCGGGGGCGGCAACAACGACCGTTCCAACCCGCTGGCCATGATCCTCATCGCGCTGCTCGGCCCGATTGCCGCCGGCATCGTGCAGATGGCAGTCAGCCGGTCCCGGGAGTACCAGGCCGACGCCTCCGGCGCGGAACTCACGGGGGACCCGCTGGCGCTGGCCAGCGCGCTGCGCAAGCTGGAGTACGGCACCGCGATGGCGCCACTCGCCCCTGCGCCTGCCGTGGTCGCGCAGTCTCACCTGATGATCGCCAACCCGTTCCGGCCGGGCGAGGGCGCGGCGCGGTTGTTCTCCACCCACCCGCCGATCGCCGACCGGGTGCACCGCTTGGAAGAGATGGCCCGCCGCCAGCGGCCCTGACTCGCCGGCTCAGCGAATGGCGCGGGCGATGTCCATGACGTACTGGCCGTATCCCGAGTTCGCCAACGACTGGCCCAGCGCGTAGCACGCTTCGGCGTTGATGTAGCCCATCCGCAGCGCGATTTCCTCCAGGCAGGCGATCCGAACGCCTTGGCGGTGTTCGAGCACCTGGACGAACTGGCCGGCCTCCAGCAGTGACTCGTGGGTGCCAGTGTCCAGCCAGGCGAAGCCACGGCCCAGGTCGATCAACGTCGCCCTTCCTTGGCGCAGGTAGTGCGCGTTGATGTCGGTGATCTCCAGCTCGCCGCGCGCGGACGGGGTCAGCGAGCGAGCAACCTTCACCACGTCGTTGTCGTAGAAATACAGGCCGGTGATCGCCTTGTTCGAGCGAGGAGCCGCCGGCTTCTCCTCGATGGAGACCAACTTGCCGGCGGCGTCGACTTCACCGACGCCGTAGCGCTGCGGCTCCTTGACGGGATACCCGAACAGCACGCACCCGTTCAAGTCGATCACACACTGCCGGAGCCGGCCGGAGAAGCCCCGCCCGTAGAAGATGTTGTCACCCAGTACGAGCGCGACCGGGTCGTCGGCGATGAACTCCGCGCCGATCAGGAAGGCCTCGGCCAGGCCGTTGGGCTCGGCCTGCTCGGCGTAGCTCAGCTGCAGCCCCAGAGCGGCGCCGTCACCGAGCAGGCGACGAAATAGCGGCAGGTCAGTGGGCGTAGAAATGATCAATATCTGGCGGATCCCGGCCAGCATGAGCACCGAAAGTGGGTAGTACACCATCGGTTTGTCGTACACCGGCAGCAGCTGCTTGCAGACGGCCTGCGTGATCGGATACAGCCGGGTGCCGCTGCCACCGGCCAACACGATGCCCTTCACTAGCACCAGTGTCCGGGACCGGTTTGATCGCGGTCAGGCCGGGTAGCCCACAGTGGTCGGGTAATCCGGCAAGGCACAATCAGCACCGATCCCCCTGCCAGCGCCTGAATCCGCGACCGCAGCCCCGTAAACCGCGTGAGGGACTGACCCTTGCGCGAGATCCGGATTACGGGTGCGTTCCGCCCCCGGAGGCTTTAGTGACCAGTGAAGCTCTTTCCGTCGACCCCCCGACCGGCCGTGTCCCCTGAACCGCTGATGCAGATGATTCAAGGGCTTCAGGTAACGACAATCCTCCGGGCCGGCGTCCAGCTGGCCAACGAAAAGCCTCGACATTCTCGACATCGCCTGCGGTGGTGGTCTGTACTCTTTGACGCTTGCGGCTCAGCATCCGGTGGCACGAGCGACCCTGCTCGACTGGGCCAACGTCCTTGAACATACGAAGGCCAACGTTGATCGGCTGGCCTGCGCGAGCGCCCGAGTTTGATTGAAGGCGACGTGTTCGAGGTGGTGCTGGACGGACCCTACGACGTGATTATCGCAAGCCACATCTTCCATCACTTCCCCGAGCAGCGTTTCCTTACCTCTTCTCGGTAGTCATGCTCGCGTGGTCCCGAGAAGGTGAGGCTTACTCGCTCGATACCTACCAGAAGCTGCTGCACGAAGCGGGGTTCTCGCCCACCCGAGGTTCATGGGAGTGAAGGCATGCCAAGCCGCTTTTTAATCACTGCCCACGCAAAATAAGCAATACCGAAATCATCTATAGTTGGTGAACTGCAACGCGACCCCGAAGTCGCGGCCTTTCAACAATGCAATGACGGCTTGCAAGTCGTCTTTCTTCTTGCCCGAGACGCGAAGCTGGTCACCTTGAATCTGGGCCTGTACGCCCTTGAGTTTCTCGTCCCGGACCGCCTTGGCGATCTCCTTGGCCTTGTCCTGGCTGATGCCCTGCAGGATGCGTCCCGTGGTCCGGTAGACCTTGCCTGAGACGGCCGGCTCGTCCACCTCGAAGGACTTCAGCGAGATGCCCCGCTTGACCAGCTTGCCCTGGACGACGTCGATGGCAGCGCGGCAGCGCTCCTCGGTCTCCGCCTCGATCGTGATCGCCTCGTCACCGGTCCAGGTCGCCTTCGCCCCGGTGCCTCGGAAATCGAACCGGGTCGACAACTCCTTGGCCGCTTGATTGAGCGCGTTATCCACTTCCTGCCGATCGACCTTGCTGACCACATCGAACGACGGATCCGCCATCACAGCCTCCTTCGTTGAGCCGGTGCCGACCTTACCCGCCGGGCCCGATCCGCCTCGACGTCACGGGCTGTGTATCGTATCCACCGGCCGGTGCGCCCGGCCTCCAGGCGGGTTGCCCGAGCGGCCAATGGGAGCGGACTGTAAATCCGTCGGCTGATGCCTTCCAAGGTTCGAATCCTTGACCCGCCACTCTGTAGATATGCTGTCTGGCTTGCGAAGATGGGTCGAGGTCTGCGTCGGGCGTGACGGTCGGTGTCCCCCTGGCTCCCCGCTGTGCTCCGTCGGTCACCGCTGGATCTGGCACGGATTTGGCACGGCCGGTGACTGGTGGGCGACCTGCGCTTCCCCGTTGCCTCACACCCGGCTGGCCTCTGCGTCG
>JAVXWL010000025.1:0-5894 GCA_032230565.1 Pseudonocardiales bacterium | reverse complement strand
ATGCAGGAGGCGGGCTTTCGCGACAGCTACGTCGAGCATCTCATTGGGCCCGACTCGATGGTTGTCGGGATCAAATAGGCGATCTAGCCACAGCTGCGAGACGGCGTCGGGCGCCGGAGGATTCGGGGTGCTGCCGTGGCTGTGGTGCGATCTACCCAATGACTGGCGGCGCACATCCGAGCACCCATGGCGGCCGGCCGACCCGGCCGCGACCGAGCACGGCGTCAGGCCGCGCGCAGTGTCGTGGTTCGGGTCGGTGGGGGTGACGTTCGTGCTGCAGTGGAATGCGCCGCAGGCGGCGCCTTGAGGCGGCGTGAAGGCCACGTTCAGCAGCGGGGAAAGACCTACCGCTACTTCTTTGACGGTGACCCCGACCCGCTGACCGGCAAGCGTCGGCAGGTCGCCAAGGGCGGCTTCGCCACGGAACGCGAGGCATGGGCCGCGTGCCGGGAGGCGATGGACAACCATGAGCAGGGTCGGCTCGTGCGCCAAAGCAGGCGAACGGTCGAGCAGCTCGTCGAGGAGTGGCTGGCCCGTCGCCAACATTCGGTGAAGCAGAGCATGCACGCGAACTACCGGAACTACTTCCATTACTACGTCTACCCCTACATCGGCCACCGCCGAGTCCAAGACCTCGACTCCGCCGTATTCGACGCGCTGTACGTCAATTGCTCTTCTCGGGCCGCGTTAAGGCGAACGCCGAGCACCGCCGCCAGCGGGAAGCACGGAGGCTTGCTCATGAACAGGCGATCGCAGAGCGGGCAACGGGGAAGCGACGTCGAGGCCCGGCGCCGAAACCACGGCCGGTCACGGCCGAACCGGAGTGCGGATTGGCGCCCAAGACCGTGGTCAACGTTCACCGCATGCTGCACCGCGTCTGGGAAGACGCCACCCGGTGGGGTTACGTCAAGCGCAACGTCGTGGCCGACGCCAGCCCGCCCCGGATGCCCCGCAAGAGCCGCCGAACTTGGACGGTTGCCCACCTCACCACGTTTCTGCTGGGAGCTCGCGATGATCGGTTCTTTGCGCTGTGGGTCCTGGAAGCGACGACCGGGATGCGGCGCAGTGAGCTGGCCGGAGTGCACCGCGACGGGCTCGACTTCGACGCCGGCACTCTGACCGTCGGCTCCACCCGTGTCGTCATCGACGGCAAGGTAATCGAGGAGGACGGCAAGTCCGACGACAGTTGGCGCACCATCGCGCTCGACCCCTACACACTCGGAGTACTGCACTCCCACGTGAACATGCTCGACGCCGAGCGCGCGCTCGCCGGTGAGCACTACCAGGACCACGGGCTGCTGTTCTGCTGGGAAGACGGCCGCCCACCGCACCCAGACACGATCACCGTCCGCTTCAACCGGCTGGCTGACGCTGCCGGCCTGCCCCGCATCCGGCTGCACGACGTTCGCCACAGCTACGCCACCGCCGGCCGGCTGGCCCGGGTCGATACTAAGGCGCTGAGCCAGCGGGTCGGACACGCGTCGGTGAGATTTCACAATGGAGACTTACATGCACGGCGACATCGAAGCCGACCGTGAAGTGGCTCACGCGCTTGCGTCGGTCATTCTCGCCGGCCTACCCGGCGTTGGCGCTGGTGAGCAGGGGTGAGCGCGGACGCTGCGTTACCAAATCCGTTACCTCTGAGCACGAAACAGGCCCAGTCTCCGAAGAGGCCAGGCCTGTTTCCGCTGGTAGCGGGGGTAGGATTCGAACCTACGACCTCTGGGTTATGAGGCACTCAGCCGTTATCCCACCCGATCACGTGGGTGACGTTGCGGCTGTTCACAGGCCCTTCCTATGGTCGCTGCGTCTCACGCACCGCATCCAGTCCTATACCGTCCCGTGACTAATCGCGTGACTAACGGCGCATCCGGCACTGCCAGCGGGGAGCCGGCGACCAGGCGCTCAGCCGTGGCGGGATGGCTCCGAGAACGGCCGCCCGGACCGACAGCGGACGTATTGACTCGCATCGGGGCGGGCGGGGCAGGCTGAGTCGAAGACTGGACGTTCGAAGCAACTCACCCGCCTCCGCACAGCCTGTTCGTCCCGAACGCGCGTAGACCGTGATGACCAGTATTAACCGGTGTCTTCACGTGCCCGTGAGTCGCCGCGTTGAGTGCTCTGATGGCATCCCGTGACGATCGGTTGCTGACTTTTTGCTGACTCTGGTGAGCTCGGCGCACTGGCCGAGCTTCGACGAATGGAAGCTGCTGTGGCTGCTTAAGGACCGGTACCAAGGCTGCCGGGGCTAGTTGTGGATGGACGGGCGGACCAGGCGCGGGACCTGGGTTTTGTGCCGGATGAGTAAGTGAGATCAGGGGGCGCACCTGCCCGCTAATGAGACGGCCGAGGGCTAGTGCTGCGAACACCGACCCCCGGCCTTGATCGACCCTGCGGAAGAGGGTGGAGACCCGATGCCAGAGCCTATGCACCTCGATCCAGACCGGCTTCGTGTGATGCTGGATCCGTGGTGAGGTGGTGGAGCTGGACGGTGGCACGCTCGTCCTGGAGGGCCAGGAATCGCCGAGCCTGGTGCTTTGGCTGGCGCCCTGGCGTGCTCGGTCGGTTGCCCGGGTGTTGCGGGAGTAGACGTCGGTGTTGTCCGGATCTTTCACCACTCGACCCGGCCACATCTGGAGGAGCTGGAGCTGTCGCGGACGCTGGAGTTGGCGGCTGCGGTGCTCGGTTGCGGCAATGAGCCGACCTTGCGGTCCCCTCGTGGCTCGCGCGTCATCTCCAATCGGGCAACGCTTGGCCGCTGTGGCACTCCTGAGTGAGCGTGAGGCACACCTCTCCGCGGTGCAGCGCCTCTCCCTGGCCGATGCCGCCGGGTGTTGGCTTTCGGAGCCCAACGGCGGTGAGGAACTTGCCTACGCACTGCTCGCTCCAAGCTGTGCGGCGCACGTCACCACGGAACACGTCTGCCTCGCCCTTATCACTCCACCCGACGAACCGGACGTTGACGGCGAGGCTCCTCGCTCGTAGCTGCCAATCAGCGGCCCTCGTGGCTGGATTGGAGATGGGGTAGCACGGCGAAGGATGGTCCTTCGATCAGGCTAAGAAGATCTTTGCGGAGACCGAGCAAGCTGGGGTCGCGCCGTCGCAGACTCCGTGGACAGCGGAAATGCTTGTTGCTCGCGTTGTGCTGAGGCTCGCGTGTGGTCGGATAACTTGGGCGGGTCGCTAGATCATTTCCGGTTAGTAGACCAGCGGTACACCGCCTGGCCTTAGGGCCACACCACGTTGCACGCTACGTACCCCGAATGAGTGACACTAGAGCACATCTAGGTGGTAGCGCCCCGAACACTTAAGCTATTCGGCACAGAGAGTTATCGTATGTGGAACCCGTTTGGACGATCGCTGTAGATAGGGGCATCCAGCGCCATGCGGGGTCTCGTCAGCTAGTGACCGCGTCGTGCGCGCTGTAGGCGCGTTGGACAATAGGGGGACGCATGCCTCGTAAGATGGAAGTACGTCTAGTTACTCTAAGTAGTCTTGTAGTTGGGTTAGGTCTCCTTCCATGCAGCTATGGGGAGGCTTTCGCTGCGGAGCAAGCGGCCGGGCCTGTTGCACAGCAGGTCAGTGTGCCGCAGCACCCGGCTCGATCTTCGTGCTGGGCGAAGGCCCAGCATCAGGCTGAATGTCGGTGCGAAGACGAGGCCCAACGTTCGCCGGGGGCTCTTTCGGACCTGCTGGGTCTGCCTGAGGCTGTTCCGGAACTCCTGGGTCCGCCTGTGACTGCCCCTGAGCCTCAGACTCCGCCTGCGCCGGAGCCTCAAGCTCCGCCTCTGACCATCCCTACGCCTCCGTCAGGACGGGCTCCGACGGCTCCCACACGGCCCGGACCAATTCAGACACCCCCCACGCGGCCGGGACCAAACACGACAGTCCCTCCCCAGGGACCAAACACGACAGTCCCTCCGCGGTGACCACGTCCGACGATCCCGCGGGTCCTACGACGATCCGTCAGTGGTTCGCCTGTGAGTAATCGATCGGGGGCGGCACCTCAACGAAGACCCCGATGAGCATTGATTTCTTCGGAGCACCAAATCGATAGGATGGGTGACGGCCGGGCGGTGGAAGGTCCGGCCGTCGCACAGCGGATCGGGAGGAAGGGTCGTCGCCGTACCAGTGTTCCCTGTATTGGATGTCCCTATTGGTCGAGGAGGGTAGTTGGCAACGCCATTCCGGTCAGGGCGCCTCTTCTGCACACGGGCCGTCCGGTACTTGTCATGGCATATGCTCAGTCACGGAAACTAATAGTAAGCCGGCATCCAGTGGGCCAGCGGATTGCAGTCGGTGGATATAGTCTTTGTGCGCTACTCCTCGCAGAACCATCTTGGGCGAGCAAATATAGATGTTCAGCATGGTCAGGGCGCCTCTAGGCCATCAGTGCCGGAAACTGAGATGAGGCTGCCGTTAAAGTGCACATTTGTATCTCAAGTAACACCGCGCACTGATATGTTCGTAAATTCAACTGTCGTTCCGAGGACACGAAGGAAGGCTCCCGATCCCTTGCAGTCTTCCGGTAGGGTTTGTTCGAAGCTAGGGCCGTTGGGCCTGCGGGTCACGGGGAATGGCCCTAGTGGTGGACCCCAATCAAAGCTAATCGTTACCAGACTGTCTTTCAGCGTCACAATCCAGTGGTGAGTTATTCCATCTACCGTCATGGCAACTCGTTCACCGTCATTCACATAGGGCATCGCGAAACGCGCGGAATTATCGACGGCGCGCCCGTCATTCCGGACAAAAGTGTATTGAAGGAGGAATCCGCTCGGCACTTGTCCCTCCCACCTATCGCAGACCCCGATGCCGTAGCCCCATCCGGCCTGATAGCTCGACGTCTCAAGCATCCGTGCATCCAGTTCAACCGTGTAGTCGCACGTTGTTGGTGAGATATTAAGCCAAAGGCCCGCCCAGGTTAGATCTGGGAATGTCACTCTAAATCCATTAGGTACAGGGATGCTTCCAGCGGTCTGACTATTTGCAACGAGACGTGGGCTGCCATCACCTTTGTAGGTGTTTTCGCAAGCGGACGGAGCGCTTGGAGGCACAGCTTTCTTTTCTGGCCGCTGTGCCGGAGGTTCTTGCTGAAGTTGAATTATAACAGCCTGTGAAATAGCCGCTATTAGCCCAAACGAAATAAAGGTCAAAATGACCCTTTTGGGCGTCATCCACGATGGCTTCGAAACCCATTGAGCAATAACGCTTAGTATAATTGTCGCTGCGACGCCCGCTAGGATTGCGACAGCGACGCCGATACCCATTGTGACATCATTACACATACTGCTGCGGGAGGCAAGTCACGCCACACTTTCAACTTCTCCGCAGCCGCGGCCACGGGCGTCTGTCGAGCGAGACCTCACCACTTTATCCAAGTGAGCCCGGAGACTTCTGTAGTCCCCGGGGGCTCAGCCGACGGCTCACGGAATCTGAGTGCCTGTTTCGCAGTGGCCAATTCTTCCAGGGATCACCATTGGCCCAAATGCTTAGCGTGATCCCGTCGCGGTTCCCCGCTCGTTTGAATCCAGCGAGCGGCAGCAACGGACGTAGCAGCGGCCTTGGGCGGTGACAATGGCCGTTGTGAGGAGCGGCTGCGGAGAAGGCCAGCCTGACGCACGTCACAGTCAGCAACGTGTTTGATTGCATGAGGCCCGGTGGCTGAAAAGTTCCATCCTCGTCACCCGGTCTTTGTCGTCCGCCGCCCGCCGGGTCGGCCGCCCGCAGCGGAGCGAGGACCGGATCGGCCCCGGCGACCAGCGGCGCGGCGGCCGAAGGCCGCGCTTGAACAAGGATGGAAGGTCCCTCGGGGCACGCTCGGGCCACTTAAGGCTTTCGGTCGGATGGCCGCCCCGAGACTAGGGCTAGTAGCCGTGGACGACGAGATTCGGCGG
>JAVXWL010000020.1:0-29563 GCA_032230565.1 Pseudonocardiales bacterium | reverse complement strand
ACGGTAAGATCACCCTGAGCGACCTTCAAGACGAGATACTGCTTCTCCTCGCCTTTGATCACTCGAGTTTCAATGGCCTCGATGAGAGCGGCACCGTGATGCGGGTAGACGACGGTCTCTCCGACCTTAAAAACCATGTGTCCTCTGCCCCTTTCGCTGCACCCAGGTTACCACGTCCGCAAATCCCGGCGCGGGGGGCGGGTCGGCTACTTAGAGCGTCATCGCAGGTCAGAGGATCCCGCCACGGGCCCAGACCAGGCAACTCGGTGCTGCGCAGCTCACGGTCCCTCCACTGTGGACCGCTCGACGGGTCGGCCGCGCTGAGGTAGCGCACCGCCTGCGGCGGTGCGTCCGATACGCTTCGGCGATGCGGGTCTCCCCCACCATCGCAGCTCGCGTCGTGGCCTGCGGCGCCGCCGCGCTGGCGCTGGTCGGCTGCGGTGCCGGCCAGATCACCCAGACCGATAATCAGGTTGCCGCCGTCGACGGTGGCTCCGGCAACGTCGGAAACTCCATCGCGCTGCGCAACGTGCTGCTGCCCTACCCGCCGAACCCGACGGGCACCTACCCCCCCGGATCGACCGTGCCGGTGGTGCTCACCATCATCAACCAAGGTGATCAGCTGGATGAGCTGGTCGCCGTGACCAGCCCGACCGGCCAGGCGCAGATGCTCGGCACGACGCAGATCGGCCCCGGCACTACCGTCATCAGCACTGCCGGTTCGGCTGGCCCCACCAGCCCGCTGGTCGTCGGCGAACTGCGGATCCTGCTCATCAACACCCAGCCCCTGCACGCCGGCCTCACCACCCCAATCACCTTCCAGTTCCGCAACGCCGGCAAGCTCACTCTCCCAGTCCCCATGGCCACCCCGCCGAACTCAGCCGGCTGAGGTCTCCCAGGTTGGGAGCGTGGTGAGGTCCTCCGCGAACACCCACCGGTGCGGTGACTGCGGGCATGAAGTCGCCAAGTGGGTGGGGCGCTGCCCGGAATGCCAAACCTGGGGCAGCGTGGCGGCGGCCGGTTCCCGGCCGGTCACGGCGGTGGCAGCGCCGTTGAACCCGGCTCGCCCGATCTCGCAGGTTGACCTGCATTCCGCGCAGGCCACCCCCACCGGAGTGGCCGAGCTCGACCGGGTGCTCGGCGGCGGCCTGGTACCCGGTGCGGTGGTACTGCTGGCCGGCGAACCCGGGGTCGGAAAGTCCACCTTGCTGCTGGAGGTCGCACACCGTACCGCGCTGGCCGGCCGGCGAGCTCTCTACGTCACCGGCGAGGAATCGGCAGGGCAGGTGCGGCTGCGCGCGCAGCGCACCGGCGCGCTACACGATGAGCTGTTCCTGGCTGCTGAGTCCGACCTCGCCGCGGTGCTCGGGCACCTCGACGTCGTCGATCCAGGACTGTTGATCGTCGACTCGGTGCAGACCATGTCGTGTGCCGGCGTCGAGGGCAGCCCGGGCGGAGTGTCGCAGGTCCGCGCGGTGGCGAGCGTGCTGATCAGCACCGCCAAGGCGCGCGGGCTGCCGGTGGTGCTGGTCGGGCACGTCACCAAGGATGGAACGGTGGCCGGGCCGCGGGTGCTGGAGCACCTGGTCGATGTGGTGTTGCAGTTCGACGGCGACCGGCACTCCACGCTGCGGATGGTTCGTGGGATCAAGAACCGGTTCGGGGCCGCTGACGAGGTCGGCTGCTTCGAGCTCACCGACGACGGCATCGTCTGCTTGCCTGATCCGTCCGGGCTGTTCCTCAGCCACCGCGACGGCGCGGTCGCCGGGACCGCGGTGACGGTCGTCGTGGAGGGCAAACGGCCACTGCTGGGCGAGGTCCAGGCATTGGTCGCCGAGTCTGCACTGGCCAATCCGCGCCGCGCGGTCAGCGGGCTGGACTCATCCCGGGTCGCGATGATCCTGGCAGTCCTGGAGCGCCGTGGCCGGGTGCGCCTGATCGGGTCTGATGTGTACACCGCGACGGTGGGTGGGATGCGCGTGGTGGAACCAGCCGCCGACCTCGCGGTCGCACTGGCCGTAGCGTCGGCGGCCGGTGACCTGTTGCTGCCTCCGCACACGGTGGCGATCGGGGAGGTCGGGTTGGCCGGTGAGGTCCGGCAGGTGACCGGGTTGCGCCGGCGCTTGGCCGAAGCCGCCCGGCTGGGCTTCCGGCACGCACTCGTTCCCCCGGAAAGCGCACTGCGCGTCTCGGGTGGTGGCGCCAACGTCTCACCTCCGGAGATGCGCGTGCATGTCGTGCCTGACCTGGCTGCAGCATTGGACTGGTTGCGCGCCTGACATCAGGTCGGCCAGCTGAGCCGGTACGGCAGCGGCACCCGCAGTCCCTCGGGAGTCGGCCGCGCCATCGCGTCGGTGATGAGGGGATCCGGATCGGCCAGCCCCACGGCCGGTTCGATGAAGCGGGTCACCAGCGCCGTCCAATCGCGCGGGCGTCGCAGCATGGCGTGGCCGTCGCCGAGCACGTCGAAGCGGCATACCCGATCGCTGACCGCACGGGCCCGCACCGCAAACCGGTAGGACAGCCGCGGGTCGGTGACCCGATCATGATCGCCATGTGCGATCAGCACCGATTGCCCGGCCACCTGGTGCACCGGCTCATCCTCCGGGGTCCACGGTGCGAGCGCGCAGACCGCCACCACTGCCGGGTGGTCGGCGATCCGCAGCGCCGTTCGTGCACCCATGGAGTGACCGAGCAGGGCCACCGGCACATCCGGGTAGCGCTCACCGAGATGGTCGAGCGCCCACCTCGCATCCACCAGAGGATGCATCTCGGGTTCGTTCCAGCCCCGGTATCGGTACCGCAGCAGTTGAACCAAAAGACCCCGCCCACGGCTGCGCCGGTGCAGCGCCGCAGCGAACGGGATCATCCGCAGGTAGGGACCCGTCCGGCGGTCAGCCGTTTTGATACTGGCTGCCTGGCCTCCGTGCAGGATCAAGACGATCGACGAAACTGAGTCGGCACCCATCGGCCAAAGGTGGTCGATTGCGGCCGCGGCGGGTGCCATCAGGACAGTCCCGTTAGCGGCGGCAGGTGATTCAGCGCGATAGCTGAGTATGCCGCACGGATGCGCTTGCATTGATCCCCCCCAAGTGCGGTCCGTCCAGCGTGAACGACGGTGGTTCCCGGTCGTCCGGGCGAGAATCGTTACGGACGGTGCCGAGGAGCCGCTCCGAAGCGAGCGCGGTCTCAAGATCGTTGATAGTGAGCGGTCGACAACTGCGTCCCACGCGCACCCAGCTATCTCCGATCGCGACAACAGAAGGTGGATCGATGGCGCAGCTTGAGTTCACCCTGCAGCGTTGAGCATCGCAGCAACTGCGCCCCTCACGCGGTGTATAGCGGTGAGGTCCACATCGTGGTGAGTCACGGCCCGGACCAAATTGGGTCCCACAGCACCCATCCGTATTCCGTGCTCGGCCTCCAACCGCGTGCAGAACCCTGGCGCGCCAGGCACGTCGAACACCACGATGTTTGTCTCCACGGTAGCTGGGTCGAGCGTGATTCCGGGCAGCTCGGCCAGCGCCTCGGCGAGGACCCTGGCGTTGGCGTGATCGTCGGCCAGACGGTCCACGTGGTGGTCTAGAGCCCACAGACAGCCGGCCGCGACGATGCCGGCCTGGCGTAGCGCTCCACCGGTCATCTGCTTGTAGCGCCACGCCTCCTCGATCAGCTCGGCCGAGCCGGCCAGCACGGCACCCACCGGCGCGCCCAGACCCTTGGTGAAGTCGATCCACGCGGTGTCGAACCCGCGCGCCCACTCCGCGGCCGGCGTTCCCGAGCCGACCACGGCGTTCATCAACCGGGCCCCGTCCAGGTGAGTGCGCAGCCCATGCCGCGCGGCGACCTCCAGCACCGCGCGCACCTGCACGAGCGGCCACACCCGTCCCCCGGCCAGGTTGGTCGTCTGCTCCACAGACACCAGCCGAGATCGCGGTTTATACCGATCCCCGGCCGGGAACAGTGCAGCCTCCAGCGCGCTGGCGGTGAACATGCCACCCCCGCCCGACACCGGGGCGAGCACCGCCCCAGACAACGCCGACGGGCCGCCCCCTTCCGCCACGACCGGGTGCGAGCTCGGATGCAGGTGCACCGCGTCGCCGCCGGGCCGGATATGCAACCAAAAACCGATCGCGTTGCACATCGTGCCCGACGGCAAGAACACCGCAGCCGGCTTGCCGAGCAGTGTGGCGACCCGCTCGCACAAGGCGGTGACGGTGGGGTCCTCGCCGCGTTGCTCGTCGCCCACCTCAGCAGATGCCATCGCCGCGCGCATCGCCTCGACCGGCCGCGTCTGGGTATCGGAGTACAGGTTGATCAGCATCACAGGTGACGCTAGTCGACGGCGCAGCAGCCCTGCGCGACTTCAGCCGGCGACTACTCCGTCAGCCCTGAAGCCAAGCATCTGTGCTCGCCAAGCATGTAGAACGGCGCGCTGTTGTCGGTGTCATCTGGTTCGGGCGGCCGGGCGACGTCGGTCGACCACCGCTCGGCGACCTCGTTCGGTCTTTCCCCATGGTTTATCGACCGAGATAGTGGTGGCGGCCCACAAGAACAGCAAGTGAAACACCGATGCGGCGACGAGCAGCCACGCCACGGTCGATCCGTGCCCGGCGTGAGCCGCCGACGCCTGGGTCGCGGCCTGCTGCAACCATCCGCCGGTCAGCGCGACCCCGGTCAGGATGACAGCCAGCGCCACAACCAGCTTGACGATGACCCACCAGTGGTGCAGAAGCCGCCACGGGGTTACTACCGACAGCACGATCCCGGTCGCCAGTGTCCCCACCGCGAAGATGGGGATCACCGCGCCGCCGATCCGATCCATCATCGCGTAGCAGGCAACGACGAGCGGCGGGTCGGCGGCGGTTGCGGCCGTGATGCCCAGGGTGAGCATCGCGACGACCAGTCCCAACCATCCGGCCGAGAACCCGATGTGCGTCGCGCGGACGAACTTGCGGGGTCGCCCGGACAGCTGCGGGACCGTGACCGTGCGCACCACGCGCTCCGCGACGAGGCCGGCAGTCACGGCGTCGCCAGCGTGTGGTGAGCGGGCGCGCTGGGGACCCGGCGGTGGCGAACCCAGCGGTAATGCAGCACCAGGCTGACCGCGAGCCAGAACATCGGCCCGGCCGGCCAGAACCACGGCACGGGACCCAGTGCCCACCGCACGATCAGTGCGGTCGCGAGCACGACAGCGAGGGCAGCGTGCACGGCGAGGCGCCGCCGCACCATCGGCTGAAGGGGAAGGCTCAGGTTGGGCTCACCCGACCGTTCGGTCGCTGGTGAGGGCAGGTCATCGGTGAGACCGGCGAGGTCAGCCCGAACCTTGGCCGCGTAGGCGGCGGCCTGACGCTCGTCGGCCTCGGCGAGGGTGAGCATCCCGCGCTCGGCGGCGTCGCGGATGCGGGCGGCGACCTGTTCCCGTTCGGCGTCGGACACGCGTAGCGAACCGGGGCGGCTGTTCGGGTCGAGGCTGGGCATGGTGATCCTCCTAGGAACGGGCTGGAGATGAAGCCACGCCTTTGATCGTGCGCAGACTCGGCCTCCTGCGCGTCCGGCTCAGGACGGCAGTTCGCGCACGTCCGGGGGCGGTCTGCGACTTCGGCTCCTGCGCCCCCGGGCGTAGCCGCGAGTACTCCCGTGAAGCGACGTCACGGCTCGGCGGCGCAGCTAGGCTCACCGCTGTGCTGGCTGTCTCGACGGGCCGGGCCCGAGTCGTCGCGCTAGCCGTCGGCGTCGGGATGATCTCCCTGATCGGTACCCATTTCGTCGCCCTGCACCAGCCGGGGATGCGACCACTCGACCCACTGGGCATCGCCCTGCTGCTCATCGGGCCGGCTGCGCTGCTAATCCACCGGCGATGGCCGGTCGCGGTGCTGGCCACAGCGGTCACCGCGATGGTGATCTACCGAGGCCTGAGATACCCACTTGGGCCGGTTTATCTAGCCAGTGTCGTGGCGTTGATCTCTGCCGTGGCCCTCGGCCATCGGTGGTCCGCGGTCGCGGTCGCCGCCGCTGGCGGAGCGGTCACGGTCGGCTGGCTGGCCTTGCAAAATCCGGACCATCCGCTGCCGTGGGGCGGCATCGGCGCGGTGACCGCCTGGCTGACCGCCGTGATCGCCGCTGCTGAACTGTGGCGGGCCCGCAATCAGCGCCGGGCGCAAGACCGTGCCACCCGCGCGGAGATCGCCCGCCGGCAGGGCAGCGACGAACGGGTCCGTATCGCCCAAGAGCTACACGACCTGCTCGGCCACCACGTCTCACTGATCAACATCCAGGCGGGGGTGGCCCTGCACCTGATGGACGGCGACCCCGAGCAGGCCCGCACCGCACTCACCGCGATCAAAGAATCCAGCCGCGATCTGCTCCGCGAAATGCGCACCACCCTCGGCGTCCTGCGTGGGGTCGATGAACCACCACCGCATCATCCCGTCGCCGGTCTCGTCCGGCTCGACGAACTCGTCGCCCACACCCGGGCCGCCGGCCTGCCAGTGGAGGTCGAGGTGCAGGGCACCGCCCGAGACCTGCCTGCCGGAGTGGATCTGGCCGCCTACCGGATCGTTCAGGAGGCACTCACCAACGCCCGCAAACACGCCGGTCCCGCTCACGTCACCGTTCGGGTCGGCTACCACGACGACTCGCTGCGGGTTAGCGTCGACGACGACGGCGCCGGTCCGACCGGTGACCTTGACAGCGGCAACGGGCTGGCCGGGATGCGCGAACGCGCCACCGCCCTCGGCGGCACCCTGCAGGTCGGTCCCCGGGCCGGCGGCGGGTTCTCCGTCTCCGCCGTGCTGCCCACCTATGGGCCTATTCAGGGCGGGCCGCAGTGATCCGCGTTGTCCTGGCCGACGACCAAAGCCTGGTCCGCGCCGGGTTCCGCGCCCTGCTCGACGCCGAACCCGACGTCGCCGTCGTCGGCGAAGCCACCGACGGCAACGACGCCGTCCGGACCACCCGCGAGACCGTCCCTGACATCGTGCTCATGGACATCCGGATGCCCGGACGCGACGGCCTGGCCGCCACCCGCGACATCGTCGCCGATCGGGCCCTGGTCGGCGTCCGGGTCATCGTGCTCACCACCTTTGCCGAGGACGCCTACATCTTCGAAGCCATCCGTTCCGGCGCGAGCGGATTTCTGGTCAAGGACACCGAACCCGCCGAGCTCGTGCACGCGCTGCGAGTGGTGCACGGCGGCGACGCGCTGCTGTCTCCCGCCGTCACCCGTCGGCTCATCGAGGAGTTCGCCGCCCGCGCGAAACCACCCGCACCCGACGCGCAGCGCGCCGCCTTGCTCGGTGCTCTGACCGACCGCGAACGCGAGGTCGTCACCCTCGTCGCGGCCGGACTGACCAACGACGAGATCGCCGCACGACTCGTTGTCAGCCCCGCCACCGCCAAGACCCACGTCAGCCGCGCCATGATCAAAATCGGCGCCCGGGACCGCGCGCAGCTCGTCGTCCTGGCCTACGAAACCGGTCTCGTCCGCCCCGGCTGGGCACGATAGAAGGCCGCTGGCAGGAACACCGCGCACGCCTGGACTGTTGCGCTAAGCGTGACCGAACTGACGATGTATACAACCGTGTGGTGTGGCTACTGCAGGCGGCTCAAAGCGCAGCTGGCGCGTGCCGGCATCGGTTTCCGCGAAGTTGACATCGAGCACGACGCGGCGGCCGCCGCATTCGTGGCAGGCGTCAATGGAGGCAACCGGACCGTGCCGACCGTGCTGCTGCCAGACGGTTCCGCGTTGGTCAATCCCACCATCGGCCAGCTCATCGACGCCACTGCCACCTAACTCAATGCGGCCAACCGTCTCAACAGGCTGGTCATCTCGTCATCCAGAAACTAATACGCGGGCGAACATTGACCTAGCCTTTGTGAATGTTCACCGTTCGCAGTTCGCTAGCCCACTCATAGACGTCACCTAAGAGCGCCCGATGAGACTGCGTCGGGTGTTCGAGATTGTACTTTTCAGGTAATGAGTTGACACTTAGCTCGGCGTCCCGAACGCTGGCTATCGAGGACATGGAGTCTAGAAGCATCTGTGATGCCAGACAATCGTCGACACAGGCATGTCACCACCTTCTTCGCTCATCGTACTCAGTCTCGTCCCTGACTGTCCGTGAGCTGGGTAGCACTCCACGCCAACTGCTGGTAGATCGCAGCCGGCCGACAGCGATGAGACGAGGCTGTCTGTTCGGGCGTTGCGTCGATATGCTGCCCGGACGGGGGGTTCGCCGATCACCGACCCCGACGACGCCGCAGCCCGACAAGCCGAGGATTCGCCGATGAGTGCGCTGCCCGCTGACTTCTTTACCAAGCCGGTCTCCGAGGTCGACCCTGAAATCGCCGCGGTGCTCGCCAACGAGCTCGCCCGCCAGGAGAACACCCTGGAGATGATCGCCTCGGAGAACTTCGTGCCTCAGGCCGTCCTGGACTGCCAGGGCTCGGTACTCACCAACAAGTACGCGGAGGGCTACCCGGGCCGGCGCTACTACGGCGGTTGTGAACATGTCGACGTGGCCGAGCAGCTAGCCATCGACCGGGCAAAGGAGCTGTTCGGGGCCGAGCACGCCAACGTGCAGCCGCACAGCGGCGCGTCGGCAAACTCGATCGTCTTCAGCGCTCTGATGGACAATGGCGACACGTTCCTAGGAATGAAGCTCGACCACGGCGGGCACCTCACGCACGGGATGAGGATCAACTTTTCCGGGCTGAACTACAACGTGGTGCCCTACGGGGTGGACCGGGAGACCTCCCGGGTGGACATGGACGAGCTCGCCCGGCTGGCCAAGGAGCACCGGCCGAAGATGATTCTCGCTGGCTGGTCGGCCTACCCCCGCCAGCTCGACTTCGCCCGGTTCCGCGAGATCGCCGACGAGGTGGGCGCCTACCTGTTCGTCGATATGGCGCACTTCGCCGGCCTGGTCGCCGCCGGAGAGCACCCCAGCCCGGTGCCCTACGCCGACGTCGTCAGCACGACGATCCACAAGACACTGGGTGGCCCACGCAGCGGCATGATCCTCTGCAAGGAGCAGTTCAAGAAGAAGATCAACTCTCGGACGTTCCCTGGCTGGCAGGGTGGCCCGTTGATGCATGTGATCGCAGCGAAGGCGGTGGCCTTGAAGATCGCCGCATCGGAGGAGTTCCGGGAGCGCCAGCGGCGCACCCGCGCCGGCGCCCAAGCGCTCGCCGAGGAAATGCTCGCCGGCGGGCTCAACGTCCTCACCGGCGGCACCGATGTCCACCTGGTGCTCGCCGACCTGCGGGAATCTCCGCTAGACGGCAAGCAGGCCGAGGACCGGCTCGCCGAGATCGGGGTCACCGTCAACCGCAACGCGGTACCCTTCGATCCCCGACCGCCAGCCGTCGCGTCCGGCCTGCGGATCGGGACCGCTCCGCTGGCCACCCGGGGGTTGCAGGAAGGCGATTTCCGGGAAATCGGCAAGATCATCACCGAAGCGCTCACCGGTGAGCTCGACGACGCCAAGCGAGCGTCGCTGCGCGAACGCACCAGGGTACTAGCCAAGCGTTATCCGCTGTATCCCCAGCTGGCACCCCACTCCGAAGGGCGGTGACGCGGGTGCCTGCAGGACCCATGCACCTGTTCATTCCTGGTCCGACCAATGTCCCGGACGCGGTGCGCTGCGCGATGAACGTGCCGATGCAGGACCACCGGGCACCGGACTTCCCAGAGCTGACCCTGCCGCTGTTCGCCGATCTCAAGACGGTCTTCGCCAACGAGACCGGTCGGGTGATCATGTATCCGTCCTCCGGGACCGGAGCGTGGGAGGCGGCGATCACCAACACCCTCAACCGCGGCGACCGGGTGCTGATGTCGAGCTTCGGCCAGTTCTCGCACCTCTGGGCCTCCATGGCGCAGCGCCTCGGCCTCGACGTCATCTGCATCGAGCGGGAATGGGGCGAGGGCGTCCCGCTGGAGAACTACGCGCGCCATCTCGGCGAGGACAAGACCATCAAGGGTGTATTCGTCTGCCATAACGAGACCGCCACCGGTGTGACCTCCGACATCGCCGGTGTCCGTGCGGTGATGGATGCGGCCGGCTCGGACGCGCTGCTGTACGTCGACGCTGTGTCGTCGCTGGCGTCCATCCCATTCGAGCAGGAGGCCTGGCGCGTCGACCTCGCGGTGAGCGGCTCGCAGAAGGGCTTGATGATGCCCGCCGGGATGTCCCTGCTCGGGGTCAGCGCCAAGGCGTTGGAGGCGCACAAGTCATCGACGATGCAGCGCTGCTACTTCAGCTTCGAGGACATGCTCACAAGCAACGACCTCGGCTATTTCCCTTACACCCCTTCCGTGCCGATGCTGCACGGCCTGCGTGCCGCGCTGAACCTGCTGTTCGACGAAGGCCTGCCGCAGGTGTTCGCGCGGCACCACCGGCTCGCCGAGGGGGTCCGTCGCGGGATCGACGCGCTGGGCCTATCGCTGTGTGCGCTGGACCCGAAATGGTATTCCGACACCGTCTCGGCAATCCGCACCCCAGAAGGCGTCGACGCCGCGGAGGTCTGCCGGATCGGGTACCACCGCTACCGGACGTCGTTCGGTAGCGGCCTGTCCAAGGTGGCGGGCAAGGTGTTTCGGATCGGTCACCTCGGCGACCTCAACGAGGTGGCCTGCCTTGCCGCGCTGGCCAGCGCGGAGATGTCGTTGGCTGACGCCGGGGCCAAAATCGAGCTCGGGGCCGGCGTCGCGGCGGCCCAGGACTACTACCGCGGCGCGACCGCGGCGCTGGAAGCTGAGGCCGGCGCCCCAGCGCAAACAACACGAGTGGAAATAACCCGATGAGCCACACGCTGCACCCGATGCGTCAGCCCCGGTTGCAACGCAGTGAACTGGCGGTACCGGGATCGAACACCAGCTTCATCGACAAAGCGGCGGACAGCGCCGCCGACTTCGTCTTCCTCGATTTGGAGGATGCAGTCGCTCCCGCAGACAAAGAGCAGGCCCGCCGCAACGTCGTCGAGGCACTGCGTGACATCGATTGGGCAGCCAAAGGCAAGACCGTGTCGGTGCGGATCAATGGGTTGGATACGCACTACATGTATCGCGACGTCATCGACGTGATGGAACAGGCGGGCGACCGGGTTCACACCATCCTGGTACCCAAGGTCGGGGTGCCAGCGGATCTGTACTGCGTGGAAGCGCTCGTCAACCAGATCGAGCAGGCTAAGGGCTACCCGAACAAGGTCGGTATCGAGGCGCTCATCGAGACCGCGCTGGGAATGGCCAACGTCGAAGCCATCGCGAGCAGTCCCGGCCGGTTGGAGGCACTGCATTTCGGAGTGGCCGACTACGCCGCGAGCAATCGCGCCCGCACCGTGAGCATTGGCGGACTGAACCCGGACTATCCCGGTGATCAGTGGCATTTCCCGCTATCCCGGATGATCGTGGCCTGCCGGGCCTACGGCTTACGCCCGATCGACGGCCCATTCGGCGACTTCTCCGATCCCGACGGCTTCCGCGACGCTGCCCGACGGGCCGCCGCGCTGGGCGCTGAGGGTAAGTGGGCGATCCATCCCAGCCAGGTCGCGCTGGCCAATGAGGTGTTCAGCCCGCCGGAAGCGGAAGTCGACCGAGCACAGCGGATTATCGAAGCGCTGCGCCAGGCCGCGGCACAGGGCAAGGGCGCCGCGGCGGTGGACGGCAAGATGATCGACGCCGCCTCGGAGCGGATGGCCCAGACCGTGATCGCGATGGACGAGGCGATCCGGACCGCCGCCGCGAGCCGGGCCTGAGAGGGTTGGGCGCGTGGACATTCACGAATATCAAGCCAAGGAGATCCTGGCCCGCTTCGGCGTACCGATTCCCCAAGGCGGGCTGGCGTACAACCCCGAGCAGGCGTCCTACCGGTGCACCGAGATCGGCGGGTCGGCCTGGGTGGTCAAGGCCCAAGTCCACTCCGGCGGCCGCGGTGAAGCTGGCGGAGTCAAGGTGTGCCATTCCGACCGTGACGTCCAAGACGTCGCGAACAGCATGTTCGGCCGGCGATTGGTCACCAAGCAGTCCGGGCCGCGCGGCAAGCTGATCTACCGCGTGTACGTCGAGGAGGCCACCGACATCGCGCGCGAGTTGTACTTCTGCATCATGCTGGACCGCCGCATCGAGCGGGTGTGCATCATCGCCTCCGCCGAGGGCGGCGTGGACATCGAGGAGCTGGCGGCCACCAAGCCCGAAGCATTGGTACGCACGACGATCGACCCCGCGGCCGGATTTCTCGAGTTCCAGGCGCGGGAGATCGCCTTCGCGCTGGGCCTGGAACCGGCGCTGCTTGCCGAGGCCAGCCGGATATTCCGCCGCGTCTACCGGGCCTTTCGAGACCTCGACGCCACCATGCTGGAGATCAACCCACTGGCGGTGACGACCAAGTCCAGCATCGTCGCGCTGGACGCCAAGATGTCTTTCGACGACAACGCGCTGTTTCGCCACCTCGACATCTCCGAGCTGCGGGACCGCAGCCAGGAAGACGCCCGGGAAAGCCACGCCGCCGACCGTGGGCTGGCCTACGTCGGCCTGGACGGCGAAATCGGCTGCATGATCAACGGCGCCGGCCTGGCCATGGCGACCATGGATATGATCAAACTCGCGGGTGGAGAGCCGGCGAACTTCCTGGACATCGGTGGCGGCGCGTCACCAGAGCGAGTTCTCAAGGCATTTCGCGCGGTGCTGCACGATACCAAGGTCAAGGCGATGTTGATCAACATCTTCGCCGGCATCAACCGCTGCGACTGGGTTGCCGAGGGCATCGTGGCGGCGTTTAAGGAGCTCGACGTCAAGATCCCGGTAGTGGTGCGGCTGGCCGGCACGCACGTCGACCTCGGCCATCAGATCTTGCGAGACTCCGGACTACCCATCATCACCGCGGACAGCTTGGCCGATGCGGCCCACAAGGCCGTCGCAGTCCTGGGCACCGTCGGTGCCAGCGCCTAGAGGTTCTTGGGAAGGTCATGGCGATTCTGATCGACGAGCACACCCGCGTGGTGGTGCAAGGCATCACCGGGCGCATCGGGCGCTTCCACACCGAGGAGATGATCGACTACGGCACCAACGTGGTCGCCGGCGTCACTCCTGGCAAGGGCGGCGAGCAGGTGCTGGACCGTCCAGTGTTCAACACCATGAAAGACGCCGTGGCCGAGACCGGGGCGAACGCGTCGATCGTCTTCGTGCCGCCGCCCTTCGCCGCCGACTCCATTATGGAGGCCGCTGACGCCGGCATCCGGTTCTGTGTCTGCATCACTGATGGCATCCCGATGCAGGACATGATGCGGGTCAAGCGCTACATGCGGCGCTACCGAGCGCATCAGCGGATGATACTCACCGGACCCAACTGCGCGGGGACCATCTCACCCGGACAGTCGCTGGTGGGAATCATGCCCGGGCACATCTACCTTCCCGGCCGGGTCGGGGTGATCGGGCGTTCAGGCACCCTGGGCTACGAGGCTGCGTCCCAGATGAAAGCCCTGGGCATCGGTGTGTCCACCTCGGTCGGGATCGGCGGCGACCCGGTCAACGGGTCCTCCTTCCGCGATCATCTGGAGCTGTTCGAGGCTGACCCGGACACCGACGCGGTGGTCATGGTCGGCGAGATCGGTGGTCCCCAGGAGACCGAGGGTGCCGACTACGTCCGCGACCACATGACCAAACCGGTGGTCGCCTACATCGCCGGGCTGTCGGCGCCCAAGGGCCGCAAGATGGGCCACGCCGGTGCGATCGTCTCCGCCGTGGGGGAATCAGCTCAGGAGAAGGTGGAAATCTTGGCCGCGGCCGGTATTAGGGTGGCGGCTGATCCGTCTTGCATTGGAGAGACTGTGGCACAGGTGCTCTCCGAGCACGCGCGCTCGTGAGTGCGACCAACCTGCTGGAGGATCGCCGTGGATGAGCCCCTCATCACCGTCACCCGACGCTGGCCGGCACCGGTCGAGGACGAGCTGACGCGGCGCTTCCGCCACGTGTGGCTCAACGCTGACGACATCCCGCTCGGGGCCGACGGGTTACGCGCCGCGCTGGAGCACTCCGACATCGTGCTGCCCACCGTCTCCGACCGGCTGCCCGCTGAGCTCTTCGAGGGGGAACTGCGAGCCAAGTTCCTCGGTAACTTCGGCGTCGGGTACAACCACATCGACACCGCTGCCGCAGCCAAGGCGGGGATCGTGGTCACCAACACCCCGGGAGTACTCACCGACACCACCGCGGACACCGCGATGACCCTGCTGCTGATGGTCGCGCGCCGGGCGGGCGAGGGGGAACGCGAGGTTCGCGCCGGGCGCTGGACCGGATGGCGACCGACTCACATGATGGGCGCCGACGTCACCGGCAAGACGCTGGGCATCGTGGGCATGGGCCGGATCGGGGTGGCGCTGGCCCGCCGCGGGCACTTCGGCTTCGGGATGCCGGTGGTCTTCTACGACCCGGCCGGCTTCGAGCCCGACCACGGGATCCCCGGCGCCCGCCGCGTCGACACCCTCGACGAGGTGCTAGCCGTCGCCGACTTCGTCTCTCTGCATATGCCCGGCGGCGCCGAGAACACCCACCTCATTGACGCCACGGCGCTGGCCCAGATGAAATCCACCGCCTTCCTGGTCAACAGCGCCCGCGGCGACGTCATCGATCAGTCCGCGCTGATCGAGGCGCTACGGTCCGGGACGATCGCCGGCGCCGGACTCGACGTATACGAGGGCGAACCCGAGATCCCGCAGGATCTACTCACGCTGGACAACGCCGTGCTGCTGCCCCACCTGGGCAGCGCGACTCTGGAAACCCGCACCGCCATGGGCATGCTCGTCCTGGACAACCTGCAGGAGTTCCTAGCGGGCCGCGAACCTTCCTGCCGGGTGGCGTGAGCCGTGCCGCGGTCAAGCCGGTACATCGTCACTGCGTGAGGCTTAGGGGAGGACTGTTGCAGCGCGCGGAGGTGCCACCCGCGGCAACTTCTCGCCAAAGTTGCCGTCTCCGGCACATCCGCGACGGATCCCCACACCTCCCCGCGGGGCAAGAGAGGCTGATGGGACACGTGCCCGTTCCGTTCTACGAGCTCGCCGGTGGGTGATCCGGCGGCGCTGTTGCGGGCGATGTTCGACGCGGCGGTGGAGGCCGCGGACCCGTTGCAGCGGGTGCCGGAATTCCTGCCGGCGCGGCCGCCCGGGCGGGTGGTTGTGGTCGGCGCCGGAAAGGCCTCGGCGCGGATGGCGCAGGCGGTCGAGCAGGCTTGGGACGGCCCGCTGAGCGGGTTGGTGGTGACCCGCTACGGGCACGCGGTGCCATGCTCGCGGGTGCAGGTCGTGCAGGCGGCGCACCCCGTGCCCGACGCCGCGAGTGAACGCGCCGCCCGCCGGATCCTGGAACTGGTGTCCGATCTCGATGCCGACGACCTGGTGCTGGCGCTGATCTCCGGTGGCGGCTCGGCACTGCTGGCGCTGCCCGCGCCGGGGATCACTCTGGCCGACAAGCAGGCGATCAACACGGCGCTGCTGCGCTCCGGGGCCTCTATCGCAGCGATGAATGTGGTGCGTAAGCACCTGTCCGCGATCAAAGGCGGCCGGTTGGCCGCGGCGGCATTCCCAGCTGCCACCGTGGGCTTACTGATCTCCGACGTGCCCGGCGACGACCCCGCCATCATCGCCTCCGGGCCCACCGTGGCCGAGCCGTCAACTCCTGCGCAGGCACTGGCGGTGCTGGCGGCCTGCAACGTGCCGGTGCCACCGGTAGTGCGACAGCACTTGGCGACGGCATCAGGTTGCCCCGGACCTGACGATCCGCGGCTGGCCCGCGTGACAAATCACGTGATCGCTGCCCCGCAGCAGTCGCTGGAAGCCGCCGCGGCGGTGGCCCGCCAGGCCGGAGTCACCCCGGTGATTTTGAGCGACTCGCTGGAGGGTGAATCTCGGGAGGTCGGGATCGTACTGGCCGGCATCGCCTGCCAGGTGCGCCGCCACGGCCAGCCGGCGCCGCCGCCGTGCGTGCTGCTTTCCGGCGGCGAAACCACCGTGACCGTGCGCGGCACCGGCCGCGGCGGCCGCAATGTCGAACTGCTGCTGTCCTTAGCCCTTGCCCTGCGCGGAGCCGAGAACGTCCACGCCATTGCCTGCGACACCGACGGCGTGGACGGGTCAGAAGAGGTGGCCGGGGCCCTGATTGGACCTGACACCGTGCGCCGGAGCAAGCAGCTCAGGCTAGACGCCGCAGCGGCGCTGGCCGACAACGACGGGCACAGCTTCTTCGCCACGCTCGGTGATCAGGTGGTGACCGGCCCTACCCTGACCAACGTCAACGACTTCCGCGCCGTACTCGTCACCTGAGCCTCTTGGTCACCCAGCGTGACTAACCGTGTACCCAAAGTTGTTGTTGCACTGACTCTCCGCATGCCCTAACTTCGTAACTGCGTGACCACGGAGAGTAAGGAGGCCAGCTCGGGTCACCTGGGGGCTGCCGAATACGGCGGATTGACATGCTGTTGTTGTGACATGGGGGAAGACTTCGCTAACGCTGGACTGCGTCGACGATTGGGGCATCGTCTCTCGCAAGACGGTCCCAGACGTGCACATCATCTCCGCATAATCTCACGGGCAGCGCATCGTCGTACAACCCTCCCTGGGTCGCTTGAGTTCTGTTGGCCTGCATAACTTGCCGATCGACTGAAGCGAAAAGGAGCGTTATGAGGATTTCGGATATCTTCACAATGGGTGACGGCAGTTTACGACGTCCTGACACCTGCGACCACGACTGCTACTTCGGTTACATCGAGCCCGGTGAAGGCAGCGAGGCAGTCACCGACCCCCGCTTAGAGCGCACTGGGCTCGCGGCGATCATCGGGAGTCGTGCTAATGGAGGCAGTGGGCTGGCCGGCCTCTTTGAACTTAAGTACTAACTGGTAGGCGTGCGGCGGTGGCCTGCAAGGCCCCCGGTGGGTTAAGGCCACCGCCGCGCCATGTCCTATCCACCCGTCGTCCTATCAACCCGTCATGTCTTCCAGTTCGCGGCCCTTGGTCTCCTTGACGCCCTTGAGTACGAACCCGAAGGACAGCGCGGCGAAGACTGCGTACAGCCCATAGGCGAAGGTCAAGCCGGCATTCGCCAGGACCGGGAACGTCGTGGTGATGGCGAAGTTGGCCAACCACTGCGCGGCCGCAGCCACCGCGAGCGCGACCGCCCGGATCCAGTTGGGGAACATCTCGCCGAGCAGCACCCAGACAACGGGACCCCAGGTCGTGCCGAATGACACGACGTAAAGGTTGGCCGCGATCAGCGCGATCGTCCCCCACGGATGCGGTAGGCTGACGTCCTTACCGCTCCCGATCGCCTGCGAAAAACATACCGCCATCGTTCCGAGGGTCACCGCCATGCCCAGCGATCCGCCGAGCAGCATCGGTTTGCGACCGACCTTGTCGACGATGGCAATGGCGATCAGCGTGACCAGGACATTGGTCACCGACGTGATGACGGTAATCGTGAGCGAGTCCGACTCGCTGAAGCCAACCGACCGCCACAGGGTGGTCGAATAATAGAAGATCACATTGATGCCAACGAACTGTTGAAAGATCGATAACAGGATCCCCACCCACACAACGGGTAGCAATCCCAGACGGGGACCCCGAAGGTCGGACAATTTCGCTGCACGTTGGCTCTCGCGTCGCAGGCTGGCCGCGATGTCGGCCACCTTGCGTTGCACGGCTTCGAGGCTCCGGGCGCCCAACACCTCGCGCAGCACCTCACCGGCGCGGACGAGGTCTCCCTTGGCGACCAGGTATCGGGGCGACTCCGGGATCTGAAAGGCCAGCACGGCGTAGGCCAGGGCGGGGACCAGCCCGGCGAGGAACATCCACCGCCACGCTGACAGCCCGAACCAGAGCGGCTGGCTCGCCCCACCGGCGACGTTCGCCAAGAACGCATCGGACAGCAACGCGACGAAGATGCCGGAGACGATGGCCAGCTGCTGCAGCGAGCCGAGGCGACCGCGGATGTGCGAGGGCGCGACCTCGGCAATGTAGGCCGGAGCGATGACCGATGCCATCCCGACGCCGAGACCGCCGATGAACCGCCAGGCGATCAGCGACCACACTGAGAAGGCCAGCCCAGCCCCGACCGCGCTGACCGCGAACAGCACCGCGGCGACGACCATGGCCCGTACCCGACCCACGTGGTCAGCGACGCGGCCGGCATACCACGCCCCCAGGGCGGAACCGATCAACGCACAGGACACCGCAAAGCCCGTCAGGGCAGCACTGAGCTGAAAGGCCCCCTGGATGGTGTCCACCGCGCCGTTGATCACCGCGGTGTCGAAGCCGAAGAGGAAGCCGCCAACGGCGGCGACGACCGAAATCAGGATGACCTTGGCGGTGGTCCGCTGGTCCACGGCTGACATGGCCATGTGGCCTCCTTGGGTGCTGGGTGACAGCTTGCCAAGTCCAGGCCGAATCGGCAGCGCATAAGGAGGTAGGACAGGGAAAAACCCCGGTGAGGCCGCCAGGTCGGGGGTCCGACAGCGTCACAGGGGCTACTCATGTCATCGCGATCCGGGCTGTGAGCGTTACAAGCCCGGTCGCGAGGGCGTCGGAACCAGTTTCGCGCCGTGTCCGAGGCGCCACCGGAGGTGCCCGTAGTGTCAGTTTCATGACGCACCGACTCAACCTCACGTTGGATCCTCTGGGTGGGGACTTCTCCGAGCGGGCGGCCGGCGTCGCCGCTGCGGTGAGATGGATCTCCAGGACGGTGCCGGGTTGGTTGATTCCGCTACTGGGCCTGGTGCTCGTCGTCGCGGGGTGCACCTCGCCCTCGGGGCATGGACCGCCGGGCGCCGTTCAGGGCCACGAAGCTTTGCCAGGTCACTGCACGCACACCATCACCCGGGCCGATGACGTGCCAGCAGCTCTGGACGCCGCCGCCGCGGGCGACACGGTGTGCTTTTCTGGTGGTGACCTCAGTGACATCGA
Organism: Pseudonocardiales bacterium; assembly: GCA_032230565.1. Taxonomy (GTDB): domain Bacteria; phylum Actinomycetota; class Actinomycetes; order Mycobacteriales; family Pseudonocardiaceae. The sequence continues at coordinate 10,618 of JAVXWL010000020.1, read as the reverse complement.
CCTGGTGATGACCCGATCGGGGACCGCCGACGCGCCGATCACCCTCGCCGCTGATGGGGCCACCGTGCAGGAGGTGCAGATCAAGGCCGATCACGTCGTCCTGGAGGGTTTCACCGTCGCGGGCGGCGGTGGGGTGCTGCTGGAGGGCGCCGGGATTACCGCGCGGAACAACACCGTCCACGACACCGACCAGGGCGGGATCACTTGCGATCCCTGCACCGACTCGACGATTGAGTCCAACACCATGACTCATGTCGCCAGCAACGGTATCAACATCACCGGGCAGCGCATCACCGTGCACGCCAACACCATCAGCGACACGGTGGTGTCCCGGCACGGAGGCGACGCAGACGGCATGCGGTTTTTCGGCAGCGGGCATCGGATCACCGACAACACCATCTCCGACATCTCCGCGGAGGGTTATCGCAGTCCGCCGCACCCCGACTGTTTTCAAACCCTCGACAACAGCAAGCCACCCACCTTCGATGTGGTGATCTCGGGCAACACCTGCCGCAACGTCGATGCGCAGTGCCTGATCGCCACCGGTGACCAGGACGGCAACCGCGCCGCCCCGGACGGGGTGCCGTCGATCACGTTCGAGGGTAACCAGTGTGCGAACAACGGCGCGCAGGCGGTGAACGTGCGGCACTGGCCCAATGTCGTGGTGCGTCGGAACACGTTCTCCGGCCGGAACTTAACCCGAGCGGTGTTGATCAGCCAGGGCTCAACGGGTTGCACGGTGACCGCCAACACCACCACCGGTGATCGCCCCACCGTGGAGGTCGACGGCTCATCCCGGCCGGGATCCCACGTGGATAACAACACTCCGGGCTAGGCAGCTGATCGCCCAGAAAACCAACTCAACTCAGCTGCCCACGAGCCGGAGAACGCCTCGCCGGTGGCATCCCGATGAGGCCCGACTCAGCCAGCACCACCAGTACCGGCGTCACCGGTTCCGCCCAAACCACCCGAGCCACCGGAGCCACCAGCTGCGTTGGTGAGGGTGTTCCACTGGTCGTCATCGACGGGGATCGCGTTGCTGGTCTGGGTTGGAGTGCCGCCAGAGCTCGCGGCGCCGGTACCGCCAGTGCCCCCGGAACTGCCGTGCTCGGATGGGCCGGGGTGGCCGGGAGTGCCAGGCTTGCCGTCACCACCGTCGGTGCGGGCAATGCCGGTGATCCCACCGAACAGTGACAGGACGGTGCGTGCCGGCAACAGCTCCACGTGCTGCCCGTCCATCTGCACAAAGCTCAGTGCGTTAGACATCAAGTCCTCCTAAGAATGTGCCCGGTCGGTCGCGGGCACGGACAACCCTCATCGGTGTCATTGCCGATTCGGCATCACATACCCTGCCGAGAGGTAAGGCCTCACGACAATTAGTAGGCGCACCTATATTCCGAGCACACTACTTAGCGGGAAGTGGCTTTCAACGCTTAATGGGCGACAAAATTCTACGGAGCTCATCGACACTGAGTACCAACACCGAGTCTTCTCATCCGTCCCCGTCGGCCGGCCGGCGGTCAATGAGTCTCACCGCTGGCTGGGCGGAGCAGGCCTAAAGCGGCTGGGCCTCGTCAATCTGCGTGAGTTGAGGACAGCGCCAGCAAGTGTGGCCGTGGCGAGTCGCCTTCCGCGTTCTCGCACGGCGCACTTGTCTAGTGGGGGCGGCAGTCCGTTGCCAAAGCGCAGTGTTTCGTGTCCTGCCGTATGATCAGCCGGGCATGGCTGAGCCAGGGTCGCGGACTGCCTCGACGTGCACACCGACGATCTCGCCACCCTCATTGAGCACGTCGGTGCTGCGCCTGGTGGGAAATCGCAGGAGGCAGCGTGCGGTTCGATGAGGGCGCCGACCTCGACACCTCGCAGGTAGACGACCAGCGCGGCCGCGGACTCGGCGGCCGGGTTGCGGTGGGCGGCGGCGGTGTCGGCATCGTCGGTCTGCTGCTCTACTTCTTGCTCTCCCAGCTCGGCGGCGGCCCGGCCAGCCCGCTGCCCAATGGCCTGCCCGGGCTCGGTGCGGGGCAGAGCGCCGACAACACACAGATCAGCCAGAGCTGCCAGCACGGCCGAGACGCCAACACCGCGCTCGACTGCGAGGTCGTCGCCGTCGTGAACTCCCTGGACGCTTACTGGGCCGGCGCCTTCGCCAGCTCTGGGCGGCCCTATCGCAAGCCCCGGATCACCTTCTTCAACGGCGGGGTGAACAGCGCATGCGGGAGCGCAAGCTCGGAGGCCGGCCCCTTCTACTGTCCTGCCGACCGCGAGAGCTACGTCGACTTGCGCTTCTTTCAGGAGCTGGAGCAGCGCTTCGGCGCGAAAGGTGGACCGTTCGCCCGGGCATACGTGATCGCGCACGAGTACGGCCACCACGTGCAGAACCTGCTCGGCATCTCACGTCGGGTCCAGGCGGGCGACTCCGGGCCGACATCCGGCTCTGTGCGGCTGGAGCTGCAGGCCGACTGCTACGCCGGGGTCTGGGCGAAAAACGCGAGCACCACCCCCGGATCGTCCGGTCGACCGTTGATCACCGACGTGACCGACGCGGACGTCAGCGCAGCACTCGACACTGCCTCTCGGATCGGCGACGATTACATTCAAACTAACCTCGGTGGCGGTCGGGTCAACGAGAGCGAGTTCACCCACGGCACCTCCGCGCAGCGCGAGAAGTGGTACCTCACCGGGTACCAGTCCGGGGACATGACGAACTGCAATACTTTCGACACCGGCGACCTCGGCTGAGCCCCGTGAGCTATCAGGGAGGCTGACGTCGTGGGCGGCGGGCTGGGATCCCGGATCCGAGCCCAGGCCGAGGCCATGGGTTTGACTGCGCCGAGTTCGACAGGAGGGCTGCTCTGGCGGCGGTGGACAGCCGTGGTGTCGAACTCGGCGGATACCAGGGGTCGTCGCGAATGTATTTGGAAGCACTCAATTGAGCAGCTGCGTTCGGCGGCGAGCCGCTACCGGGCCCTCGCCCCGTCACCTCGTCACCCAGACACCCGCAGCTGGCCGTACCGAACAATAGACTGCTGGTCATTGCGATGATCGCGCAACGATGCCGAGCTGCCGACAGCGCGCCGCCGTGGGGAGTGCGGTGCCATAGTGCACAGAGCCGAACTGGGACGACGCCCACGCCGGGTACGGCGGCTGGCTGGGTTTCCTTAAGAATTTTCTCGCCTCGATTAGCTGCCTCCGGCTCGGGAACACCTTCCGATCGAAATGTGTCCAAGACATACGTACAAGACAGCTTTCCGGATGTGGCCAGGATCAGCGTCAACTCTTGGTCACCGCCGGTGGACATCCAAGAAACCGATGACGAGTTCGTCGTCGAGGCGGACCTGCCCGGGGTGCGTCCAGACGATGTCACGATCGATCTAGACGGCAAGGAGCTGCACATCGGCGGCGAATACGGCGCGGCCGAACAGGGCGACGGCGACACCCAGCGCGTCCGCCGCAGCGGCCATTTCGACTACCGCCTGACGAAGCCGGACGGCAAGACCGCGGAGGCGACCACGAGCGCAAGCTAGGAACACCGCAACCAATCGCACCGTTTCGCGATCCCTAGCACGTGGGCCTCAGCGTCGTTGACGGGTGCTCGACGAAGCGATCGCGCTGCTCAATCCGATCCAGTGGCCGGAACCGTTCGGTCTGGTCATGGTGGAGGCGCTGCCTGTGGCACCCAGTGCTCGCCGTCGACAACGGCGTCGCTCCGGAGATCGTCGACGACGGGGTCACCGGCTTCGTGCGGGACAGCCCGCAGCAGCTCGTTGCGACGATCGCGCAGGTTGATCGGCTCGACCGGACCGCCTGCCGTGCCGCCGTCGAAGAACGCTTCTCAACCGATCGGATGGTCGCCGATCACCTTGCGTTGTACAGCCAGCTGGTCGGCCAACGTCGCGGCGGGGCCGCGAGCGCCCGCACCACCTCGACCGCAGGCGGCGCGCCGGTTACCTGAACAGCGCCGGTACCGGTGATGGTAAGCCTGCGGTCGGCGAGCGGCACCCCGTCGAGGATCAGCTCGCCGAACTGCTCGGGCAGCGCCGGGTCGAGCAACAATCGGCCGCCGGCACGGCGGGGTCCAACCGCAGGCAGAGTCCGAGCAGCAGCGCGGCCGCCGACCACGCCTGCGGAGAGCACGCGCTCGGATAGCTGGCCGGGCTGCGCACGTCGTCACGGGCCCGCCCGGTGAACAGCTCGGCGAGCCGAGGTCGTCCGCCGCAGCCGCGTCGAGCAGCGCCCGCGGCGCTGCGCCACTACGACGAAGTCACCTTGTCTGATCATCTCCGGATCGCGTTGTCGTCCCGGTCGGTCATCGACCATGCGATCGGCATCATCATGGCTCAACTGCGCGGTACCCCCGAGCAGGCCTTCGCCGCCCTGCGGACCATTCCGCACCGCCGCAACATCAAACTGCGGGTCGTGGCCGCCGAGTTAGTTGAGACGATTAGGCCGTTCCCAACCCGACACCAACACCGAGCCAGCGCCCAAGCGGTTCCCCCGGTCGGCGACTCCCGACATCCGCCGGAGACAGGGTACGTTCAGAGATGGTTGGACCATCAGCCGTCCAGACAGACATGCCCGGACAGCGGTGGCACTCCACACTGCAGCAACCCGGGCCTTCCTGGACCCCGAGAGGGCGCTGCGGATGCCTCAACCGATCGACTGCCAAGATACCGACCAGTTGGCGTGTCTTGATGTCAGGAGCTTCCCCGACACTGCCTGTAGCTGCGTGCGGCTGCGCGGGGAGCTGGACCTGGCCACCGCTTCGCACCTGGAGCAGCGCCTGGACCGGCTGCGCCGGGACGGGCACCGCCAGCTCATCCTGGACCTGTCCGGGCTGGAGTTTCTCAGCGCCGCCGGGCTGACCGTGTTGCTGCGCGCCGACCAAGCCCTGCGCGCGCTCGGTGGCCAACTCATCCTCACCGGACCCACCCGCATAGTCCGCCGCGTCCTGACGATCACCGAACTAGACTCCACCCTGGACATCCAGCCAGTTCCGCGGGAATCGATTTCGATGGTCGAGCAGGTAGATCTAGGCAAACCGGGATGAGCACCACCACACACCGACCGCGACGATAAACCCATCTAGCGCGCTTCAGCGGTAGAGGACAAGCAGCTTTGACCGGACTCCGCAGGATGCGCACGGAGATCTGTAGTACCGGCCATCGTGCACACCTTTCTCGTGGCTCGTATATAGGCTGTTTCGGGTGCATCTTCGTCTGCGCGATCTCGGCACCGGCCTCTCGGCGGAGTGCGGCGATCCAAGCATGAGAGCGTCACCCGCAATCGCATGGGATACGCCCGGCGGCCACGCCCTGTGCGAACCTCAGCGAAAACGCCCGCCCAGCTTGGTAGCGTCAGCTGTTGTATGGCAGCCCATGTCGCGGCGACCGTTGTCCTGGTGAAGATTCTTCGATTCATGCCCACGAGATATCGGGAATCAGCACTAGTTGAACCGTTTACTTGTCAAGTGACATGATTCGGTCCGGCGTGCGGGGGTAGAGGGCGACAAAGTTTGGCGGAAAGGGAGTCCTTTGTCCAGGAGGTCGACGTGGACCAGACTGTAGACCCGACCAGATCACCTCGTGTGGGTTTTACAGCTCACTGTTGCGGGTATGTCGCGCGCATGAGCGAGAGGGGTGGGCTGGGTGACAAGGCACAGGAACTCACTGCACAGGTCACTCAGAAGGTCCGGGAGATGCGCGCCCAGGCGATTGCGAAAGCTCCGCAGTTGACCGGAGCAGCGGCGCAGAAGACCCAGCGGGTGGTTCAGGACAAGCCGGGTGCAGCAGTGGGCGCGGCGCTGGCCGTGTTGGGGTTGCTGACTCTTCGCCGTCGCCAACGTCGGCGAGCACACGATAAGAAGGCCCAGCAGGTCCGCGGGCGCTCCAGGACTAGTCGGGCTCGTCGGTGGGCGAAGGTGCTAGCCGTGCTGGGATTTGTGATTCGCCGCCGTCGACGCGGGCGGGCCGAAGGCTCGTGAACATGCTTTACAGGCTGTCGGGCCTCTGGGGTGCCAGAAGTCGTCCCACGTCTCTGCCCTGGAGCGATCGGGGTGGGTGGTCATTTGGGGGATGATCGTGGTGCTGTGTCGCTGCGGCTGCTTTACCTGCGTCATGAAGTCGCCGTGCTGCGCTGAGCCAAAGTACCTCGATGCCCGCATGACCGAGCAGTGCGGCGATCTCGTCCGGGTCAGTGCCATTCGGAGCCGGATGGTGGTTCCCGACCAATGAAGAACCGCTATTCGGCCCCGAATTGCGCTCGGCACCGGTGCCGTGACCGCGATTCGGCTCCGAATGGCGGTTGCGGGCGGTTGACCGGCGCCGAGCTCAACAGAGGACATTGACTAATGGTTTCTCGGTCGTATCTCTAGCGGCCGAAGAGGCCTACCAAGATGCCGTGGGCGAGTTGATGGCCCTCGATCGCGGCGCGTAGGCCTCTGCGGTGATGCCTTCACGCAGCCCGAGCGGTCGGTCCGCGGCGTACAGGTGAAAGAAGTAGCGGTGCGGTTCATCACCGATCGGCGCCTGTGGTCCGCCCAGCCGCGCTCGCCGAATCGTTGCGGCCGACGATCGCCGTCCCGGGCAGCCCGTCCTCGGTGATCCCGGAGGAGTCCGGCGAAATACCGGCGAACACCCAATGGACGAACGTACCGCTGGGGGCGTCCGGGTCCTCGCAGATGAGGCTAGTTCCGCGGTGTCTGCGGGCACGTGTACCCATTCCGCCGGTGGCGTAGTGTTTCCGCCGTCGCGAGAGCGCCGGTGCGGGATCATCGTGTGGTCGCTGAACGCCGCGCTACGCAACTCGATGCCGCCGGAGGGCGGCGGCTGCGGTTCGTCGACGGACGGATCGCCCCGACTGTTGCCGCGCCTATCCTGGACCATCCGTCGGGGCCGCGGGTGATGCGTAGCTCGTGCAGGGTGACCGCCTTCGGTACTGCACCGGTGACTTCGATGCCGTCCACAGCGGCGAGGTGCATTCGGACGTGGGGTCCGTTCGCCCCTGGCTCAATATCAACGGCCAGCGGCACGGCACGCTGGGTGTCCAGCAGGTAGATGACCTCATCGAGCACCCCGACCAGCATGTCCTCGTCGGTGGCGGCAGCACGGTTGGCCGTGACCGTGGTTGCGGGTTCGGCTCCGGCGGTGTCCGCAAAACTCGCGACCAGGCCGGTGACCGCCTCAGCGAGGCACGCCTCGCGCGTCGGCGCCCACGCCTCGATGCGCAGATCAGCGGTGTGCGGCACGCTGCGGTGTCCTTGCGCTGGGCAGCGTGCCGGGTGCTCATCCCTTGACCACGCCCATGGGAGCCCCGCGGTCTTCACAGTGGACGAGGACTCTGGGCACGCCATGGCCTGTTCCACTGCGTAGCGCGATCCACCGAACAGCACCCGCTCCAACTCGGGCCGGCCGGCCAGCGACCACACCCCACCCTGTCCGGCCACCCGCGGGAGGGTCCGATCCAGCCCGTCCATCATCCGATCCACCGGGAAATCGGCGCGGTCGAGGTCGACGGCCAGCAGCCGCACGCCGCAGGAGATGTCAAACCCCACCCCACCTGGTGACACCACACCACCATGGGCTACGTCAGTGGCAGCGACCCCGCCGATCGGGAACCCGCAACCCAGTGCATGTCGGGCATCGCCTAGGACGCCTCGACGATGCCCGGCAAGGTGGCCACGTTGGCCACCTGCTCCAGCGAGCGGTCCGCACCCGCGTCCGGCAGCAGGGTCCTCGACGCCAGCACAATCCCGGGCACCCGCATGTCCCCGTGCTGATCAATCTGGAAACGGTATGGCGTCTCCGCCACGAGCTCCATGCCGTGCTCCAGTCACGCCGCAAGGTGGTCATGGAACCAGCCGGCGGCAAGCCGGGCCACTTCCTCCAGTGCGCCGGGCTCCTCGAAAAGGTGACTGGCTCCCTGAATTACCTCAATCCTGTTTTCCGCGGCCAGCTGCCGCCCGGCCTGCCGGTTGAGGTCGAGAACCTGCTCGTCCAGGCTTCCGACGATGAGCAATGTCGGCGCCTGCACGTTGTGCAGGGCAGCACCGGCGAGATCAGGCCGACCGCCCCGGGACACCACAGCCCGGATCGAATGATCGTGTGCAGCGGCGACCAATGCGGCCGCGGCACCGGTGCTGGCCCCGAACAGCTCCACCGGCAGCCCTTCAACGACGGCGTGTTCCCTGATCTGCTCGACCGCGGTGGTGACCCGACCGGCCAGCAATCCGATGTCAAAGCGCAAGTGCCCGGTGCGAATATCCAGCTGCTCCTCCTCGGCGGTCAGCAAGTCCAGCAACAATGTCGCCAAGCCGCTGCGCTGCAGAACCTCGGCGACCGCACGGTTGCGTCTGCTGTGCCGCGAGCTGCCTGAACCGTGGGCGAACACCACGATGCCCGCTGGCTGGGCGGGGACGGTGAGGTCGCCGGCCAGCTCACCGCCCCTGGATTCGATGACGACCGGTACCGTCACAGGTTCCGCCTCCGCCCCGGCCGCGCCGTCGCGATCAGATCTGCTGCCTTGGGGCTATCCACATCATCCATGGCCAACCTCGACGCGCGCACCGGTTCGAGGTCTAAGACCAGATGCCGGGGAGCGGCAACAAGCTATTCGCCAACGCACGCGTCGGGCAACGGCGCAGTGAGAATGTCCAGCTCTCCGGTCACGGTCACGACGCACACCCCTAGGGCAGGGTGCACCACGGTCAGCTCGAGCCGTCCGGCCGGAGTGCACGGCAGGAGACCGCCGGGCCCAGCCCAGGTAGCGGTGTCCGAGGGATTGTCCATAAAGGCGGGCATCGCGACGTGGACGATCTCGGGACGAATGAGGGAAGCGCTGCCCAGGTCACGCTGGTTACTCAACGCGCGGGCTGCGCGCCAGGGCGGGTTTGGCGGTGACCACGAGCGCCCGTCGGGCTGACCCGCGCGAGCACGGCCGGCACCGCCGCTCCCCTAATTTGGGTTTTATACGGGAGTTGATCTCGGCTCCCTGGTCATCAGTGGTGCCACGACCAGCGGTTATCGTTATGCGAGTCGAAATCGGTGCCGATAGTATGCTGTAGTCCGGTCCATGCGTTATGAAGAATATCACTGGCCTTGTCAATTGCTGGCTGAACTGAGCCCGATATGAACGGTCCAAGCAAGTTTATAAGAACTATGACTAAAATAATAACCACGAAGAAAGTTACTACTTTCTCTATCGTTTTTACCATTAAGTTTCCTTCTTTCTGGTGATCGGATCGTGAACATCACCGGAACCCACGTCACGGGGAAGGCGCGCGTCTCCGATCGCGAGTGCTGCGCACGCCTGGTCGTTGGCACGGCACCGAGCGCCACAGCGAGGCGCTGATCCGGATCATGGTGTGAGACTACGCTTGTAGGACACGCTCTGTGTTTAGATTCACACGCACAGCGATGGCTCACGGGAATATGTTGATGAAGGGCGTTCGAGGGTCGTGTCGGGGCTCCAGGAGCTTGAGGTGCAGTTCTCCGATGTCGTTCGGCGCGGACGTGCGCCGTGGCTATATGCAGCCGGCCTCGTGTACGAAGTGGCTTGACCTAATTCGGGCAGGGCCGTCACGGCGACAGTGCCGACGACACGAAGAAGGATCTTGAGCTGTCCCTCGAAGCAGCAACGAACGGAACTTCCGGGGGAGTGATTCAGACGCCTCAGCACCTGTGAAACCACACTAAACGGAAGCGAGGTCACAAGAGCACAAAACGACGTGCAGATGCAGTCTTGCCTGCACGTGCAACAAAGATTTCACTCGACGCGACTTTGCACCTGACTGTACGCTGCGTGGTCACGAGGCTGTGGCCGTCAGCTCCGTTGGGCGGTGTGTACGTCTCCGGTCATGCGTTTTTTGGAAGGAGCCGGACTGTGGTCGGCAAGACGTGGTCGCGTGAAACATCATCGTGCCACGCGAGCGCACTGACCCTCACAGCGGCGCTGAGTCGACCTCAGCTCAACACGACAGTGTGCACCGTAACCGGCGAGTTAGGTACGGGCACAACCTCCGTTTTGAGAGATGCGCTCGTCGAGGCACGACGCGACGACAACACCCACCTGATAATCGACCTGTCCACTATCACGTCTATGGATACGGATTCGGCCGGTCTGCACACTCTCCTCGAAGCTCGTTATAAGCATAGCGTTAGTGGCGACGGTCACCTGGCAGTCGTAGTCGACGCCAATTCCCAAGCCATCTCTGAACTGCATATGGTTATGCTAAGAGTTTCCTTTGATTTGCACCACAACTTGGCTGACGCCCTCGATGCCTGCGCCAGCGCTGATGCAAGCAATGTCCATAACGCAGATGAGGGAAGGCTCACAATCGACCGGGTAGTGCTCGTGTAGCAACGGCTCACGACGGCCGCCGTCACTCACAATTGCCCCCATTCTGTCAGTGTAGGTAAGCTACCTGAATTGTCCATCGGAAGAAGACGTACAGAAAGTTTTCACGTCCTAACGAAGCTGACACGTGGGTAGTCCCGGCTAATTCTTGACGCGCCGGTCCCCGTTGATGCTTGACAGTGAGCACGACACATCTCGCCAGCCTGCCCGAGCGTATGACCTGTTGATGCGACACTGTCTGAGTCCCGTTGCGTGCCTGCTGGGTAAC
>JAVXWL010000011.1:0-9954 GCA_032230565.1 Pseudonocardiales bacterium | reverse complement strand
ACCGGCACCCCGCGCCGGTGGTGTCGCCCTACCCTCCGGTGCTCCAAGACATCGCGTTGGTGGTGGACGCAGCCGTGCCGGCCGCCGAGCTAACCGCCACGCTGCGCCGTGGTGCCGGCGAGCTGCTGGAGGACGTGCGCCTGTTCGACGTCTACACCGGTGACCAGATCGGTCCGGGCAGGCGGTCGCTGGCCTTCGCCCTACGGTTCCGCGCCCCCGACCGCACCCTCACCGCCACCGAAGCCACCGCCGCCCGCGACGCCGCAGTCACCGCCGCTATCGAGACACACGGTGCCACGCTGCGCTCGTAACCTGCGCCTCCCGATATGTCGGGCACTGGTTGTGCCGCAGTCGTTCTATGCGCACTATGCGCACGCAGAGATAATGCCCCACGGCCGCGAGAAGCGACGTCCGCACCTTGAATGAAATTGCATGAATGTGCATAATCATCCAGGTGGCGTTCAGGGTCGCGGTGGCGGGGGCGAGTGGGTACGCGGGTGGTGAGCTGCTTCGGCTGCTGCTAGGTCACCCGCAGATCGAGATTGGTGAGTTGACCGCGGGCGGCAACGCCGGAAGCAGTCTCGGGGAACACCACCCGAACCTCGTCCCACTCGCCGAGCGCATCCTGGCCGACACCACCGTGCAGCAGTTGGCCGGGCACGACGCGGTGTTGCTTGCCCTGCCGCACGGCCACTCCGCCGCGCTGGCAGCCGAGCTATCCGAGGGCACCGTGGTGGTCGACTGCGGTGCTGACCACCGGCTCGCGGATCCGGTGGCCTGGCAGCGCTGGTATGGCGGCGATCACGCCGGCACCTGGCCGTACGGGTTGCCGGAGCTGCCAGGCGCGCGGGAGAAGCTGCGCGGAGCCCGTCGTATCGCAGTGCCCGGTTGCTACCCGACGGTGGTCAGTCTCGCGTTGGCTCCGGCACTCGCGGCCGGGCTTATCGCTCCCGATGTCGTGGTGACCGCGGTATCCGGCACGTCGGGGGCTGGGCGCGCCCTCAAACCGCACCTGCTGGCCTCGGAAGTGATGGGCTCGGCGAGTGTCTACGGGGTGGCCGGTGCGCACCGTCACACCCCGGAAATCATCCAGAACCTCACCGGCGCCGCCGGCCAGCCCGTCACAGTGTCGTTCACCCCGGTGCTGGCGCCGATGCCACGCGGGATTCTGGCCAGCTGCACCGCAGCCCTCAGGCCAGGCATCGACGACGAGACGGCCCGGAGCGCCTACAACGCTGCGTACTCCGCGGAGCCGTTCGTGCAGCTGCTGCCAGCAGGCCGGTGGCCGGCCACCGCGGCCGTGCACGGATCGAATTCCGTTCAGCTGCAGGTCGCGGTGGACGTCGAGGCCGGGCGGCTGGTCGCCGTGGGCGCGATCGACAACCTCACCAAGGGCACTGCGGGAGCCGCCGTGCAGTGCCTCAACCTCGCGCTGGGCCTTCCCGAAGCCACCGGTCTCCCCACCTGGGGAATCGCCCCATGAGAAAGGGACAACGCGATGAGCGTCACTGCAGCGGGCGGGTTCCGGGCAGCGGGTGTCGCCGCCGGCATCAAGGCCAGCGGTGGGCTGGATCTGGCACTGGTTATCAATGATGGACCGGTCGCAGCGGCCGCCGGGGTGTTCACCCGCAACCAGGTCAAGGCGGCGCCGGTGCTGTGGTCGGCACAGGTGCTCACCGAGCGGCGGCTGCGGGCGGTCGTGCTCAACGCCGGCGGAGCCAACGCCTGCACCGGCCCTGGCGGGTTCCAGGACACCCACGCCACCGCTGACCGGGTCGCCACGGTGCTGGGATGCGGCGCCATCGAGGTCGCCGTCTGCTCCACCGGACTGATCGGCGAGCGGCTGCCGCTGGATGCAGTGCTGTCAGGAGTCGACAAAGCCGCGGCTGAATTAGCCGCGACGCCGGAAGCCGGCCTGGCCGCCGCCACCGCGGTGCTGACCACTGACACCGTCGCCAAACAGGCCGTGGTCACCGGCGCGGGCTGGACAGTGGGCGGGTTCGCCAAGGGCGCTGGCATGATCGCGCCCAGCCTGGCCACCATGCTGTGCGTGCTCACCACCGACGCCGCCGCGGACGAGTCCACCCTGGACGCGGTGCTGCGCAGCGCCACAGCCCAGACATTCGAGTGCCTGGACATCGACGGCACCTGCTCGACCAACGACACCGTGCTGCTGCTCGCCTCCGGCATCTCCGGAACCATCCCAGATCGCACCGAGTTCACCACTGCGGTGCAGCAGGTCTGCCACGAGCTGGTCAAGGGTTTGCAAGCCGACGCCGAGGGTGTCACCAAGGAGATCTCGATCACCGTGCGCGGAGCGGCTGGGCAGGACGACGCGCTCACTGCAGCTCGCGCAATCGCTCGGGACAGCCTCGTCAAGACCGCCTTTTTCGGGTCCGATCCCAACTGGGGACGGATCGCGGCCGCGGTAGGCGCCTCACCAGCCACCGTGCGGGCCGACACCCTCGACATCCGGATCAACGGCGTGCTGCTCTGCAAGGGCGGCGCGAGGGCAGCGGATCGCTCCACAGCGGATCTGGCTGGGCGCGAGATCGCGGTGGAGGTGGATCTGCACCTCGGTGCGGGGCAGGCCACCGTCCTCACCACGGATCTCTCGCACGCCTACGTCGAGGAGAACAGCGCGTACTCGTCATGACGAGCCCCCGCATCAACACGGCGGGGCGCAAGGCCGCGGTACTCGCCGAGGCACTGCCCTGGTTGCAGCGCTTCCACGGGGCCACCGTGGTGATCAAATATGGTGGCAATGCGATGCTCGACGACGAGCTGAAGTGCGCTTTCGCCCAGGACATGGTGTTTCTCCGGTTAGCTGGGATACGTCCGGTCGTGGTACACGGCGGCGGCCCCCAGATCAACGCCATGTTCGAGCGGCTGGGCATCGCGGGGGAGTTCCGCGGCGGCTTGCGGGTTACCACGCCGGAGACGATCGACGTGGTGCGGATGGTTCTGTTCGGGCAGGTGGGCCGCGAGCTGGTCGGGCTGATCAACGCGCACGGTCCGTTCGCCGTCGGCATCTCCGGGGAAGACGCGCACCTGTTCACCGCCGCCCGGCGCACCGCCACCGTGGACGGCGAGCCGGTCGACGTGGGGCTGGTCGGCGATGTGGTTGCGGTGAACCCTGCCGCGGTGCTTGACATCGTCAACGCCGGACGTATCCCGGTGGTCTCCGGGTTGGCTCCGGACGCCGACGGCGTGGTGCACAACGTCAACGCGGACACCGCTGCCGCCGCTCTGGCGGTCGCGCTGGGCGCCGCGAAGCTCGTCGTGCTCACCGACGTCGAGGGGCTCTACACCGACTGGCCGGACCGGGCCAGCCTGCTGTCCCAAATCACAGTGGACCGGCTGGCGAGGCTGTTACCAGCACTGTCCGCCGGGATGGTGCCCAAGATGGAGGCCTGCCTACGTGCCGTCCGGGGTGGAGTGCCCCAGGCCCACATGATCGACGGCCGAGTGCCGCACTCGGTGCTGCTCGAGGTGTTCACCACCGAGGGAGTAGGAACGATGGTGCTACCCGAGATGGAGACCTGATGTCTACGGTGGACTTGCAGCGGCGCTGGCAGGCCGCGTTGATGGCCAACTACGGCACACCGCCGCTGGCGCTGGCCCGTGGTGCCGGCGCCGAGGTGTGGGATACCGACGGCCGGCGATACCTGGATCTCGTCGGCGGTGTCGCGGTGAACGCGCTGGGCCATGCTCACCCGGCCGTGGTGCGCGCCGTCACCGAGCAGATCAAAACCCTTGGGCAGGTCTCCAACCTGTACCTCACCGAACCGGTGATCACGCTAGCCGAGACCTTGCTGGATCTACTCGGCGCCACCGGGTCGGGACGGGTGCTGTTCTGCAACTCCGGCACCGAGGCCGCCGAGATCGCATTCAAAATCGCTCGACGCACCGGACGATCCACCCTGGTCGCGGCGCATGGTGCCTTCCATGGCCGGACCATGGGGGCGCTGGCGCTCACCGGTCAGCCCGCCAAGCGGGAGCCATTCGAGCCGATGCCGCCCGGCGTGGTCTTCGTACCCTACGGCGATACCGCGGCACTGAAAGCGGTCGTCGACGGGGACACCGCCGCGGTGTTCCTCGAGCCGGTGCAAGGCGAGAACGGCGTGATAGTCCCACCCCCCGGTTACCTGCAGGCCGCTCGGGAGATCACCGCGGCGCACGGGGCACTGCTGGTACTGGATGAGGTCCAAACCGGCATCGGCCGCACCGGCACCTGGTTCGCTCACCAGTCGGCAGGCGTGACCCCCGATGTGGTGACGGTCGCCAAGGGCCTCGGTGGTGGCCTACCGATCGGTGCGTGTATCGGCATCGGACCCGCGGCCCACCTGCTGCAGCCCGGTCACCACGGCAGCACGCTGGGCGGCAACCCGGTCTGCTGTGCCGCCGCGCTGGCCGTGCTCCGGACGATCGCCGCAGACGGATTGCTCGACCACGTCGCCCAGCTCGGCAAGCAGATCGCCGCAGAGGTGACGGCGCTGCACCACCCGCTCGTCAGCTCGGTCAGCGCAGCGGGCCTGCTCATCGGGATCGGGCTCGCGCGACCAGTCTCCGCCTCGGTCGCCACCGTTGCACGAGAAGCCGGCTTCCTGGTCAACCCGCCCGTGCCCGATCGCATCCGACTCGCCCCGCCACTGGTACTGACCGAGGCGCAGGCGCGCGAGTTCCTCAGCGCGCTGCCAGCGATCCTGGACGGGGTGAAGTAGCGATGCCGAGGCACTTCTTGCGTGATGATGATCTCACGCCGGAAGAGCAGCGGGAGGTTCTCAATCTAGCTGCCGAGCTCAAGGCCGACCTGTTCGGTCGCACGCCGCTGGCCGGCCCGCGATCCGTTGCGGTGATCTTCGAGAAGAGCTCGACACGGACCCGGCTGTCCTTCGAGATCGGCATCGCCCAACTCGGCGGTCACCCGCTGATCATCGACGCCAGGACAATGCAGCTTGGTCGCAACGAGACCATCGAGGACACCTCGCGGGTGCTGTCCCGCTACGCCGACGCCGTGGTATGGCGGACCTACGCGCAACGCCGTATCGAGGCGATGGCTAGTGTCTCGCGGGTGCCGGTGGTCAACGCGCTCACCGACGAGTTTCATCCCTGCCAGGTGCTCGCCGACCTGCAGACCATCCGGGAGCGGCACGGCCAACTGGCCGGGCTCACCCTCACCTATCTGGGCGACGGGGCGAACAACATGGCGCATTCACTGCTACTCGGAGGCACCACCGCCGGCCTGCACGTGCGTATCGCCGCTCCGGAGGGATTCCAGCCGTTGCCCGAGGTGCTGCTCGCCGCCAAGAACCGGGCAGCGCAGACCGGTGGAGGCGCCACCGTGCTCACCGATCCACACGCGGCGGTCGACGGGGCCGATGTGCTCGTCACCGACGCCTGGACCTCCATGGGACAGGAGAGCGACGGACTCGACCGGCTCACCCCGTTCCGGCCGCTGCAGATCAACGCGGAGCTGCTGGACCGCGCTTCAGGCGGTGGCGCCAGGAAGGTTACGGTGCTGCACTGCTTGCCGGCGCACCGGGGCGCCGAGATCACCGATGAGGTGCTCGACGGGCCGGCCAGCGCGGTATGGGACGAGGCGGAGAACCGGCTGCACGCGCAGAAGGCGCTGTTGGCCTGGTTGCTGGACCCAGAGCGCGCAACATGACGTCGACCCGGGTCGGCCGGCAGGCTCGCATCGTCGAGTTGGTGACCAACCGCGCGGTGCACAGCCAGGCTGAGCTGGTCGCGCTGCTTGCGGGTGAAGGCATTGAGGTGACTCAGGCCACCTTGTCCCGGGACCTCGACGAGCTCGGCGCGATGAAGGTGCGCGGGGACGGTGGCGCGCCGATGTACGTCATCCCCGAGGACGGCGCTCCGGTGCGCGCGGTGACCCGCGGCACTGAACGGCTGGCGCGGGTCCTGGCCGAGTTGCTCGTGTCCGCCGACGCGAGCGCGAACCTCGCCGTGCTGCGCACACCCCCCGGTGCGGCACACTTCGTGGCCAGCGCGCTGGATCGGGCGGCGCTGCCCGACGTGGTCGGCACCGTCGCCGGCGATGACAGCATCCTGGTCGTCGCCCGAGAACCGCTCACCGGTGCGCAGCTCGTACAGCGGATCATGGCGCTAGCGCGCTCGTGAAGGGAGAGCAGAATGGCCGAGCGGGTCGTGTTGGCCTACTCCGGGGGTTTGGACACCTCGGTGGCGATCGGGTGGATCGCCGAGGAAACCGGAGCTGAGGTCGTCGCTGTCGCGGTGGATGTCGGCCAGGGCGGTGAGGATCTGGAGACGATCCGCCAGCGGGCACTGGCCTGTGGCGCGGTGGAGGCCGTGGTCACCGACTCCCGCAACGAATACGCCGAGCAGTACTGCCTGCCGGCGCTGCAGGTCAACGCACTGTACATGGACCGCTACCCGTTGGTATCCGCGTTGTCCCGTCCGTTGATCGTCAAGCATCTGGTGGCGGCAGCGAAGTACCACGGTGCCAGCACGGTCGCGCACGGCTGCACTGGCAAGGGCAACGACCAGGTGCGTTTCGAGGTGGGCATCGGCGCACTAGGGCCGGATTTGCGCGTGATCGCCCCGGTCCGGGACTACGCGTGGACGCGGGAGAAAGCGATCACCTACGCCGAGGAACGCGACCTTCCCATCGACGTCACGAAGCGCTCGCCATTCTCTATTGACCAGAACCTATGGGGCCGGGCGGTCGAGACCGGTTTCCTCGAAGACCTGTGGAACGCCCCGACCAAAGACGTGTACTCCTACACCAGCGATCCCATCGAGTGGAAGGCGCCGGATACGCTGGTGATCACCTTCGAGTCCGGTGTGCCGGTCGCCATCGACGGCGTCCCGGTGACGGTGCTGGAAGCGATCCAGCAGCTCAACACCCGGGCCGGAGCCCACGGTGTCGGCCGGCTGGATATGGTCGAGGACCGGCTGGTCGGCATCAAGAGCCGGGAGATCTATGAGGCGCCCGGCGCGATCGCTCTGATCACGGCGCACCAGGAGCTGGAGAGCGTCACCGTTGAGCGTGACCTGGCCAGATACAAACGCAGTGTCGAGCAGCGCTGGACGGAGCTGGTCTACGACGGTCTATGGTTCTCCCCGCTCAAGCGCGCGTTGGACGCGTTCGTCGCCGACTCCCAGCGTCACGTGACCGGCGAGATCCGGATCGAGCTGGCCGGTGGCCGGGCCACGGTGACCGGGCGGCGCAGCCCGCAGTCGCTCTATGACTTCAATCTCGCCACCTACGATGCAGGTGACACCTTCGACCAGTCGCTGGCCAAGGGGTTTGTACAGCTGTGGGGACTACCATCGAAGATCGCCGCACAGCGAGACCTGCGTGGCAGGGTCGAGCCAACGACATCACGGGACCGGTCGTTGTGAGCGCGCTCTGGGGTGGTCGGTTCAGTGCCAAACCGGCTGATGCGCTAGCGGCGTTGAGCCTGTCGACGCACTTCGATTGGCGGCTCGCCCAGTACGACATTCGCGGCTCCCGGGCGCACGCGCGCGTGCTGCACGGCGCTGCGCTGCTCGACGATGATGAGCTGACCGTGATGCTCGACGCGCTGGATCGCCTCGACGCCGACGTCGAGTCCGGCGCTTTCATCCCGGTACCCGAGGACGAGGACGTGCACACCGCGCTGGAACGTGGCCTGATCGAGCGCGCCGGGCCGGAGCTCGGTGGCCGGCTGCGCGCTGGCCGCTCCCGCAACGATCAGATCGCGACACTGCTGCGAATGTGGCTTCGGGACGCGGCGCGCCGGATCGCCAGCGGCACCCTGGACGTGATTGACGCGCTGCTTGATCAGGCACAGGCGCACCCCGATTCGCCGATGCCCGGCCGGACGCATATGCAGCACGCCCAGCCCGTATTGCTCGCGCACCATCTGGGGGCCCATGTCCAAGCCTTGCTGCGAGACGTCGAGCGGCTGCGGGATTGGGATGCTCGGGCCGCCTTGTCGCCCTACGGCTCCGGTGCGCTGGCCGGCTCGTCGCTCGGCCTGGACCCCGCGGCGGTGGCCGCCGAACTCGGCTTCGACGCGCCAGTGGAGAACTCGATCGATGGCACGGCATCGCGGGACGTTGCCGCCGAGGCCGCGTTCGTGCTCGCGATGCTGGCGGTGGACCTGTCCCGAATCGCCGAGGAGATCATCGTCTGGGCCACCGCAGAGTTTGGCTATGTCGCGCTGGACGATTCCTACTCCACCGGCAGCTCGATCATGCCGCAGAAGAAGAACCCGGATGTGGCCGAGTTGGCCAGAGGTAAGGCCGGCCGCCTGATCGGCAACCTCACCGGTCTGCTGGCCACGCTCAAGGCGCAGCCGTTGGCTTACAACCGGGATCTCCAAGAAGACAAGGAGCCACTGTTCGACTCCGTCGACCAGCTCGAATTGCTGCTTCCTGCGATGGCCGGGATGGTCGGCACCTTGGCTTTCCAGACCGAGCGGCTCGCCGAGCTGGCCCCCGCCGGGTTTACCCTGGCCACCGATCTTGCCGAGTGGCTGGTGCGCCAGGGGGTGCCGTTCCGCACCGCGCACCACGCGGCTGGCGCATGCGTGCGGCTGGCCGAATCCCGCGAGGTGGAGTTGGCGGAGCTGTCGGAGATGGAGCTTGCCGCCGTCCATCCTGAACTGACCACCGACGTGCGCCGGGTGCTCAATGTGGCAGGCTCGATCAACTCCCGCGATAGCTACGGTGGGACCGCCCCCGACCGCGTAGCCGAGCAGCTGCAGCGCGCCCGGCTGGCCGCTGACGGGCACCGTTGCTGGATCAGCTAGTGACGGTTAGGACCTTTGCCCGCGAGCACCTCGCCGTTGACGTGCTGGCAGCTGCCCGGTTGCTGTTGGGTTGCCTGGTCGTCGCGGACAGACCCGGCGGCCAGGTGGTGGTTCGCCTCGTCGAGCTGGAGGCCTATCGCGGTTCCGATGATCCCGCGGCGCACTCCTACCGCGGCCGCACCGCCCGAAACGCAGTGATGTTCGGCCCGCCCGGCCACCTGTACGTGTATTTCGTCTATGGGCTGCACTTCTGTGCCAACATCTCGTGCCTGCCTGACGGGGAGCCCGGTGCGGTGCTGCTTCGCGGCGCTGAGGTCGTCTCCGACCTTGCTACCGCCCGGTTGGCCCGGCCTACCGCGCGGTGCGACGCCGACCTCGCTCGGGGACCGGCCCGGCTGACAACGTTGCTCGGGCTACGCCGCGAACACAACGGTCTCGACATCACCGACCCCGCCTCGCCGGTGCGCTTGCTGCTCGGCGATCCGATCGCTGCCGAACAAGTGCGCACCGGTCCACGGGTCGGCGTCGCCGCCGCGCAGGACCGTCCTTGGCGGTTTTGGGTGGCTGGCAGTCCGGCCGTGTCGGCGTACCGCCGGCGCCCGAACCCGCCGCGACGTCGGAGACGCTGAGTGCGCGCGTGCACTCGGAGGCGACGACCAATTTCACCGAAATGGGCGATAGCCTCTTACCTAGCGTCTACCAACCCCGCGAGCAAAGCGACATCACCGTATGCGCGGGACGTGCACCAGGCTTGGTAACCGCAACGGCACTGTGCAGCCACCCGCTAGCCGCTCTAGCAGCCGCGGACAGCCGATTTGACTTCTGCAGTGTGCTAGCCGTACCTTTCGGTTCGCCCCGCAGCGGAACGGACGAAGCGCTCAGCGAGATGGTGTTGAGATGTTAGGCCGGGGCCGCGGGGAGCCCGACTTAGACGGCTGGTAAGCTAGGCTGAGTCGCCGGGCTCGTAGGAAGACCTTCCGAGGTCCCCCAGAACGAGACCGGGGTACGATGAAGGTAGATTCATTCCGGATCTGATCGCTGCCAAGCGGTTCGTGATGGTGTGTGCTTGTTCTTTGAGAACTCAACAGTGTGCCGAAATGTTAGTGCCATGTTTTTTTGTGTTGTTTTTTTGTTGTGCTAGTGTTTGGCTAGTGATCAGTGCGATGCCTGT
>JAVXWL010000204.1:0-3341 GCA_032230565.1 Pseudonocardiales bacterium | reverse complement strand
AGGCCTCGATCGACACGACCCGATCAGAGTCCGAGATCTCCACAACGCGCACCCGATTCGGCATGCGTCACGCCACTAGCTCCGCTAGCGGCGGTCGGCAGGGAATCGGTGCATCATCCATCCGAGGATCGCGAGTCCAGGGAGGGTAAGCAGGGTCGAGATGACGAAGAACTGCACCCAGGCCATGTGGTCGGCGACCCAGCCACTGGTCGACGCGAGGAATGTCCGCCCGACGGCCATGAACGAGGTGAACAGAGCGTACTGCGTCGCGGTGTAGGCCACGTTGCAGAGGACTGACAGGTATGCGATGAAGGCAGCCGAGGCCATGCCACCGGTTAGGCTCTCGATCGCGACCGTGAAGACGAGGACGCGTACGTCGTGACCAGCAAGCGCCTGGGCGGCGAACATCAGGTTCGAGAGCGCTTGGCAGATCCCGCACACCAGGAGTGCTTTCATCACGCCGTACCGGCCGACGGCGAGCCCGCCGAGGAAGACGCCGGTCAGCGTGGCGCCCAGACCGAAGGCTTTGGTCACCGTCGCGATTTCGACTTTGCTGAAGCCGACCTTGAGGTAGAAGGGGTTGGCCATGGTCCCGGCGAAGGCGTCGCCGAGGGAATAGAGCACGACGAAGGCTAGGACAAGGAGAGCGACCGCGACCCCCTGCCGCCGGAGGAACTCGACGAAGGGCGCGACGACCGCCTCCCGGAGACGGCCGAGGAGGTCAGCGTCCGGTGCCGCCACTACGCTGGCCTTCGGTTCGGGGGCCAGTATTGTGGTCAGCACTCCGATCGAGAAGAGTCCCGCCATCGCCGCGTAAACCCACGACCACGGTAGGAGCGCGGCTAGGAAAAGGGCCCCTGCCCCACTGGCCAGCATCCCTAGCCGGTAGCCGTACTGCGTCATGGCGGCGGCAGCACCCTGCTCGTGCTCGCGCGCCGTCTCGATTCGGTAGGCGTCGATGACGACGTCCTGACTGGCGGAGAGGAAGGCGACGACCAGTGCGGCAAGAGCCGTCCAGAGCGGCGCCTTCTCGGGCTGCGTGACGCCGAGCGTTACGATGGCGCTGACCAGAGCGAGTTGGACGACGAGTAGCCAGCTTCGGCGCCGCCCCAGCCGTCGGGTCAGCACGGGAATCTGCACACGGTCCATGAGCGGGGACCACACGAACTTGAGGTTGTACGGCACTCCGAGCATGGCGAACAGGCCGATCGAGGTGAGCGATAGCCGCAGTTCCGTCAGCCAGATGGCGAGGGTCGCTCCGGTCAGCGCCAGGGGCAACCCGCTGGCGAAGCCCATCAAAAAGATGATGAACAGCCGGGGCTCGCGGTAGACGGCGAAGACGGCGAGCCGTCTGCGTCCAGCCGGGCGCGACAGCGGCTCGGCCTCGGCGGGTGCTCGACGATGCGACTCCGCAATGTCATTTCGCAAGCTCAGCTCCGAGGAGAGCCTCACAAACCGTGACCTCGGCCATGTCCCGCCTCCAGTCAGTACCGGTGGCGATGGACATTAGCGCGACACGGAGGAGGAGTATTGTTCAGCAGTCAGGCGCATCGGAGCACCTCCTGCAGCAACGGAGCGGATCGTCACCCGGTGTGAGCGGGGAAGGGTTCCCATGCACGGTCAGTGAGCTTTTGTCCGCCAGGACCAATGAATCCCCGGAGTCCCCGCGGGAACGGGCACACAAAGGGCACGAATCAAGATCACCGGGCGCACGGGGTGAGCCGACTGCCGCACGATACGGGTGAAAGCGGGTATCCCGTCGCGTCGGCAAGCTTTGCTCGGAGTGGGACAGGGGCAGGCATGTGTTTTTGGTCTAGAGCTTGGGAATCTCGCTACCGTGCCAAGTCGTACCCGCTGACCTGCGCTTAGCTTGTACCTCGCCGTACCGCAGCCGACCGCTACTGACCCGTCCTTACAGCACGCGGACAGCACGACGCTGGTTGTTTCACTCGTCGCGCGCGGGCGTCTGCGCCGGTAGCCATGCCCCTCCGGATGCGGGCTCGACCCTCCGGACGTATGTCAGCCTGCCCGGCTCGTCGTTCTGTTTAGCTGCCACTGGCCCGGCGTGCTCCGGCTCGACCGGGCCGGGATCGATGAGCAATACAGCGTCGTCGGTCCCGCGGCCCCCAGGCGAAGGCGGTGGTGCGGCGCGCACCTGCTGCGGTCACTGCGGCCAGCATCTGCGCGCGGATCTCGGCGACAACGGGTCGGGGCGTACGATCACTCCGACCATTCCGCCGCTCGGCAGGTGCAGTGTGCCGATCTCGACCGCCCCAGTCACGGCCACCTCTGAGCCTGGCTGACCGATCAAGATGTAGAACCATAGTCCGCCGTCGGGGTTGGGCGCCGGGAAGAACGCCATCTTGCTCAGTTCGCTGTCCTGAGGGGCTGCTGCGCCACGCTCTCCGGTGTCACCAACAGCGTCACGGCGTGCCGCCAGCCCGGCCGCACCTCCTCCGTTGGGTCCCACCGTGTGAGCACCCGGTCCACGTCGTCAGGCATGCCGACCGACTTGGCGTACTTCTCGGTCCACGCCATGCGCCAGCGGCCGCTGCGGTGCAGCGACAGCTTGATTGCATGTGTCTGGGAGCGCGGGCCCAGGTACACGTCGTCGTCGTTGGTACTGCCGAACAGGCTCCACGACTGCGACCGTGGGCCATCCGGCGTGCCGACGGCCCACCTGGATGGATCCGCCGGGCTGGCACCGCTGCGGAGCCGGGAACGGGTCGGCCTCCGAGGCGGCGATCTCCACCATGTCGGTCCCTACTCGCCCTCGCCGGGCAGGGCCGACCATGTCGCGAAGTATGGGGGCTCGGCCAGCCCCAGCGCTTCGATTTCGGACTCGTCCAGCTCCGCGATGCCCAGCTCCCGCATGTGGGCGTTCAGCCGCTCCTCGAACTCGTTGATCTTTACCTCGACCTCGGCCAGCACCCTGGCCGCCTCGTGGCTGGCCTGTGGATCACTGAAAAACACTGCCCGCTCCCGAAGGAACCGGTGCGCCAGCAGGTTCCTGGTGTTCACCGCGGTCATCGCCTCGTCGCGCAGCTCATCCGGCAGGCCGAGCACCTTGATTAGTCGCTCGCCGGTCTGCCGGTCCCACTCGGTCAGCTTCGCGATGTACTGGTCGAGGCTCATCCCCGGCGGTTTCCTCGCGGCGAGGATGCTCCAGTAGTTCATCTCCAGGAGCTGAAAGCGCAGCATGACCTCGCCGTAGGCGCCCATCGCGATGAACCGGGCACGGCAGTGTCGTCGACCTCGTCGGCCTGGCTCACCCGCACAGTCTCACCGCCGGCTGGGGTTGCCAGGCCTGCCCCCGGGGAGCCGCGTGGTAGCCCTCGGAG
>JAVXWL010000172.1:0-2837 GCA_032230565.1 Pseudonocardiales bacterium | reverse complement strand
CTTACGATGCTATGCGGTTTCCTTGGTCTCCCAGGGAATCATGTCGATCTGGGCGATATAGTCCAGCAGCTCCTCACCGTTCTTCGGGTCGGCGGACACCTCGACGCCGGACCCGCCTGCCGCCTTTGGTTGCTTTATTGAACACCTCCTGCAGCTGTGGGTACTTCCGAAGTGCGACGGCTTGAAGCAGTCGGTCCACATCACCCACAGGTGGTGCCTGACTAGCTCGCTGCGCTGCTCCTTGATATTGATACAGCGCTGGCGACGATCAGCGCCAATAGTCGTTGGCGGCTGCGATGGTGGCGAATTCGGTTGAGACTACTTGTGCGATGGCGACGAGCGAGGCGGCGTGCTGTGCATACTCCGGCCGGAGTCTCTCGCGCACGTCGCTGTCGGGCTGTGTCGCTTTGACGGTAAGACGGGCCATCTTTATCGCCAAGGCGCGACCTTCCTCCGGGCTGGCGGTAAGGAGTGAGTTGCCCGGTACGAGCTCGATACTGTTACTCAAGATCCTTCCTTCATTGTCAAAAATATCGAATGTCAGCAGTGATGCGGGGAAATGCTTCTGGGCGGCGCCGGAGGTGCTCTCACTTAGCACGTTGAGCACCCCCGGCGCGGCCCCTCGCGAGGCGATGTTGTCGTAGTGCCGCTACTGGCCTACGACACCTTGATAATTGTCTCGTCCGTCGTGGGTCCGGGGATGGTGCCGATGCCCTCCATCGCCTTGGTGAACTCGATGGCCTCGTCGTCCATGACGGCGCGCGGGTTGAACGAGGGATCGGCCATGACGCCATGAACGCGTCGTCGCTGCATCCCGAAGTTCCCCGCGTCATATACTGGCAGCAGCGACGCCTCCCGCAGATAGCGGTGGAACTGGTACTTCTTGTCCATCGAGTTCACGCCAACCACCTGCATGCACTTGTACACGCAGTCAAACAGCATCTCCGTACAGTGGATCTTGCACATTGCGCCGAGCATCTCGCCGTGGTAATCGTGCTGGTCCAGGTAGTGGGCGGTCTTCCAGCAGAAGTACCGTGCGGCCTCGATCTTTGCGGCGACGTCGCCGAGCACATAGCCCGGATACTGGTAATTGATGATGGGCTTGGGTCCGCCGGCGGTGTAGGTCTTCGCCCACTGCAGCGCGTCCTCGTAGGCAGCCCGCGCTACCGCGACAGCCCCGATACCCGCCACCGGACCCGACCATGCGAAGTTGCGGTTGATCAGCAGGTCACCGTTACCCTTGGCGCCCTCGATCATATTGGCCGCCGGCACGCGGGCGTTGTCGAAGATGATCTCGCAGTTCGGAGCGCTGCGCTGAGCGGAGGTGCTGATCGAGTTGTAGGTGATACCGGGAGTTCCGCGCTCGATCACAATCGCGGACAGGCCCGACGTCCCACCAGCGGAGGAGTCAGTGCGCACAACGACGAGATTGAGATTCGCGCCGCCGTTGTCCCAGCCCCCGACATTGCACGGCCAGTACTTGCGGCCATTGATGACGTACTCGTCGCCATCAAGCGTCGCGGTGACGCCCATGCCCGCCCCGCCGATCGCTGGGGCGTCAAAATTCGCGGTGCCTCCCGGCGATCCAGGCGGTTCGCTCGCGGCGTACCCTACAATGAACTCGCCGCTGGTATCGGTGGTCGCTGTCCGGATGAAGCGCTCCTTCTGCTCCTCGGTGCCGTAGTACCACACGGGCATCAGACCCAAACCATTGACCAGCACGGTCGTCCCGAAGCCGGGATCGACTGCCTGAATCTCTTCCGCAGCGATCACGAAGTCAACGTTGGACAGCCCGCCGCCGCCATAATTCTTGGGCAGCATGGAGAACGCGATGCCCCGTTTGCACGCCTCCGCGTAAGCGGGTTTAGCGAGTTGGAAACCGCGCAACGGATCCGGCTCCTCGTCGATCTTCTGCGTTACAGGGGCGAGGACGTCCTGTGCGAACTCGCGTGCTGCCGCCTGGATTTTCTTCTGCTCAGCAGTAAGTGTGAAATCAATAGCCATGCCATCTCCTCACGTTGGACGACCTGTTGAAGCAAACTGGGCCTCGCCTAGGACCCGTGTGGCCCCTGGGACACGCGACCAGCACTGTCCTGGCTCACTATCGTGTTCCCTGCGCGTCCGGGGAAGAGAGCCGGCACGAACAGCGCCCTAGCGTGCACAAACGACGACTGGTGAATAATTCTGGGTTTTCCGGAGGCTCCACTTCGTGAGGAGACGGACCTCCCGCTTCACCGTGCCGGTGGCGGTGCCCGCCGGGCGTCGCGACGCCACCACCACCTGCCACCGAGCTGGTCGAAACCCTGACCTGGGAGCAGGGCAGCGAGATGGGGGGCACGCCGGGTTCTCTCGGGCCAGCGGCGTGGACGTCTACTCGCCGGGCCGTTGTAAAGCTGGCATGGTCGGTGGCGCGTTTGCGGCAGTAGTGGTGGGCTCGGTATCTTTTGACTACTCGGGGGTTTGAATGTCGGAGAGCATGCTGGCCGGATCGCCGTAGCTAGCAGCGGCTTTGCGGAAGCTGTCGTCGACGTCGTGGGCTTTGAACACCCGCAGGGTGTCGCTGCCGACGCAGAGTCGGGAGTGATCGTCGAGGAGGTTGAGGATTTCCACGTCGGTGCCGTCGGACAGTGTCCAGTGGGTGATGTCGAGTTGCCAACGTTTGTTGGGTTGCTCGGCGGCGAACCGCAGATAGCTGCTCTTGGGGCGCTTTTGCGGTTGCGGGTGACGAACCCGCGTTGGCTTATGATTCGCCAGATCGTCGAGACCGCGGGACTGGTCCCGTGGCGCAGTTCGAGGTGGAAAGCGATCGTCGCAGCGCCAGCCTCGTGACCGTTTTT
>JAVXWL010000066.1:0-14021 GCA_032230565.1 Pseudonocardiales bacterium | reverse complement strand
TGACGCCCGGCAGGTCGCAGAAGCGGACGTCGACGAACTCGACATCCTCGTCGGCGATGAAGCGCAGGACCTCATCGGAGTTGGAGAACACCGTCGTTCACTCCTTCGTGCGCTGTGCTGTGGATCGACGTGATCGGTCAGGTCACTCGCCGAGAACCTAAGAGCGGAGTGTTGCGCGACCATTACCTTGATGTTTCGCCAAGGTTAAAGGGCAGGTGGTGGACGACGCTAGGCCATCGACGGCATACCCTAGTCGAGTGAGTAGATGGACCCAGAGCTGGCTGACCGGCCCGACCGAGCAACTCCCGGAGAACCCGACCACGGACACCGACGGACCTGACTACCCCGGTCAGCGGCTCGGACTGCCCGAGCGCGGACCCGGCTCGGCCGCCAGCTTCGGCCCCCGCATCCTGGCCATCATCATCGACTGGCTGCCCTGTTCTGTGGCGGCGCAACTGTTCACGAAGAACCCGGCGTTCTCGGCGCTGGCGCTGTTTGCACTTGTTACCGTGGTCTCGATCGCGATCGCCGGTCGTACCGTTGGGCACGCCGCAGCCGGACTACGGGTAGCGCTGCTGGACGGGCGCCGCGCCGGCTTTGGTGCCGCGGTGATCCGCACTGTTCTGTTGTGTCTGTTGATTCCACCAGTGGTGTACAACCTCGACGGCCGTGGTCTGCATGACCGCGCTGCCGGAACGATTGTGCTGCGGACTCGCTGAGCGTTCAGCGCCGGCGCACGGCACGCTGTACATTGCGCATCTTGGCGCCCGGCGGCATTGGTCCCTTAGGCATCGCGGCGCCACGGGTGGCGAGGATTGCCAGCTTGTTTTCCAGCACGGCGATCTGCGCCTTATCGACGTTGCGCGGCAGTTTGGCCAGATGCCGGGGCAGTTTGGCAAGCGAGACCTGGTCTTCGCCGCTGCCCACCGTGACGTCATAGATCGGTACGTCGCCGATCAGCCGTGCTACTCGCTTCTTCTCTTGAGCCAGGAGTGGCTTGAGCCGGTGCGGGGCTCCCTCGGCGACCAGCACGACCCCGGGACGCCCAATGGCTCGGTGCACGGCATCGAGTTGCGTGGTGCCCGCCACTGCGGGCGTCACCTTCCACCCCCCGCGCAAGTTCTCCAGTGCCCAGGCCGCAGCACCCGGCTGGCCCTCTGCCTTGGCGAACACATTGCGTTGAACGCGCCGCCCGAAGATCAGTATCGCGCCGAGCCCCCCCAGCGTGACTCCCAGCGGTAGGGAGATCCACTGCTGTCCGAACAGGAAACCCACCCCGAACGCCAACGCAGTGATGCCCAGGAACACCCCGATCATCAGCGGCAGCAGGATCTTGTCCTCGCGGCGCTGAATATTGAACGCCTCGAGGACCTGCGCCCGGCGTTGCTTCGACGCCGCGCGGGCCTCCAGCTTCGCGGCTTTAGCCGCCTCTTTGTTCTTAGTCCCAGCTGCCGGCTTCGGGGGAGGTTTGGCGGGCATGGCTCTAGGATACGTGCAGATCACCGGGGCTTGGCCAACCGACCTCCACGGTGCGCGACGGCTTGCGCGTAGAGCCGCCCTGCTCGGTAGGACGATCGCACCAGGGGCCCGGCGAGCACACCGGTAAAACCCATCAGCTCGGCGGCGTGGGCATGCTCGACGAACTCCGCCGGCGGGATCCAGCGCGCCACCGGG
Source organism: Pseudonocardiales bacterium (assembly GCA_032230565.1). Classification (GTDB taxonomy): domain Bacteria; phylum Actinomycetota; class Actinomycetes; order Mycobacteriales; family Pseudonocardiaceae. The sequence continues at coordinate 12,347 of JAVXWL010000066.1, read as the reverse complement.
TGGTGCCGAGCCGAGGGCCGGAGGTACTGGGTGAGCGTGAGCAGCTCGCACCCCGCCGCATGCAGGTCGGCCATCGCAGCGGTGACCTCATCGGCCTCTTCGCCAAGACCCAGGATCAGGTTGGATTTGGTCACCAGCCCCGCGCCGCGAGCAGCCCGCAGCACATCCAGCGACCGCTGGTAGCGAAACGCCGGCCGGATCCGCTTGAAGATTCGGGGCACCGTCTCCAGGTTGTGCGCTAATACCTCGGGTGCGGCGTCGAACACTTCGCGCAGCTGCTCGGGGTGGCCGGTGAAGTCCGGGATGAGCAGCTCCACCCCGGTGCCGGGGTTGAGCGCGTGGATCTGCCGGACGGTTTCGGCGTACAGCCAGGCGCCGCCGTCGGGCAGATCATCCCGGGCTACCCCGGTGACCGTCGAGTAGCACAGCCCCATCGCCTGCACCGATTCGGCGACCCGCCGTGGCTCGTCGCGGTCCAGCGGGGCTGGGCGGCCGGTGTCAATCTGGCAGAAGTCGCAACGCCGGGTGCACTGGTCGCCGCCGATGAGGAAGGTGGCCTCCCGGTCCTCCCAGCACTCGTAGATGTTGGGGCAGCCGGCCGCTTCGCAGACCGTGTGCAGTCCCTCTCTGCGCACCAGGCTCTTCAGCTCACGAAACGACGGCCCCATCGTGGCCCGGATCCGGATCCACGGCGGCTTGCGCTCGATCGGTGTTGCGCTGTTGCGAACCTCCAGACGCAGCAGTTTGCGCCCGCCGGGGTCGAGCTCTGGGGCTGGCATGGTCACCAGCGCCACCCTACGCGGGGTCCGGCGTCACGCCGGTCAGTTCCGCCGTGCGTTCCCATAGCAGCCAGGCGGTGTGCTCGTTGCGCGCGGCATCGCTCGCCGCGACCCGGCCGGGGGCTCCCCGGGTCTGCCCGAGGCTGGTCGGGCCGAAGTACTCCCCGCTGCGGACGTCGACTGCGGTGGCTGCGTAGAGCTGCGGCAACGTACCCGCGACGACGCCCTGGCTGATCAGCTTGTTGCTCCACCGCGCGATTTCGACGAACGGCCTGCCTAGCCGCATCCGGGTGGTGTTGGCCACCAACTCCGTGTCACTGAGGCCCGGATGGGCTGCGACCACGCACAGGCCTCGCTGGGCTCGTTGAGCCCGCCGGTCCAGCTCGAAGGTGAACAGCAGGTTGGCCAGCTTCGACGCGCTATACGCGGCGACCGAGTTGTATCGCCGGTGCTCGAAGTTCAGATCACCGACGTCCAGGCCACGGCCCCGGTGCGCGAGGCTGGATACCGTTACTACCCGGGCACCAGGTAGCAGCGCCGGCGCCAGCAGCCAGGTCAGTGCGGCATGCCCGAGGTGGTTGGTGCCGATCTGCAACTCGAAGCCGTCGGCGGTGCGCCGCGGCGGAGACGCCATCACTCCGGCGTTGTTCACCAGCACGTCTAACCGGTCTCCGGTGATCGCGCGGACCTCGTCTGCGGCCTTGCGGACCGAGGTGAGGTCAGCCAGGTCGAGCTGGATCAGCGTGGCATCCGCCGCACCGGACTTGGCCCGCACCCGATTCAACGCCGCGCGCCCGCGTTGCGGGTCGCGACAGGCCATCAGCACCGTCGCTCCGCGCCCGGCGAGCACCATGGCGGTCTGCAGGCCCAGGCCGGAGTTGGCTCCGGTGACAAGCACTGTGCGGCTGGCCTGATCGGGCACGTCGGCCGCGCTCCATCCGCTCACCGCCTGCACCTTCTCTGTGCACCTGACCATTGAGTAGCGACGTCGTGGACGCGAGGTTACGCCAGTCAGCGGCATCCATCGGCTACTTCAGTGCAGCTGCCAGCGCCGCCTGCAGGGTCGGATGCTGAAAGGGGTAGCGGTGTCTGCGCAGTACCGCAGGCACCGCACGCTGCCCCGTGAGCACCATCTCGTCCACCAGTTCTGCACCGCGGATCAAACGCAGCGCGAAACCAGGCACCACCAACGGGGCTGGCCGGTGCATCACCTCGCCGACCGCCTTGGTGAACTCCTGGTTGGTCACCGGATTTGGGCCGCTGAGATTAACCGGGCCGGCCAGCTCGTCGTGTTCCACGGCGAAGCGGATCGCACCGACTTCGTCGGCCAGCGAAATCCACGGCATGTACTGTGCCCCGCTGCCCAGCCGGCCACCCAACCCGACCGCGAACAGGGGTTTGAGCTGTCCCATCAAGCCGCCGGACGGAGATATCACCAGGCCGGTGCGCAGCCGCACCACCCGCGCTCCGGCCCGTTCCGCGGCCGCCGTGGCCGCCTCCCAGTCACGGCAGACTCCAGCGAGAAACCCCGCACCAGCCGGGGCGGTCTCGTCGACCTCCCGGTCTCCCGTGTCGCCGTAGTAACCCACCCCGGAGGCGTTGACCAGGACCGGCACCCGATGCTCAGCGACCGCTGCGGCGAGTACCTCAGTGGGTGCGATCCGGCTGTCCCGGATGGCCTGCTTGAACTCCCCGGACCAGCGCCGATCGGCCATCGCCGAGCCGCACAGGTTGACCACCGCGTCGACGCCGTCCAACGTGCCGGCGTCCATCGTTGCCGCCGACGGGTCCCAAGCCCGCTCGTCCGGATTACCCGCGCGCCCCCGCACCAACCGAATCACGTCATGACCCGCCTGTCGCAACAACCCGACCAACGCACTACCAATCAACCCCGATGACCCCGCGATCGCAATGCGCATGTGCATCTTTCTCCTACCGGATCGCCATTCGCTTGGCGAATGGGGATCCTGAAGAGCTCAAACCGCTATTCGCCAGCCGAATGGTCTGAGCGGGAGTGCTACAGCTCGAATACGGCGTCGGTGAGGCGCTGTTTGATGGTGTTGAGGAATCGGGCGGCGTCTGCTCCGTCGACGAGCCGGTGATCGTAGGACAGCGCCAGGTACATGATCGAGCGAACTGCGATCGCGTCGCCGTCCTCGCCAGCGAGCACGGCCGGTCGTTTGACCACGCTGCCCGTACCGAGAATCCCGACCTGCGGTTGCAGGATAATCGGTGTGTCGAACAGCGCCCCTCGCGAGCCCGTGTTGCTCAGCGTGAACGTGCCGCCGCTCATCTCATCCGGAGTGATCTTGTTCGTTCGGGTCCGCTCGGCGAGGTCGGCGATCCGGCGAGCCAGTCCGGCGATGTTGAGATCACCCGCGTCGTGGATCACCGGCACGAGCAGGCCGCGTTCGGTGTCCACGGCGATGCCGAGGTGCTCCGCGCCGTGGTAGGTGATTTCGCCCTTATCAGTATCGATTGAGGCGTTGACCTTCGGGTATTGCTTCAGTGCCTCGACCGTGGCGCGGGCGAAGAATGGCAAGAACGACAGCTTGACGCCTTCTCGGGCCTCGAAGTCCCTTTTGGTTCGGTCGCGCAGGCGGGCGAGACGGGTAATGTCAGCCTCCACCACGGTGGTGAGCTGCGCGGAGATCTGCAGCGACTCGACCATCCGCTTGGCGATGACGCTGCGCATCCGGGACATCTTCTCGGTTGCGCCGCGCAGCTCGGAGACCGTTGCCGGTAGCTCAGCCGTGCGAGGTGCCGCCGCAGTGAGCGGCGGTTGCTGCGGTTCGGGCGTGGCGGGCGGTGGCGGCGGCGCAGCTGGCTCCGGTTCGGGCGTTTCGACAGCAGCGAGTACATCCTGCTTGCGGATCCGGCCACCGACGCCAGTGCCCTGCACGGTTGCCAGGTCAACACCGTGCTCGCTTGCGAGCTTGCGGACCAGCGGTGTCACATACGGCGCGCCGCCCGCCGCCCCGTCATACCCGCTGAAGCCCGATGCTGCAGCCCGGTCGGCGGGCTGCTCTGGCTCGGCGGTTTGTGCGGACGGATCCGGTGTGCTTGGTGCGGGCGCCGCGCTTGGACCATCACTGTCGCCTACCGTGGCCAGAGTGGCGCCGATGGCAACAGTTTCGTCTTGCGCAGCGATGATCTCCAGTACAGTGCCCGCAACCGGGGAGGGGATCTCCGTATCGACCTTGTCGGTGGAGACCTCGACGAGAGGTTCATCCATCGCCACGGTGTCACCGACCTGCTTGAGCCACCGGGTCACCGTTCCCGCGGTGACGCTTTCTCCCAGCGCCGGCATCGTCACGGCGGTCCCGGAACCACGGGACGCGGCTGGCGGCGCGGCTGGCCGGGACGGTGGTTGCGCCGACGGAGGTGGGCTGACCGGCTGAGGCAACTCAGCCGGCGTGGACTTGGAAGAATCGGCGGAATCACCGATCACGGCCAGTTCCGCGCCGACCTCGACGGTCTCGTCCGCGGGTACAACGATCCGCTGCAGCACGCCGGCCGCCGGCGAGGGGATCTCGGTGTCGACCTTGTCGGTGGACACCTCGACCAACGGTTCGTCCACCTCAACGGTGTCTCCTTCGTGCTTGAGCCAGCGTGTCACCGTTCCTTCGGTGACGCTCTCGCCCAGCGCAGGCATCGCCACGGAGTACGCCATCTGTTGCCTCGACTCCTCAGTTTTCCGCGGGTATCCGCAAGTAGTTGTCAGCCGTGCGCGTGCAGCGGCTTGCCGGCCAGGGCGAGGTGCGCCTCACCGAGCGCTTCATTCTGCGTGGGGTGCGCATGCACCAGCGCAGCGACGTCCTCCGGGTAGGCCTCCCAGTTGACGATCAACTGGGCCTCGCCAATCAGCTCGCCGACTCGGTCGCCGACCATATGCACTCCCACCACCGGACCGTTCTTGGCGCGTACCAGCTTGATCGCGCCCCTGGTCCGCAGGATCTGACTGCGTCCGTTGCCGGCCAGGTCGTAAACAATCGTCTCGATCTCTCCGTGGCGGTCCTTGGCCAGCGCTTCGGTGAGGCCGACCGAAGCTACTTGCGGCTCGCAATAAGTCACCCGCGGGATACCGTTTTCGTCGATCGGGGCAGGGCTACGTCCAGCGATGTCTTCGGCAAGAAAGATGCCCTGAGCGAACCCCCGATGGGCGAGTTGTAGCCCGGGCACAATGTCCCCTAGCGCATACACCCCCGGGAGGTTGGTGCGCAGCCGCTCGTCGGTGAGCACGAAACCGCGGTCCATCGCCACGCCGGCCTCCGCGTACCCGGCCTCGGCAGTGTTCGGTCCGCGGCCCACCGCGACCAGCAGCAGATCGGCCTCGAGTTGCTCCCCGGACTCCAGACTCACAGTGACCCCGGAGTCGGACTGGGTCGCACCCGTGAACCGCACCCCGGTTTTGAAGGTGATACCTCGCCGTCGAAACGCCCGCTCCAGTTGCTTGGAACAGAAATCATCCTCGGCGGGGACCAGGCGTGGCAGCGCCTCGACGACGGTCACCTCCGCCCCGAAGGAGCGCCACACGCTAGCGAACTCGACACCGATGACGCCCCCGCCCAACACCACCACGCGGTCCGGCACAAAGTCGAGGTTCAGCGCCTGATCGCTGGTGATGAACCGGCCGCCGATCTCCAGGTCGGGTAGAGACCTGGCATAGGAACCGGTTGCCAGCACAATGCTGTGCCCGGTATAGCGCTGCCCATCGACGTCGACGGTGTCCGGCGCGACAAACTTGCCGGTGCCCTCGACGTAGCGGATCCCTCGGGAGGACACCAAGCCCTGCAGGCCCTTGAACATCTTGGCGACGACGCCGTCCTTGTATTTGTTGACGCCGCCCATGTCGATGGCCTCTAGGGCGGTCTTCACCCCGAACTGATGGCCGTCGCGAGCAGCGTCAGCGACCTCAGCAGCCTGCAGCAGCGCCTTGGTGGGGATGCAGCCACGGTGCAGGCAGGTGCCACCGAGCTTGTCCTTTTCTACTAGGACGACCGACAGACCGAGCTGGGCAGCACGAAGGGCGCACGCGTAGCCTCCCGAGCCGCCGCCGAGGATCACCAGATCGGCGGTGCTTGCTGAAGTCTCTGTCACTGAGACGCTCCTGGGGCAGACGTCGGTGAACCTATTGCGCGCCACGGCCATCTTGTCACCACAGCCGGACCACCGCAGACGTGGGCGATATCACGAGCGCTGGTTCTCGCTAAGTGCTTTGAGCTGGCGGGATTAGCGCGGAAGCGGGCAGCGATCAGCCTTGGTCGGCGATGTCGGCGAGGACCGCGGCCAGGGTGCGCACCGGAACCCCGGTGCCTCCCTTGCCGGTATATCCCCACGGTGAGCCGGTGTTGTACGCGGGGCCGGCGATGTCCAGATGCGCCCACGGGATGCCATCGGCGACGAACTCGGACAGGAACACCCCAGCGGTGAGCATGCCACCCCAGCGGTGGCTCGCCACGTTAGCGATGTCAGCGAGCTTGGAGTCCAGATCGGAGCGCAGGTGTTCGGGCAGCGGCATCGCCCAGCCGTTTTCCCCGACCTGCTGGGAGATCGCGGTGACCCGGTCGCGGAACTCTGGAGTGCCCATGATCCCCGCGGTGCGGTTGCCCAGTGCGACGATCTGGGCGCCGGTAAGGGTGGCGGTGTCGATGAGATAGTCCGGAGCGTCCTGCGCCGCCCGGACCAGTGCGTCGGCGAGAATCAGCCGCCCCTCGGCATCGGTGTTGAGCACCTCGACGGTGGTGCCGCCGTACATCGTCAGGACGTCACCGGGCCGGTAAGCGGTGGCCGAAGGCATGTTCTCGGCCATCGGTACGGTGGCGATCACCTCCACCGGAAGTTCCAGCCGGGCGGCGAGCACCGTGGTGACGACCACGGCGGCGGCGCCCGCCATGTCCATGGTCATCTCTTCCATCTTCGCCGCCGGCTTGATCGAGATGCCTCCGGTGTCGAAGGTGACTCCCTTGCCGACCAGCGCCACTTTTGCTTGTGACCTGGCCGGCGAGTAGTGCAGCCGGACCAGCCGCGGCGGGCGAGACGAGCCGCCGCCGACGCCCAGGATGCCGCCGTACCCGTTGCGCCGCAGTGCCTTTTCGTCAAGCACCTCGGTGCGCAGGCCGGCCGCCTGTGCCATCGTCACAGCGCGATCGGCAAACGAGGCCGGGTAGAGATCGTTGGGCGGGGTGTTCACCAGGTCCCGGGCGGCGGTCACCGCTTCGGCAATGGCGACGGCCCGGGCTAGGTCGGCTTTCGCCGCTGCGCTGCTGGCCGACGGCACCGACAGGTCCATCTCGCCCAGCGGCCCGTCGCCATTGCGGGATCGGTAGGCGGTGAACGTGTAGCTGCCCAGCGCAGTGCCCTCCGCGGCGGCGGCCAGGTCGATCCGGGACAAGGTGGTGACGGCCCGAGCGGTGCCGGCCAGCGCGCGGGATGCTGCGCCAGCGGCTCTGCGCAGCTGCTCGCTGGTGGGCTGGCCGTTGACCTCGCCGAGACCGGTGGCGATCAGCAACGGAGCACTGATCGCTCCGCGCGTAGGTACCTTGATCACCTCGTCGGCCTTACCTTTGGCACCGAGCATCGCGAGCAGGTCGCACAGTGCTCCGTCGAACGCCGCATCGACCTCAGCGCTGCCCGGCAGGAGTCGGGGACCCCCCTCGCCGCACATTGTCCCCACCACAAGGGCATCGACGGTCGCGGTGGTCACCGAGGCATCGGTGAGGCGCAGCGTCGGGGTGGTCACGGTGATCTCCTCGTTGATCTCGTCAGAGGATTGGAACGCGTCGGGTATGGAGTGGTGTCCCGGTAGAGGTAGCGTTCCATAGTCGTGACTACCGACCTGCACCGCGGACCCCTGCACGCCTCGCACATCGAGTTCGGCGCCACCTTGGGAGCGTTCGGCGGCTGGGAAATGCCGATCAGCTACGCCGGCGGGGGAGTTGTCGCAGAACACACCGCGGTACGTGAGGCGGTCGGTGTTTTCGACGTCACCCATCTGGGCAAGATCAGCGTCGTCGGCCCGGGGGCGGCGGAGTTCGTCAACTCCTGCCTCACTGCTGATCTCGCCAAAATCGTCTCAGGGCAGGCCCTCTATACCTTGTGCTGCGCCGAGGACGGTGGCGTGGTGGACGATCTCATCGTTTACCTGGTCGGTCCGGACGAGGTGTTCTGCGTGCCGAATGCCGGGAACACCATGGAGGTCGGTCAGCGGCTCGCCGCCGCCGCGCCCCGGCCGGTGCGGGTGCTCGACCAGCATCAGGAGTATGCGGTGCTGGCCGTGCAAGGACCACGATCTGCGGAGCTACTCGCCGCCGTGGGATTGACCGTCGCAGGCCTGAACTACATGGCCTTCGCCGACGTCGACCACGACGGCACCGCGCTGCGGGTGGGCCGTACCGGCTACACCGGCGAGCGTGGCTATGAACTGTTGCCGTCCTGGGAGCACGCGCCGGCCTTGTGGGAAGCGCTGCTCGCCGCCGCCGGCCCACTCGGTGGTCGGACGTGCGGGCTCGGCGCCCGCGACACCCTCCGCACCGAGATGGGTTACCCCCTGCATGGCCAGGACCTAGGCACCGACGTCACGCCGCTGCAGGGTGGTGTCTCGTGGGCGATCGGCTGGCACAAGCCGGCCTTCTGGGGACGGGAGGCGCTACTCGCCGAGCGAGAGCGCGGTCCGTCGCGGCGGCTGCGCGGACTGCGCGCCACTGCGCGCGGGGTCCCGCGACCGCACATGGCGGTGCGGGCAATGGCGGGTGTGCATGTGGGGGAGACCACCTCGGGCACCTTCTCGCCGACTCTGAACACCGGAATCGCACTGGCGCTGCTCGATCCCGCCGTGCGACCCGGGGACCGGGTCGAGGTCGATGTCCGTGGCCGGGCGCTGCCTTGCGAAGTCATCAAACCGCCCTTTGTCCCTTCGCACGTGCGCTGACCCGCTGACTTGCGCGTGGAGTGCGAGGTAGGACCACCCGCAGTAAAGTAGTGGGACGTCCTACCATTCCTGCGCACGACGGGATACCGTGCTGGTCATGAGCGCCGCACCGCTGTTCACCCGGCTGCCGCACCCGGCTCCGACGACACCGCAACAGCGGGCGGAGAGGCTCGCCGCGCCAGGCTTCGGGCGTTACTTCACCGACCACATGGTCGAGATCTGCTGGACTGCCGGACGTGGCTGGCACGATCTCCAGATAGGGCCCTACCGGCAGCTTGTTATGGACCCGGCCACCATGGTGCTGCACTACGGGCAGGCGGTGTTCGAGGGCCTCAAGGCCTACCGGCAGCCGGATGACACCGTAGCCTGCTTCCGGCCGCTGGCCAACGCCGCTCGGCTCCGCGCCTCCGCCCGCAGGATGGCGATGCCAGAGCTGCCTGACGAGCTTTTCGTCGGCTCACTGCGGGAACTGGTGCGCGCCGACATCGGCTGGGTGCCGGCCGCTGGCGGTGAGGACTCGTTGTACCTGCGGCCGATGCTGTTCGCCACCGAAGTGAGTCTCGGGGTTCGCCCCGCGACGTCCTACCGGTACCTCGTGATCGCTTCCCCGGCCGGACCCTACTTCCGCGGTGGGCTCAAGCCCGTGAGCGTGTGGCTGTGCAGCGAGTACGTCCGGGCCGCGCCCGGCGGTACCGGCGCCGCCAAGTTCGCCGGCAACTACGCCGCCTCGCTGCTGGCCCAGCAGCAAGCCGCTGACAAGGGCTGCGACCAGGTCGTCTGGCTGGATGCGGTGGAGCGGCGCTGGGTGGAGGAAATGGGCGGGATGAACCTCTACTTCGTCTTCGGAGAGGGCAGCCAAGCCCGGTTGGTGACTCCTGAGCTCACCGGCGCGTTGCTGCCCGGGATCACCCGCGATTCCCTGCTCACCCTGGCCCGCGACCACGGGCTATCCGCCGAGGAGCGACGGATCTCCACCGAGGAATGGGAGAAGGGCGTTCAGGCCGGGGACATCTCGGAGGTCTTCGCCTGCGGTACTGCCGCGGTGATCACGCCGGTCGGGCGGGTTGTGCACGCGAGCGGCGCGTTCACCATCGGCGGCGGCACACCCGGCCCCATCACCACCGCGCTGCGCGCCTCTCTCACCGCAATCCAACGCGGCGCCGCCCCGGACGTGCACCACTGGATGGTCCCCCTTACCTAAACCTGCTGCTGTTACCCGACATGGCGACATATCAGGGTAAACGGCGTATCGATAGGCCCGATATGTCTCCATGTCGGGATCAGCCCATCGCGCAAATGGCGAGGATCAGGGTGGTGGTCAGCTCGGCGGCGGCGCCTAGGACGTCGCCGGTGACGCCGCCGAATCTGCGGCTGGTGTGGGCGGAGATGGCCAGCACCGCCAGGGTGGCGACAGCGACGGCTAGCGCACCCTGCCAGGGGCGTCCTGGGACCGCCACCAGGCCGACGGCCAGCAGGACTGCTGCCCAGGCCGCTGGGATGGCGGGTGGCTGGCTGTCTGCTACCAAGGCTCCCAACCCGGTGGGACGGGCCGGTGGGATCCCGTTCCGGGCGCACCAGCTGAAGGCGGCCCGCCCGGCGACCAGCGCCAGCACCACCGCGATCGGCCGGCCGACCTGGGCGAGTACCCCGAATGCGGCTCCCTGCGTCGTGAGCACCAGTACTAGCGCGATCACACCGAATGGCCCGGTCGCCCCGTCGCGCATCACCTCCAGAGCCCGCTGCGGCCCGCCGTAGCAGCCCAGCCCATCAGCGGTGTCGGCCAGCCCATCGAGGTGCATTGCCCGAGTCAGCCCGGCTAGCGCTGCCACCACGACGAGCCCGGCTAGCAACGCGGGAGTGCCCACCGCGTGCAGCGCGGTCAGCAGCCCCACTGCCAGCACACCCAACGCGGCGCCGACCAGGGGTGCCCAGTACAGCGCCCGGCGCGCGACTGTCCGATCTACCTCGGCAGACGTGCCGATCGGCAAGATCGTCAGCCAGGACACGGCGAGGCGCAGTCCACTGCTCACCCCGTGGGCAACGGCGCACCTGCCGGCCCGGAAACGCCGGCGTCGGCGAACGTGGCCATCTCGGCGAGTACCCGCACTGCCATCTGCAGCAGTGGCAACGCGACCACCGCCCCCGAACCCTCGCCCAACCGCATTCCCAGATCGAGGATTGGTGTCAACTCGAGATGCGCCAGCGCCAAGGTGTGCGCGGGTTCGGCCGATCGGTGCCCGGCCAGCCACCACTGCCGCGCTCCCGGCGCGAGCTCCTCGGCGACCATCGCTGCGGCCCCGACAACCACGCCGTCGAGAATCACCGGAGTGCGCCGGAGCGCGGCCTGGGCCAGGAATCCGGCCATTGCCGCGATATCGGCACCTCCGGCGGTACGCAGCAGCGCGACCGGATCAGTGATGACCGGGCGGGCCCGGCGCAATGCGTCCCGGATCGCCGCGGTTTTACGCATCCAGCCGGCATCGTCGATTCCAGTGCCGCGGCCCACCACCGCCACCGGTTCGGCCCCAGTGAGCGCCGCGACGAGTACCGCAGCGGGGGTGGTGTTGCCGATTCCCATGTCGCCCGCGATCAGCAGGTCGGCGCCGCGGTCGACCTCCTCATCGGCGATCGCCACGCCGGCATCCAGCGCCTGAGTCACTTCGGCGTCGGTGAGCGCATCCTGGAGGTGGATCGCGCCGCTGCCCCGGCGAACCTTATGCCTGGTGACCAGCGGCGGTGCGCTGGCGGTGTCCGGGTCGCAATCCACCGCCATATCAACCACCCGCACCGCCGCTGCGGCCACCGCGGCGAGCACGTTCACCGCCGCTCCACCGCTGAGGAAATTGCCCACCATCTGCTGGGTGACCTCACTGGGATAGGCGGAGACGCCGAACCCGGCGATGCCATGGTCCCCGGCGAATACCACGACCTGCGGGCGGACGAATGGGTGCGGCGGGCAGGCCCCCTGGCAGGCGGTCGCCCAGACCCCCAGCTCCTCCAGGCGGCCCAACGAGCCCGGCGGCTTGGTGAGCTGCTCATGGCGGGCCACCGCTTCCCGGTGGGCTTGCTGGTCGGGTGGCGTAATCCTGGGGAACTGCACTCGGGGCTCCTGGGTGTTCGGGGTTCGTCGCCTGGCCCATCCTGGCCCATCCATCGTGCGTTCTGGCGGTGCGTGCGATACCGATCAGCGCAGCTTGACGCTCAGCCCAGCCACCACGAGCACGACCTCGTCACATACCGCGGCGAGCTCGGCATTGAGCGCGCCCAGCTCGTCGCGGAACAGCCGCCCGGCATGGGTCGGCGGTATGACGCCAAGCCCGACCTCCGCGCTCACCAGTACCAGCCGGACACCGCATCCCGCCACCACCGATACCAGCTCAGCGCACCGCGCGCGGCAGGCCAGCAGTTGTTGCGGGCCGCGCTCCCAGGCGCCCGCGTCGTCCAGCTCTCCGGTCAGCCAGGTGGCGATGTCGTCAACCAACACCGCGTCCCCGCGAGCGGCGCGAAGAGCGCCGGGAAGGTCGGCCGGCTCAACGGTGTCCCAGCCCGGCGGCCTGCGGGCCACGTGCGCGGCGATTCGCTCCTCCCAGTCATTGTCGTCAGGCTGGCGCCGGGCGGTTGCCAGGTATTGCACCTGC
>JAVXWL010000016.1:0-28921 GCA_032230565.1 Pseudonocardiales bacterium | reverse complement strand
TCGATCAGCCGCCAGCTGACCCAGTTGCTCGGTGGCGAGCTCGCGGTGAGCAGCGAACCCGGCGTGGGCACCGTGTTCACCCTCTACCTGCCCGAGATCGCCGAGGCATCACAGCTGGCGGCGCCTGGCGATACGGCGCAGGACCCCACCCCCGAGGAGCTAGCTCCGGAGCTGGTTTCGGCTGCCCGGTCGCTACCGCAGTTGGACTCCGATTCTGCGCCCTGGGCGGGCGGTGAGGCGCCGTCGCGCTTCCACGGGGAGAAGATCCTCATCGTCGACGACGACCTTCGCAACGTCTTCGCGTTGAGCAGCATGCTCGAGGCTCACGGCTTGCACGTCGTCTTCGCGGACAACGGAGTGGCCGGAGTCCGCGCGCTGGAGCGCAACGCGGACATCGCGCTGGTGCTGATGGACGTGATGATGCCCGAGCTGGACGGTAACGCGACTATCGCCGCGATCCGCAACCTGAGCCGCTACGCCGACCTGCCCATCATCGCGGTGACCGCGAAAGCAATGAAGGAGGACCGCGCGAAGAGCCTGGCGTCCGGCGCGAACGACTATGTCACCAAGCCTGTGGACACCGACCTGCTCCTCACCCTGATCTACTCACATCTTCACAACCCCACCGGTACGCCGGAGCACGCTCGGGCAACCGCCCGGTAGGCCACCGCGCAGCGGACGTTTCGCCCTTCTGGGCGATGTAATCCGTTGCGGTGCGTGGGGGTCTAGACGCAGCACGTACCCTAGTGCCTGTGATTACGCACGGCGATCTGGCTCCGCGCCTGGCGGCGGCGCTCGGCGCCGTCCACTGGGCCTACGCGTCTGGGCGCTCAGCATGCCCTCAGATCTCGGACATGGCCGCTATACGATCGCACCAGACACAGAGGAAGGTAATCTGATGGCAGCGCCAAACGTGGGTCATTCGGTCCTCAGGGTGGTGAATTTCTTCGTAGTCATAATCTTGATCATCGTGCTGTTGAACCTGGTGGGACCCTTCATCGCCCACTCGGCTCCGTCAGCCCTTGACAAGGCGGGCGAGGCTCTCAGTGGCATATGGAACGGACTTCAGGGACTCGTCCCCACTAGTTACTATCGTTCTCATTGATGCTGCGGTGGTGCCCTGAGAAACACCATCGCTAGCGCGGCCAGCGCACCGTGTGTTGATCAAACAGGGCGCCGTCTGAGCCTCACGGTAGCCCGCCACCTGGTGACGGTCGGTACCCATGCCGCCTTCGGACTCGCTTCGCGCTGGCCGCCGGAGGGCGGACGCTTCAGTGCACCGTCTGCTGCGAGTGCCCCAGCTGAAGGGCAGCAGAAAACTAACCGAAATTTCGGTATCAGAACGACCTCAGCGGGATCTACTCTATGAGAGGACCACCATGTCAACACGGGGGTCGAAATGTCGTCTCATGGAGTGCGCGCACCGCTGATCTGGTCGGTGCTATGTGGCGCGCTAGTGATCTCGTGCGGAAGCCCACCCGTATACGTGGTCGTCCCCGCGCCGCCACCGGCGGCCGAGAACGCGGCGCAGCCCGCGCCTGCACGAGAACAGGGCGGACTCGCCGAGGCCCCCGAGCCTGCACAAGCCGCCCCTCCACCTGCCCTAGCCGCACCACCCGCGCCGGCGGCCATACCTGCACCGGAGCCCAAGGCAGTACCCGCGCCGGAGGCACCGCCCGCTCAAGCCCTCCCACCGGCGCGGCGGGGAGGCGCACCGCCCGGTACCGAACTCGTCGATCTGCCCGGGGGAAATGGTATCTCGGTAACAGAGTGGATGGACGTCATGGCCGACAAGTGCGGGGACCATGGGGCAACCTGCCTGACAATCCGGCGGAGTTATATCAAGAAAAAATCATGCGATGACAATGACGGCATCGTCCAAAGTCAGAATCCACCGTTGAAGAAGGGCGCCAAGGTACCGGTTGGCAGCGCAGTCACATTAAAGATCGAGTGCCCATCGAGCCTTGATACGGGCAATTGACCACCGTCGCCACGCCACCAGAGGGCGAATCCGCGGAACCGTCCTCTGAAACAGAATCGCCAGTCGCAATTGCGCCCGCGTCGACAACGCAGGTTCGAGCGTCTGGTGTCGATGACGTGGGAGGGACTCGGGTCGCCGAGCGGGCGGAGTCCAGCGCCGCTGCAAACTCAGCGGTGTTCGAGGCCGCTCCCCTGCAACAGGTTCTGAAGATCGCCGGGTCGGTGGTCGCCCCCACAACGCTGCTCACTGCGCTGATGGTTTACTTCGGGCGGCTGGAAGCGGCCGCGTTCTTCTGGTACCTCGGCGTGCAGGTCACCGTCCTGGACCTGACAGTCCAAGATTATCTGAACAACAGTGTGGACGGCTTACTGACCCCACTTATCGTCGCGGCGGCGGCAGCGCTACTCGTGCTCTGGTTCCACCAACTGGTGCTCGCAGCGCTGCCTGCGAGGGCCCGCTGGATCACACTGCGAGCGCTGATGCCGGCTGCAGCCATTGCCGGGTTATCGCTCGTGTGTCTGGCAATACCCGTGTTCCCGGCTTTCCCGGAGGGCCGCGGACTCAGTCTTGCGCTTGGCGTCCTGCTGCTGACCTACGCCGCCAGACTGCTGCGGCTGTTCATCGCGGAGCGACGACCGGAGCAGGTATCGCGGCACGCGCGGCCCGCCGTGGCCGTGGCCGAGTGGGGCGCTGTTTTCATCTTGGTAAGCGTCGGACTGTTCTGGGCGGTCGGGAGCTATGCAATCGGCGTCGGCCTCGGTCGTGCTCAACAGTTCGAGGCGACCTTGTCCAGCCGTTTAGACGTGGTGGTCTACAGCGAAAAAAGGCTGAGCCTAGAAGCGCCGGGCGTCCGAGAAGTAACCTGCCGATACGCTGATTCCGCTTACCAGTTCCGTTATGACGGGCTGAAGATCGTACCGCTGCAATCCGGTAATCAGTACCTTCTGCTACCCGCCGGTTGGACACACGCGAACGGTGCGGCCATCTTGATTCCACGCAGTGACAAGGTGCGACTGGAGTTCAGCCAGCCGGGACAAGTGCGCACGTCGACCTGTTGATGTTTCATCGAGTGCTCTGCCACTCCTATTCCTATACTGACGGCGCCGCTCTGGGCGGTCGTCAGCCCTTTCGGCGCGCTGGGACGCAGGCCAGGTCGGTGAGCGCACCCTTCAGCCGCTGCTGCAGGAAGGCGAACAAGTTCTTCGCCGCGGCCGGGTCCGGGGACGGAGCATCAATGGTGAGGGCCCGATCGAGACGCAGTCGTGCCGCGGCTACGCTTATCAGGTTGGTGCAATAGTTCTTCGCGGTATCGACCGCGGGGTTCAGCGGTGGTTGGTTCACGCCGGCCCGATACAGGTTGATCTTGGCCACGCTCGGTTTCCCGTCGACCTGCGCCATGGGGTCATTGGGCGGGATGAGCGCCATCGGAGTGGTCTTCGTGGCCGCCGCCTGCAGCTCATTGAGCGCCAACGATGGTGCGGGCGTTCCGCCTGCGGTGAGATCCGGTGCGGTGAAGGCTGTACAGCCCAGCGCCGGGTTGATGAATCCGGTCAACAACCCGTTGTCGCTGGCGTTTTTCAGTACCGTCCGCACGGGCAACCCCGCGACGTTCGCCGCGTTGTCCTGAGCGGTACGCCCGTTGGCCAGCTCCAGATAACGGGTCGTCAGGTTGTCGCTCTGATCCTGATCGACTATCGCGAAATCACGCGTGGTAGGGCAGGAACGGCCGTCGCGGGCCATGCCGACGGGCGGGATCTTCAGCTTGCCAGCCCCGATCGCGGCGTTAGCCGCCCGAAAGAACTCCGGGGCGCCACAGTAGGCGAACTGCCCGAACGGCGAGCCGCGCAACCCGTTGACGCAACCGTCCGTGGCGCCGGCCAATGTCAAGGTGGTGCCCTGGAACCCGAACCACATCCCCACCACGGAGCCGGCGGGCAGCGTGGGCACGACTGGCTTCGCCGCCGGTTGGGTCGCCCGATCCACGACCAGCGGCCGGTAGATCGCCAATTTACCCGTCGCCGGGTCGATGATCGTTGCTTCGACGAACGCGGACTGGTTGTCGTTCGCCTCATGGCACGGACCCTTGCGGCGATTGGTTGATACCAGCTCGAAGGGTGTGGCCAGGCCCTGCGCGGTCAGTGGCGCCGGCGGCACGATCAGCGTGCAGTTCGGATTGGGCTCATTGCCCTTCCCCCCGCCGTCCTTGTCCCCACCGTTCTTGTCCCCACCGTCCCGCTTGCCGTGTCGCTCGCTATTCCCGCCTCGATGACCCGCCTCGGGATCCGGATCCGGCTCATCAGCTGCGTCCGCGTCCTCGGTCAGTGCAGCGGATCTACGGTCCGTCGACGTGACGGTCTGGGTGGCCGGAGCGCGGCCCGCCGGCACTGCCTCGGTCGCCGGCGCAACAGCCTGCAGCGACATAACCTGCGCCGGCGAAGCCGGGTCGGGGCCCGCCTGAGCTGGCCACGGCGCGATCATTGCGATCGGCAGCACGGCCGCGACAGCAGACAGGCTCCAGCGGACCATGCGTGGTGTTCGGGGAGTCACCAACGCCCCCTCTCTCGAGATAGTAAGCAGGACAGTGGTCACCAGTGGGATCACCGGTGGGACCACTAGCGGTCACTGACGTCCGCGTCGGCACCCACCAGTGCGGCCGGCCGAACGCGCGCCGTACCGCCGGGACATCACGGGTATGGACGGTTGGCGCCGGGTGGAACTGCGGAGACCACTGTCGCCGCGGCGGACCATACGACGCGCCGCCGTCAGCAACCTCGGACCTGAGTGCTGCCGGCAGCCGACGGCGCCCACAGGTGCGATTTCCGCGACGAAGAGCTGGGCTTTAGGCCAAATGCCAGCAGTGGTGCCGCCATTTGCAGTGCGCCAGCCTCAGCGAAGCCGGTCGTCGGCATCCACCGACCGCCGACCGAACCGATCCGGTCCGGCATGCGAATGTTCCGCAGAGAGACTGCGGATCGAAGGTTGCCGTTGTCCCCATCAAGCGGCTTGTGAGCACGAGTCGGATCGCTGAAGATGATCACTATGTCGGTCCGCTCGGGGTCACTGGGCGCGTGCCCGCCCTGCTTTTCCGTGTACGATGGGCGACTACGGACCAGGAAGAGTCCCAGCTCAGGAAGGGGCATATGAGCGCCTACAGCCTTCCCGGCCTGCCGTATGGGTATGACGCTCTCGAGCCTTACTTTGACGCGCGCACCATGGAGATTCACCACGACCAGCACCACCGCCGCTACGTCGACCAGTTGAACGCGGCATTGAGCGCGAGCGGCGGCGGTCCCGCTGCAGGTGACCAGTCCATCGACCGCTTGCTGTGGAACATCGGCAAGGTTCCCGAGGAATCCCTCACAGCGGTGCGCAACTACGGCGGTGGACACGCGAACCATTCCTTCTTCTGGACCGTCTTAAGCAAGGATGGCGGCGGCAAGCCCTCCGGTCGGCTCGCCGAGGCGATCACGGATGAGTTCGGTTCTTTCACGGCGTTTCGCGACCGGTTCACGCGCGTGGCGACCACTCACGTCGGCAGCGGTTGGGCATGGTTGGTTCAAGCACGCCGCCGGCTGATCGTCTACAGCCTTCCCAACGAGGACAGCCCGCTCACCGCGGAAGAGACGCCGCTCCTCGGCCTGGACTTGTGGGAGCATGCCTACTACCTCCGCTATCCGGCCGCACGCGCTGACTACGTCGAAGCCTTCTGGAATATCGTGAACTGGGAAGAAGTAAGCCGGCGGTTTGAGGAGGCTGCGTGATCGTAGCCACCTGGTCCGGCGATACGGAGCAGCCGTTCGCCAGTGAACGTCCAAGCCAGGTACGGTTTCACATCAATCCCCCTGACTAGTTGCATCGGAGAGGGTGCGCGAACATGAGCCAAGAGCAAGAGAACGCAAAGCTGACCGACAGCGACGAAGGCGCAGCGGCACTGTCGGCGCTGCGAGGCATCTGGAAAGCCCAAGGTCAGTCAAGCGCTGACCTCGATGAAGCGTGTGGCAACACCAAGCCATGCAAGAGCATGGAGACGGTCGGCTTCGGGGGGCTGGCTGACGACGTCGAGGCACCCGACCAGACCAAGCAGGCGGTGGGCCACAACCTGCGCTCCGCATGGAAGACCAAGCTCGAGCGTGAGGGCAAGCTCAATTCTGAGGCCGGCAGCGTACGCGACCTCGTCTTCGGATCGTCCGACAAGAAAGAGTAGCGGACAAAGCACATGGAGCCCCCGGTCATTCGAGCGGCGGGTCGGATACCAAGGAGGAACACCTGATGTTCGGACGCAAGAAACCAGAAGCGAAGGTTTCTGACAGCACTACCGAATCGGAACGCACCACCTCGTACCGAATCGGTCAGGATGCCGCACCGGCGACCACCGGCATAGCCAAGACAACGTCCTACGTAAACGCAATGCAACACGACGGCCGCGGATACGAAACGCTTAACTAAGTTCCCCTTGGGATTCTGCCGCGATGGCTTGGATCTCCATGGGGTAGTCCCACTGTGTCGAGCCACGTCCGCATGTGGGCGTGGCTAGTTCCAGCACAGGACCGATCTCGCCGCTCAGCGGCCGCCAGGTTGTCAAGGAGACCGCTCGATGAACTATCCGAGTACAGTCACAGAACTCACCGAGACGTTGCGCCGGGGCGACTACCTAGCAGACCGTGGCTTGGCGACGGCGATGTTTGTGGCGATTTCCCTGCAGCGACCGATTCTCCTCGAAGGTGAGGTGGGCGTCGGCAAGACTGAGATCGCCAAGGTGATGTCCTCGGTGTTCGGACGCAAGCTCATCCGGCTGCAGTGCTACGAAGGTATCGACACCAACCAAGCTCTTTACGAGTGGGACTACGCCCGCCAGCTGCTCTACATCCGCGCAATGTCGGATAAGGGCCTCGGTGAGGAGGAGGCGATCGAAAAACTGTTCGGTCCCCGGTTCCTCCTCGAACGGCCGCTGATGCAGGCCATCCAGGCCGGCGACCAGTGCGTACTCCTGATCGACGAGGTCGACCGCGCCGATGACGAGTTCGAGGCATTCCTGCTGGAGGTACTGTCCGACTTCCAGATCAGCATCCCTGAGATAGGCACCATTAAGGCGGAGAATCCACCGCTGGTGATCTTGACCTCAAACCGCACGCGCGATCTGCATGACGCTTTGAAGCGCCGCTGTATGTACCACTGGATCGGCTACCCGGATCCTGACCGAGAGGTCGAAATCGTCACTGTGCAGGCTCCCGAGGTATCCGAAGCACTCGCCCGCAAGGTCGTTGCAGCTGTCCATCGGCTTCGCGAAATGGACCTGGCGAAGCCCCCTGGCGTGGCTGAGACTATCGACTGGGCTCGCACGCTGTCGTTCCTGGGTGAGACCGGCCTGACTGCCAGGGCCGCCGATGTCACTCTTGGTTCGATCATCAAGGATCGCGACGATCTTGAGCTGGTAAGGGACAACCTAGGCGAAGTGACGTCCAATGCCTAAGACACTTCACGGATCCGTCTAACGCCGATGTCACGTGACAATGGCTTCGTTACGGTGCTCGTCGACTTTGGCCGCGCTTTACGCTCCAAGGGATTAGCGGTCGGGTCGGGAGATATCCTGACTTACTGCGCCGCCATGGCTCCGCTCGATCCAACAGACCTCGTCGACCTATATTGGGCCGGCCGGACGACGATGATCACGCGACGCGAAGATCTGCCTGTGTACAACGAGGTGTTCAGATCGTTTTTCCTCGCGTCCGACGCCCCGGTCCAACAGATGTTGAAGGTCAAGGCTCAGGCGGCTGCTGAAGCTGAGGCGACGTTCCAGATTCCGGCCGCAGAGCCCGGCAAGGAGCAGGAGGAGGAAGTCCTGCTCGGCCTGATGGCGTCGAATGTCGAGACGCTCAAACATCGTTCCTTCGGCGAGTGCACTGAAGAAGAGCTCGCTGCGATCCGACGCATCATGGCGCGCATCAAGTTCACCCCACCCAAACGGCGCACCCGCCGCACCAAGACCGCGACTGACGGCCGAAGGCCCGATATGCGCCGTACGATCCGTGAGTCGCTGCGCACCAACGGCGAGATGGTCAACCTCTACTGGCGGAAACGTAGAGTGCGGTTGCGTCCGCTTGTGCTCATCCTCGACGTATCCGGTTCGATGTCGAACTACTCTCGAGCGTTGCTGCAGTTCGCCTACTCCGCGAAGCGCGCCTCCCAAAAAGTCGAGGTGTTCTGCTTCGGAACACGTTTGTCCCACGTCACCAAGCCACTGCAAAGCCGCAAGCCGGACGAGGCGCTAGAGCGCGCCGCCAAGCTGGTGGTCGACTGGGAAGGCGGCACGCGAATCGGCGAGGCGATCGACCTATTCCTACGCAAGTGGGGCCGTCGCGGAATGTGCCGCGGCGGCGTCGTGGTGATCTGTTCCGATGGCCTCGACCGGGGCGATCCTGAACTGCTCTCGGATTCTATGGAGCGGCTCTCTAGGTTGTGTCACAACATTGTGTGGATGAACCCGCACAAGGGCGACAATCCCGACTATCAGCCACAAACCGTGGGCATGATGGCGGCCGCACCACACATTGACGTGATTCTATCGGGCCACGACCTGAGCAGCCTCGAAGAACTCGCCGTCCTACTTCCGCAGCTCGGCTAGGAGACCGAAGTCTATGTTGATCAGATGGAGCGTCGGTATCGAGGCGCAGGGTGACCGCGTGATGAAGCTGGAAGAGGTCGTCGAGCTGGCCGACGCAGTCGCGCCCATGAACGGCATCGCAACTGGGATCGGCACCAACCGCTATGGTGCCCAGGTCATCGTGTTCGCCGACAACCGCGAGGACGCGATTACTAAGGGCAAGGAACACTTCGTCAGCGCAGTGGAGAAGGCCGGATTGCCGGTCTACCCGATCGTGCGCGTCGAGGCTACGAGCGAGGACGAGGACGAAGCCGACGACTTGTGACGCCGAGGCATGTGCCGTCCTACGCTCGGCTCATAGCACCCTCAGCCGAGCGTCACACAACACGAGGACATTTTAGATGAACACGCAGGTTCGGAAATGATTCGCCTTGGATCCCTAGCCGGCTACTCGTTCGAGGGTCCGCGGATCCTCGGCGGCTGGACACCACCCGCTAGACCCGCTGTTTTCGCGATCATGTACAAACACGATGCCGAGAACAAGCCCGATCGGTATGCGGTCATCTACGTAGGCCACGCAGACAACATGGCCGAGGCTGGCTTCCCGTTCAAGCATCCGCGGGCGAACTGCTGGATCGGCCGGGCCGGCACGCGCTGGAAGCTGCACATCTGCACCTACGAGGTCGCCGGTTGGGCTCGCTCGCACCGCGAGCAGATCACCCAGGAGCTCACCGCCGTCTACAACCCGTACTGCAACGAGCAGAAGTACGACACGGCATGGAAGGACGAGTGGATCGGATCGTATCAGTCCGAGTTGACTGGACCGCTCGCCCAACGAGGGCCCGGAGGTGGCCCGAGTCAAAACGCAGTCGGTAGCGGTGGGGCAGGTGGCAATGCTGTTACTGGCAGTACGCCCGGCGACGAAGCATCCAAGTAAACGACCTGTAGTAGGACGTAATAGTGGGCAGTGACCACATGGTCACTGCCCACTATTTGTTACCAATCCCCTGCTACCGACGGAGGACTGAAAGAGATCCTTAATGGTGCCGGTCGCGGATGCCAACCGTGTCCATCAGACGAGAACGGCGCCGACCCGAAGCTGGCACGTTGGTGTGGCCGTTAACCGGAGCTGGAACGGGAGGAGCCAACTTGGTTGCGATGCGCTCAGCACCGCCGTACAGCAGCGGCAGCGCGCCTGCAACAACCCCACCAGTGCGGTTGATGTGCTCAACACCGGGGATGATCGTCTCGGCCTGCTTGGCGATCAGCTTAACGTTCCCCAAGCAGTCATCGAGGTTGTCTGCGACCCGATTGAGGAGCACGCCGATGATGAAGAGAAAAATCGCCAGAACAGCGGTCAGTGCCAAGATGACGACTACGGTCAGGACAATAAGAGTCATATCTAGCCCTTTCCAACCGGCGTTCCTGAACCAGTCAAAACCCTGGTTAGGAACAAGTGATGCTGCAGACCCTCTGCCAATACCGCGTCGACCCTGTCAGCAGTGATAGGAATGAGCGAGCAATTGGCGGTATTCTCCGGAATAGCTCGGAGGGTGTCCCGTACGCCTACCACGCTGCGATCGATAGACTTCACCATCGACACAAGCGAGCTCAGCAATAAAATAACCACGACCAAGACGACGACGCCCATGAGTATAGCGAGCCACCAGAACGTGGCCTCTTCAGGAGCATAGCCATCAGGCGCGCCTGCGTACCCCAATATAAATGGCATCGCTAACCTCCCAGCCGAGCACGGCCACGTTCCAGACCGCCGATGATAACCTCAGCGTGGTCGATCGTCTGTCGCAGGTCTGCCAACGGTAGCGTGTTCCGATATGATTGCTGCAGCGCCGCATTGATTTGGGGTGCCTGACGAGCGATCCGAGCGGCAAGGACTAGAACCGGGGCTACCAGTGCAACCACCGCCGTGATCACCACGACAGCGATCGCGAAGCCCAGGTACCAGCCGAACAGATGCGCTTCACCGGGCCCGGGCGCCTGTTCCAAAAGCAACATCATCCCGCAGCCCTCCTTTCGGTAGCAGTTTCCTTGTTCTCAGGCCGGCATCACAAGATCTAACGATCCGGTGTGGTGGTCACGCAGGTGGTCTCCAGGTAGCCCAACAACGTCTGGGTCGCTGTCTGCACGTTGTGGACCTCCTTCAGGTGATCCGCAACCTGCCGCATCAAATTGTCCTTGTCGGACGACGTGAACTGGGAGGCGCATTCCTGGTGACCGCAGTTGAACTCGTGCATATCATGCCCCTTAATCTGGTCCCAACCCCGACCTCACTGGTCGTTGGTGGAGTCCTAAACTTGTTCAGCCATGGATCGAACCGGAGCGAGGTTGGCGTTAACCGAAGGCAAAACCTCGGGAACCGTCCTTGTCTGGTACGCGATCGCATTGACGCCGACGATAATCGCTCCGAGCGTCCAGGAAACGTGCTTCAGTTGCGAAATTACCTTCAAGAGCGAAAGCCCGACGATTGCCACGACCACCGCAACGAGCACCAGCGTGACCCATGCGACTAAAGGCACGGCTACCTCCTCTTCCTCATTCGAACCTCAGGTCTGCTAGCTAGACTCCCAATGCGCCCAGCAGATGACCGACCCGTTTCACGTAACGGGTCGCACCAATGGAGACTTCTTTCACCGTGCTGTCCGTCTCAGCCAACAGGTCTGGGACGTTGTCGAGCTCGCCAGTGAGAATGACGCCGTTGTACAGGATGGCGTCCACTGTCTCCCGGATTCGATCTACCGGCTTGACGATACGTTGCATCAACACATACACGACGAACGCGACGACAAGTAGGATCAGGTTACCAATCCACCACAAGAACATGCCCGGCCTCTCTTTCTTCACCGATCGTTATCATGAGCTTTTCCGGCCGAAGAGTCCGCCGAAGAACCGCTTAAGGGCCGTCATCATGGCCTGCATGCCGATGCTGAAGCCCTTGACTGGAACGGCCGCACCACGCTCCAACGGTGCCTCTCCCCGATGGGCGCGCCCGATGTCGTCCGCGATGCACTTGGCGAAGCTTCGCATGATCACGCTCGTGACGTCCTGAACCATGCCTCTGCCGAACTGCGCTGCTGCGCCGGAGAGCTGGAGATCCTGGGTCACCTTGACGCGTGTTCCGCTTCCAGCGGGAACCATCGTCGAGGTCACCTTCATGCTGGCCTGGCCCTTACCCTTCTCCTCAGACCCGGACGCATCCATCACAATCCGCTTGGCGGACTCGTTGCGCTCAACGATCTGGGCAGTGCCAGAGAACTGCATCTTGACCGGGCCCATCTTGGTCGTTACGCGACCCTTGTACACGTCGCCGTTGACATCAGTGAGCTCGGCGCCGGGCAGGCAGGGCGCGATCCGGGGTACATCTTGCATGTGCTTCCACACCTGCTCGAGCGGCGCGGCAACCTCGAACTCGCTCTCGATCAGCATCGACTACTCGCTCTCCTTATCAACAGGCTGTGGGATCCAAACTTGCGATTCACGACTTTGCTCCCGACCCCAGGAATGCGGTGGGGCCCTCCGAGAATGCTTTTAGGCATCCCGGACAGCAGAAATAGTACGTGCTTCCGTCGTGGTCCACCTTGTGACGCGCGGAGCGAATGTCCACTGTCATGCCGCACACCGGGTCCACCGCCTCGGCAATCTCCGGCATCTCTGGTCGCACACCCTTACCTAGCTCACCAGCAGCTCTGAGCTTCACCAACTCGGCGAGCACTCCCACCGCGATCTCGCGGTGCGCGACCTTCCCAAGATCTAAACCGGCCGGTACCTTCACTCGGTCGAGCATTTCCCGAGACAAACCCCGGCCTTCCAAGTACTCCATTACCGCCTTGGCTCGCGGCCGAGACCCCACCAGACCAACGTAGGCAGGGCCAGCGATCAACGCCTGCTCTACTGCTTCCTCATCGTGATGACCTTGAGTGGCGACCACGACCAGTGAGCGTTCATCGACGCCGGCTAGTTTCAAGTCCAGTTCGCTGACGACGGACTGCGCCATGGGGTGACTCTCCGCAGAGCCGCCGTCCGGGTCTACCAGCACCGTTCGCCACCCGATCGCTTGGCCCATCTGCACGAGGGCTTCAACCATCGGTGACCGTCCGACGACTACCAAGTGTGTCTTGGGCTCTACAGGCTCAATGTAGATCTCCAAGGCTCCCTCGCTTTGGCAGGACATCGGTACGTAGCTGATGCCCTCCCGCACTGCCATCTCCCCGTGTTCCTCGGCTGTGCCGAGGAACACGAGGCGCGGCACACCCTCTGCGAGAATGTGCCGAGCCTCGCGGACAACCACCGGTTCGGCGCAGGCACCACCGATGAAACCGAACACCTGCCCCGAGGCTGTGATGACAGCCCGGCAACCCTCCTTGCCCGAGGACGGGCCACGCCGCCACACAACGGTAGCTAGCGCAAACGCCTCACCCCGCTTCGACAACTCGCGGGCATGCTCGAGGACGTCCCACCCGTCCATGGCCATCTACCTATCCATCCAGTCTTGTCAGCTGTCGGACTTAACCGGCGGTGCTCCCGAAATATCGCGCTTGTACTTAATGGCTTCCCAAACGCGGTCCGGAAGCAGCGGCATGTCAATGTTCCGCACTCCGGTGTCATCAATGGCGTTCATGACCGCGTTGACAAATGCTGCCGGCCCGCCGACAGCCGCACATTCGCCAATGCCCTTAGCCCCAATAGGATGATGCGGGGACGGAGTCACGACCTCGTGCAGCTCGAAACCAGGAGTCTCCCACGCCGTCGGCAGCAGGTAATCCATGTAGTTCGAACCCACGCAGTTACCCTCAGCGTCGTAGGTAATGAACTGCATGTTGGCCATCGCGTAAGCCTCGGTCATACCACCCATGATCTGACCCTCAACGATCATTGGGTTGATACGCACACCGCAGTCATCGACGGCGACCATGCGCAGCACATCCCACACACCCGTCTCGGGGTCGACCTCGACGGTCACGATGTACGCCGCGAACGGCCACGTCATGTTCGGCGGGTCGTAGTACGCGTTGTTCTCCAACCCCGGCTCCATGCCATCAGGCATGTTGCCGTACGCCGCCATCGCGCACTCTTGGATGCTCACACCATTGTTAGGGGCGCCCCGCACGTGGAACCGGCCTAGCTCCCACTCGACGTCCTCTTCCGAGACCTCCAGAAGGTGTGCTGCCAACTTCCGCGCCTTGGCCCGGACCTTGCGGGCCACCATGGCGGTTGCCGCCCCCGCAACCGGCGTGCTCCGGGACGCGTAAGTCCCCATGCCGAACGGGGTGTTGTCGGTGTCGCCGTGCTGAACAAGGATGTCGGCAGCTGGAATGCCGAGCTCGTGGGTGACGATCTGGGCGAACGTCGTCTCGTGACCCTGGCCCTGGGTCTTCGATCCGATCTTCAGGATCGCCTTCCCGCTCGGGTGTACCCGCAGCTCCGCGGCGTCGAACATCTTGATGCCGAGAATGTCGTACTCGCGGCTGTTACCCGCCCCGAGTGGCTCGGTCATGGTCGAGATACCGATTCCGAGGCGGCGACCCTGCGCGCGAGCTTCTTCCTTCTCGCGCAGGAAATCGTCGTAACCGATGGCGTTCAGGCCCACGTCGAGACACTTGTTGTATTGTCCCGAATCTATCAGGAAGCCGTAAGGAGTACGGAACGGGAACTGATCGTCCTTCACCAGGTTGATCCGCCGGAATTCGGCTTGATCCATACCCAGATCGGATGCAGCCGCCTGGATCGCGCGTTCCTGGAAGAACATCGCTTCGGTGACCCGGAAGGAGCACCGATAGGCGACACCGCCTGGCGCCTTGTTCGTGTACGAACCCTGCGCGGTCATGTACCCATACGGAATGTCGTAGGCCGCAAACGCGGAATGGATCAGCCCGATCTTGAACTTCGTGGGCTGAGCATCCGAGAAGAAGGCCCCGTTGTCGCTGTCGCAGTGGAACCGAACAGCGAGGATCTTGCCATCCTTGCGGAGTGCGAGTTCACCCTTGTAATAGATATCCCGGGCGTAGTGCGTGGAAATGAGGTTGCCGGTCTTGTCCTCAATCCACTTCACCGGCCGGGCCAGGAGGATCGAACAAAGGATTGAACAGACGTATCCCGGGTATACTGGAACCTTGTTGCCGAACCCGCCACCGATGTCCGGGGAAATAATCCGGATCATGTGCTCCGGAAGCTCCGCGACAATCGCCACCGCCGCCCGGATGATGTGCGGGGCTTGGGTAGTCATGTAGACGGTCAGCTTCGCGGTCGCCGAGTTGTAGTCCGCGATCGATCCACAGCACTCGATGGGCGAAGGGTGCGAACGCGGGTAGTGCAGCTCCAACTTCGAGACCAGGTCGGCCTGAGCGAAGGCGCGTTCGGTGCCCTCGCGGTCACCGACCTCCCAGCGGTAGCAGACGTTGTCCGTCTGGCCTTCCTTGTCGTCCCGGATGATCGGGGCGCCCTCTGCTTGGGACTGCCACGGGTTGACGATCGGAGGCAGCGGCTCGTACTCGACAACGATCGCCTCACAGCCATCCTTGGCGATGTAAGGGTCGTCGGCGCATACGCAAGCAATTTCCTGGCCCTGGAACCGCACCTTGTCGGTGGCAAGCACCGCCTGGGTGTCGTAAGACAGCGTCGGCATCCAGGCTAGGTTGTGCTGAGCGGCCATTTCCCCGGTGAGCACCATGTGCACGCCAGGAATCTGCCAAGCTTTACTAGTGTCGATCGACTTGATCCGCGCGTGGGCCAAGGGGCTACGGAGGATCTCCATGTGGACCATACCGGGCAGCTTGAAGTCATCGGTGTAGTTGCCCTTACCGCGGAGGAAGCGGTCGTCCTCAACCCGCTTGCGGCTTGAACCCAAGCCACCGATCTTGATCTCGTCTAATGCCTGCGCCACGTCACATCTCCCTTTGTCGTCGACCTTAGCGTGTCAGCGACTAATCGCGCCTGCTTCGGACCGCATTTTCTCCGCGGCCCAGAGCACCGACTTCACGATATTTTGGTAACCGGTGCAACGACAGAGGTTGCCCGAAAGACCCCAACGTATGTCTTCCTCAGTGGGATTGGGATTTTCGTCGAGAAGTGCTTTCGACGCCATCATCATCCCAGGCGTGCAGAAACCACACTGCAGCCCGTGCTCTTCTTTGAACCCCTCCTGAATGGGATGGAGCTCACTGGGCAGGCCGAGGCCCTCAACGGTCGTAACAGATCTCCCGTCCACCATGACCGCGAACATCGTGCATGACTTCATGGGCAATCCGTCTACCAATACGGTGCAAACACCACAGTTGGTGGTATCGCAGCCGATATGCGTCCCAGTCAGCCCCAGCACTTCACGCAGGAAGTGGGCCAGGAGTAACCGAGGCTCGACATCGACAGATTTCGGTTCCTCGTTTACCACGACGTTTATCCGTCGTTCTTCCACGCCGCCTCCTTGACGTCACAAATGCTTCTGAACATAGTCGAATCGAATGCCAACTGGTCAGGCCGCGGTAGCCTGTCGGTTGCTCAACGCACGCGTGACGAAGGTGTAGACCACGTGCCGCTTGTACTCCGCGCTACCACGTACGTCGGTCTTGGGTTGTGCCGCTTCCGCCGCCAGTCGCGCGGCCTGTTCGATCGTGCTGGCGTTGAGCGACTTACCCGCGAGTGACTGCTCGGCCGCGGTGCATTGGATGTTGTTCGGTCCGACACCGGTGAGCGCAATGCCTGCCCGGTTGATGGTGCCGCCGGAAGACTCGAGTGCAATGGCCAGACCAACGGTCGCGAAGTCGCCAACCCTCCGCTCAAGCTTCAGGTACGTACCCGAACGCGTGCCTCTCGCCGCCGGCACCCGAGCCCGGACCGCGATCTCGCCTTGCTGAAGGGAATTCTGGAAGGGTCCAACCACAAACTGTGAAACCGGAATGGCGCGCTCGCTACCATCAGCGCTCCGGGCGATGATCTCCCCGCCCATCGCCAGCATCACCGACGCCCAGTCACCCTGTGGGTCTGCGTGGCACACGGAACCGACGAGGGTACCGCGGTTGCGAACCATGGGATCGGCGATGAGCGGCGCCGTCGCCGACATGGTGGGGTACTTACTCCGGAGCAACGGAGACCGTTCCAGAGTTCGGTGCCGGCACAGGGCACCGATATTGAGCGATCCGTCAGAGTCTTCCTCGTGGAAGTCCAGGCCGGGGATATTGTTGATATCTACGATGCAGGCTGGCGCGGCGAAGCGGAGCTTGATGAGCGGGATGAGGCTCTGCCCTCCAGCGAGGATCTTCGCCTCGTCACCGTAGGCCTGCAAAACGCCGAACGCTTCGTCAAGCGAACGTGGAGCCTCGTAGTGAAAACGAGACGGGTACATCCAGATCCTCCCTAGTCCCTGAACAGTCCGCGGAAAAGCTGTACACCTTGGGGCCGCCCGCCGGGATATCCTTACTCGGATGCCACGAGAACGACTGTCTATTGCAAAGCGCTCGAGTCGACTACTTATCGAGCCATTGAGGACTGGCTCAGGAGTCCAGCAGCCCGAGTCCGTGCCGCGGCGGCGGCGCATCGTCTAGTGCACCGACCCCGCGCGGGGGGGAGTCGTCCTGCGGCGCAGCAGCCGCTGGACGCGGGGCGGGCTCTGGCGCAGGCGCCGGACGCGGCGCAGCAGCTCGACGCGCTGGCGCCGGGCGCTCAGGCTCGACCACTGCCGTCGGCACGCTCTCGTCTTCTGGGTTGGGTCGCGGCTGCTGGTGCGGCGGCCAGGGCCCAGGTACAGGCTGGCCGGCTATCCGAAGCCAGTCCACTACCTCTGGCCAAGCAAAGATAGTTGGGCTCTTCCCAGTCTTCGGTGCGTTCTCGATCAGCTCAAAGATCCGGGGGTTACCTCGACTGTGTCCGTCAGACTCGATCGCCATCGTCTGTGGCCCCTTTCGCTCCCGTGCCGGCGTCTCGTGGGGTCGCCCGCTGCCCGCGTCGGTGTTTCTTGTGACGCGGAGCACTAGTCCACACGGATTAGGTAGGCGGTGTCAAGAGGATCTACGCCGCACCAGGAGGGCTCAAATCCTCCGAAGATGCCCCAGGCAGAAGCATGTGTTGATAGTTGTTTTACAGTGTGACTTACGAGAAGATGAGGCGTGGCTACCGCGGCTCCGTTGATCCTTCAGGCGGGCGACCACGCGCGCCTGCAGGCGCTGGTTCGCTCGCCTTCGGCACGGCCGAGCCTGGTGCAGCGCGCGCGGATAGTACTGCTGTCCGCAGAGGGTTTAACGAACACCGAGATCGCCCGCCGGACCGGAGCCACGCGCCCGACTGTGATCAGCTGGCGTAACCGCTATGCCGCGGCCGGAATCAGCGCGCTGGGCGATCTACCCCGGTCAGGTCGACCACCGATGGTCGATGAGCTCGAGGTGGTGGCCACCACGCTCGCTGACGGCGGCCGTCCACCGGCCCATCTAGGGGCCAGCCACTGGTCGTCCCGACTGCTGGGTCAACATCTCGGCATCTCGTTCGCCACGGTCGCCCGGATCTGGCGGAAGTGGGGTATCCAGCCGGAACACGTCGAGACGTTCACGTTCAGTACTGACCTGACCCACCAAGCCCAGGTCCGTGACCTCAGCGGGCTCTACCTGAACTTGTCCCAGCGTGCTGCGGCGTTGCACCGGCCAGGGTCGGCCGGCACTCCCGCGGTGGCAGGTCAGCCGGATCCATGGCTCAAGCTCGTCGAGGTTTCCCTCGGCATCATCACCCAGCAGGCCATTCGCCGGGGAACCTTCGCCTCGGTGGCCAATCTCATCGACGCCATGAGCGCCCTGACCGACGGCTGGGAGGACCGCCCTGAGCCAACCGGGCAGGCCCGTCCCAGCCCGAACGCAGCCGAGCGCACCGGGAAGGGCGAAGACCGTAAAATTACTTCTAACACGCGCGGTGACCTGCACTGGCGATCTTCACGATTGGTGGAAATTGGTGCAAAAGAGGACCCAGCTCGGTCGGTCGACCGGCCCCGAGACACGAAACCGGTCCGGTCGGAGTTCCACGGGGCCCGCGGCCGACGATCTCGCCCGACCGCGAAATCGGCTGACTAGCGCGGCTCGACGGGGATGTCACCGGCGGTCCGTGGGGCTGGCACCCCACTGCGCCGACGCTGGTGCGCCGACGCGGTCGTGGCCTGACGCTCATGTCTAGTCAAGGAGCGAACCCACTGCGAGCGGTGATCTTCGATGTGGACGGCACCCTCGCTGACACTGAGCGAGACGGGCATCGGGTGGCATTCAATGCAGCCTTCGAGGCGGCCGGTCTGAGCTACCGGTGGAGCGTCGAGGAATACGGTGCGCTGCTGGCCACGGCTGGGGGTCGCCGACGCATCGAATGCTATCTTCAATCCCACGGGCACTCCGTCACCGAAGCCGCTGCGCTGGCGGCGAAACTGCACGCGGACAAAACGCGCCGTTTTGTCGCGCTGGTCCGCACGGGCGCGATACAGCAGCGGTCGGGCGCTGCCGAGCTGATCAATGCATTGCGCGCAGAGGGCGTGGCCGTCGCCGTCGCGACGACCGGCACCTGCGACTGGGTGCTGCCATTGCTCGACATACTGTTCGGTATCGATGCATTTCAGGTCGTCGTCACCGGCTCAGACGTTACTGACCTCAAGCCCGACCCGGCCGTCTATCTCGAGACACTGGCTCGCCTGGGCATCGCTGCCGCCGACGCATTAGCCGTGGAAGACTCGGCCAACGGCGTACAAGCCGCCGTCTCTGCGGGCCTGCGGTGTGTGGCGGTGGTCAACGGATACACCCGCGATCAGGACATGTCGGGTGCCGTAGCCGTGCTCGATGACTTAGCCCGGCCTGGTGGGGTCTCGGTACTACGGGGCGACCCGCAATTAGCTGACGGCCTGACTGTCGCGGCATTGCGGCGCCTCCTCAGAGTCGTGGCGTAACGTCGAACGCGCTAGCGATCCTATAGACCACGCTGGGAACGAAGTTTTCAGTGCGCAGGAGGTGCATCAGCCGTGTCCGGATCGGTTCGGGTGGCGGTGATCGGGTCCGGTCCTTCCGGACTGTATGCGGCCGATGAGCTGAGCAAGCACGATGCGGTGTCAGTCGATGTCATAGATCGGCTGCCGTGCCCGTACGGACTGCTGCGTTATGGCGTGGCACCGGACCATCTGAAGATGAAGTCGCTGGAGATCACGCTCCGCAAGATCCTCGAGCGGCCCACCGTGCGGTTTCTTGGCGGAATCGAGCTCGGTTCCGGTCTCAGCGTGGCAGAGTTGCGGCAATACTACGACGCGGTGATCTACGCAACCGGGTCGTCGGTCGACCGTCGACTATCCATTCCCGGAGAGGACCTCCCAGGCAGCTTCTCGGCCACCGAATTCGTGGCCTGGTACTGCGGCCACCCTGACGCGGCGGTGGACGCGTTCACCTTGAATGCGCGTAGCGCGGTGGTGGTCGGGGTAGGAAACGTCGCGGTGGACGTCGCGCGCATTCTGGCGAAGACGGCTGGTGAGCTGGACGTCACCGACATGCCCGATCATGTGCTTAAAGTGCTCGACGCGAGCGCCGTCAGCGACATTTATATTATTGGTAGGCGCGGCCCGGCGCAGGCAAAATTCACCACCAAGGAGCTGCGCGAACTGGGTGAGCTGGCTCATGCCGATGTGGTGGTGGATCCTGCCGAGCTGGTGCTTGATCAGGCCGGCAAGGAGCTGGTGGAAAACAACAAGGCCGTCCGACGCAACGTCGAGACATTGCAGCAATGGTCTACCCGGCCGCAGCAGGGCCGAGCTCGGCGGATCCACCTGCGATTTTTACTCGCCCCGATGGCTGTGCTCGGCAACGGTCGGGTGGAAGCGGTGCGGTGTGAGCGCAACGAGCTCGACGGCTGCGGCGGCGTCACCGGCACCGGCAAAGCGGAGACCCTGCCCGCCCAGCTGTTGCTGCGCTCGGTGGGATACCGCGGGCTGCCGTTGCCCGGCGTGCCGTTCGACGAGCGATCCGGGGTGATCCCGAACGTGGCGGGCCGGGTCCAGCACAACGGTTCGGTCGTCATCGGCGAGTACGTGGTCGGCTGGATCAAGCGTGGACCCACCGGGGTGATCGGTACCAACAAAGGCGATGCCAAGGAGACCGTGGAGCAGCTGCTCGATGACCTTGACGCGCTGCCCCGCGCATCCCACCGGGACCCCGACGCGATCATTGAACGGCTCAGCCAGCGGGGTGTCGGGGTCGTCAGCTGGGCCGGTTGGGAGGCCATCGACGCTGCCGAGCAAGCGCTGGGAGCCACGGCCGGACGTACCCGGATCAAAATCGCCGACCGGGCGGCGTTGCTCCTCGCCGCAGCGACGGCGTTGCGCCGCTGATCCCGCTTACCGAGCGGCCGTCCAAGCTCGCAATTCGTCGGCGGACCACGTGTTGACCACGCGCTCGGCGGGCACTGCGCAGGCGAGGGCGCGTTCGCAGCCGTAAGGCAGCCAGTCGAGCTGTCCGGGAGCGTGCGCGTCGGAGTCGATGGCGAACAGGCAGCCCGCTGCCACCGCGAGCCGCAGTAACCGTTTCGGCGGATCCAGCCGCTCCGGACGGCAGTTGACTTCCACCGCGACGCCATGCTCGGCGCAGGCCGCGAAGACTGCATCGGGATCGAACTGCGACTCGGGACGCTGGCGGGAACCGGTCACCAACCTGCCGGTGCAGTGCCCGAGCACGTCGACGTGCGGGTTGGCCACCGCTTGGAGCATCCGCTTGGTCATCTCTGCGGCTGGCATCCGCAGCTGCGAGTGCACTGAGGCGACGACAACGTCTAGCAGCGCTAGTAACTCTTCGGTCTGATCCAGTGCACCGTCGGCGAGGATGTCGACCTCGATCCCGGTGAGGATGCGAAACGGGGCGAGCGTCTCGTTGCACCCGGCGACGACCTCCAGCTGGCGGCGCAGCCGCTCCGGTGATAGCCCGTTGGCCACGGTGAGTCGCGGTGAATGGTCGGTCAGGACAAGATATTGGTGGCCTAGATTACGTGCGGTGACCGCCATCTCCTCAATGGGTGAGCCGCCGTCGGACCAGTCGGAATGCGTGTGGCAATCGCCGCGCAATGCCGCCCGCAGCGCCGCACCGCCTGCACTCGCATCACTTGCGCCGGTCTGCTCGGTCTCCAGCCGGCGCAGGTATTCCGGCTCCTGCCCGGCGAGGGATTCGGTGACGCAGCGGGCCGTCACCTCACCGACGCCGCTCAATGAAGTCAGGGTGCCGGCGCTGGCGCGCTGGGCCACGTCATCGCGCCCCGAAAGCACCGACGCCGCGGTCCGGAAGGCCCGAACCCGGTAGGTCTGCGCGGCGGCGCGCTCGAGCAGGAAGGCGATCCGCCGTAGGTCCGCGACAGGATCCCGGGGTTGCGCCACGCTCGCCCTCCAGCCTCGTGAGTCGACAACGGTGTCAGGTGTCAGGCGTCCCTGCCACCCGACGTGCCCCGGATGGGTGGCTTCACGCTTCTGACGGCGCAGGGGGACTACGGTGCGAAAGCGAACAGCTCAGAGAGGAGCCGCCGTGTTGCTTAGCCGCGTTGCCCGTCCGCTGCTTGCCGCCGTGTCCGTCGCCAA
The DNA here is from genome assembly GCA_032230565.1 of Pseudonocardiales bacterium. Lineage (GTDB taxonomy): Bacteria > Actinomycetota > Actinomycetes > Mycobacteriales > Pseudonocardiaceae. Next base: position 6,769 of record JAVXWL010000016.1, on the reverse strand, counting down.
TGGTGTGGAAACCCTGATGAACCCGAAGCCAAAGATCGAGGCGGTCACCCCGCTGCTGGCTAAGGGGCAGGGAGTACTGCCCGCGCCCGTCAGCCCGGCGTTGGTCGTGCAAGCAGGTGCTGCCACGAAGATCGCCGCTGGATTGCTGATGGGTCTGGGGTGGGCCCCGCGGCTCGCTGCGACGGTCCTCGCCGTGGACCTGATTCCGACCACCCTGGCCGAGCAGCCGTTCGGGCCCGGCGGGTCCCCGGACGCCCGCAAGGGCCGCCAAGAGCGTTTCCTGTCCAACTGCGGCCTGCTGGGCGGGCTGCTACTGTCGATCACCGCTCCCCGCGGCAAAAAGAGCAAGCGCGCGCGGAAGATCGCTAAGAAGATCGCCGCCAAGCGCCGGGCGCGCAAGTCGCGCTGAACACGGAGGTCGCCGTGATCCATGAGGTCCGTGGGGTAGTGGCGCTGAGCAAGGGTGCACCGGTCACCGTGGAAACGGTGCTGGTCCCGGACCCTGGCCCGGGTGAGGCATTGGTCGCGGTGCAGGCGTGCGGCGTGTGCCGCACCGACCTGCACTACCGGCAAGGCGGGATCAACGACGAGTTCCCCTTCCTGCTGGGCCACGAGGCCGCCGGGGTGGTGGAAGCCGTCGGTGACGGGGTCGACACGGTGGCGCCGGGTGACTTCGTCATCCTCAACTGGCGTGCGGTATGCGGACGCTGCCGGGCGTGCCGGCGGGGCAAGCCCTGGTACTGCTTCGACACTCACAACGCCGCACAGTCCATGACCTTGTCTGACGGCACCGCGCTGACGCCCGCGTTGGGCATCGGCGCGTTCGTCGAGAAGACTTTGGTGCACAGTGGCCAGTGCACCAAAGTCAGCCCGGCGATCGCCCCCGAGATCGCCGGGCTGCTCGGCTGCGGAGTGATGGCCGGGCTCGGCGCGGCGATCAACACCGGCGGCGTCACCCGCGGCGACTCGGTGGCGGTGATCGGCTGCGGAGGCGTCGGCAATGCCGCCATCGCCGGGGCCGTACTAGCGGGTGCGACCACGATCATCGGAATCGACGTTGACCCCGGCAAGCTGCAGTGGGCCACCGACTTCGGCGCGACGCACACGGTCAACGCCCGAGAGGCCGCCGACGTCGTCGAGGCGGTGCGGTCCTACACCGGCGGCTTCGGGGCCGACGTCGTGATCGACGCGGTGGGTCACCCGGAAACCTGGCGACAGGCATTCTTCGCCCGCGACTACGCCGGCACCGTGGTGCTGGTCGGGGTGCCGACTCCCGATCTGATGGTGCCCGAGGTCCCCTTGCTGGAGATCTTTGGCCGGGGCGGATCGCTCAAGTCATCGTGGTATGGCGATTGCCTACCCGAGCGGGACTTCCCCATGCTGGTCGAGCTGCACCTGCAGGGACGTCTACCGCTGGAGAAGTTCGTCTCCGAAACGATCACTGTGGACGACGTGGAAGCGGCCTTCGAGAAGATGGAGCGCGGCGAGGTGCTGCGCAGCGTCATGCTGCTACCCAGCTCGTGATTGAGCGGGTGGTCACGTCGGGGACCTTCAGCCTTGACGGCGGCACGTGGGCGGTGGACAACAACGTCTGGCTGATCGGTGACGAGCGCGAGGTGATCGTCATTGACGCGGCGCACGACGCCGAAGCGATCGCCGCGGCCGTCGGCGACCGGCGCGTGGTGGCCATCGTCTGCACGCACGCCCACGACGATCACGTTAACGTCGCCCCGGAGTTGTCCCGCACACTCGCCACACCGGTGCTGTTGCATCCCAAAGAGCATGTGCTGTGGCGGCTCGCCCACCCCGAAACACCGCCACCGGATGACGAGCTCGTCGACGGCGACCTGCTGCGCGTTGCGGGCACCGCACTGAGGATATTTCATACCCCCGGGCACTCCCCCGGCTCGTGTTGCTTGTATGCCCCTGACCTCAACGTGGTCTTCAGCGGCGACACCCTGTTCCACGGCGGTCCCGGCGCCACCGGCCGGTCCTATTCAGACTTCGACGAGATCATCAGCTCGATCCGGACCCGGCTGCTCGTGCTGCCCGGCGCGACCGAAGTCCGAACCGGACACGGCGACTCCACGACCATCGCCGACGAGGCCGTGCACGTCGGCGAATGGCTCGCGCGGGGGCACTGACACTAACGGGCACTGACACTAACGCCGGGTCAGTAGGCACCCACCAGCCGCATTGCTGGGACTGTCACCGGCTGCACCACGCCCCCGGGTTCGGTCACCCGAGACGGCTCAATCACCCGAGACTCGGTGACGATAGCGGTGACCAGGTCAGCAGGGGTGACATCGAAGGCTGGGTTGAACGCGGTGGACTCGGCCGGCGCCATCCGCCAGCCGCCCACCAGCAGCACCTCGTCGGGATCCCTGTATTCGATGATCACTTCTGCTCCGGTGGGCGTATCCGGATCCAGTGTGGCGGTCGGGGCGGCGACCACGAAGGGGATACCGGCCCTGGCCGCGGCCAGCGCGAGCGGGTAAGTCCCCACCTTGTTCACCACGTCGTAGTTGGCCGCGATCCGGTCCGCTCCGACGATGACCGCGTCGACCTGTCCACTGGCGATCAGACCCGGCCCAGCGGCGTCAATCATGACCTGATGCGGTACCCCCAGCTGGGCGAGTTCGAACGCGGTGATCCGTGAGCCCTGCAGCAGCGGGCGAGTCTCGCCAACCACCACCATCGAGCTCAACGAGTCGGCGTGCAGGGCCCGAACGATGCCCAGTGCGGTGCCCCACTCCACGCAGGCCAGCGCGCCCGCATTGCAGTGCGTGTGCAGCACCATCGGCCGGTCGCCGACATAGCTGCGCAGCAGGGCGGCGCCGAGGCGAGACAGCGTCGCACAGGCCCGAACGTCAGCCTCCACCAGTGCGGCCGCGGCATCTAGCACCGCGGCCGGTCCGTGCGCCACTGCGGGCAGCACCTGCTGCACTGCCCACCTCAGGTGCGCCGCGGTCGGGCGGGCGGCGGCGATGCGACGAGCGTCGGCCCGCACGGCTTCGGGATCGTAGCCTTGCTCCGCGGATCGCGCCGCGGCGAGCGCAACGCCTAAGGCGCCCATCGCGCCCAGCGCGGGCGCGCCACGCACGACCAATCGGTGGATCGCGTCCACCACCTCGTTGACGGTGTGCAAGGCGACTCGCCGCTGTTGCGGCAACGCGGTCTGGTCAACCACATCGACGTGTCCGTCGATCCACTCGATGGTGCGGCGCATAGGTACCTGGCTCCCCGGTTCGGTCTGCGGGCAACCTACGCGTCGGCAAGCAGGCCGAGCACCGCCCAACGGATGACGCCGTCAAGCGCAGCTATCAACGCTGGGTAATCGCAATGTACTCACGTTCGGAGTAACCGGTGTAGACCTGGCGTGGCCTGCCGATTTTGGTTTCCGGATCGTTGATCATCTCGCGCCAGTGCGCGATCCAGCCCGGCAACCGCCCCAGCGCGAAGAGCACCGTGAACATCCGGGTGGGAAAACCCATCGCCCGGTAGATGAGGCCCGTATAGAAATCGACGTTGGGATACAGCTTGCGCTCGACGAAGTAGTCGTCGGCCAGCGCCTTGGCTTCCAGCTCCAGGGCGATGTCGAGCAACGGATCGTTGACCCCCAGCTTGTGCAAGATCTCGTCCGCTGTCTTCTTGACGATCTTCGCTCTGGGGTCGTAGTTCTTATATACCCGGTGCCCGAAGCCCATCAACCGCACGCCGCGCTCGTGTTTCTTCACCTTCGTGACGAACGCGTCTACGTCACTTCCGTCTGCGCGGATGCGTTCGAGCATCTCCAGCACCAACTGGTTCGCCCCGCCGTGCAGCGGGCCGAACAGCGCATTGATCCCCGCCGAAATCGACGCGAACAGGTTCGCCTGGGAGGAGCCGACCATCCGGACGGTGGAGGTCGAACAATTCTGCTCGTGGTCGGCGTGCAGCATGAACAACAGGTCCAGCGCGTTGGCCACCACCGGATCGACTTCGAAAGGCTTCGTGGGCAGCCCGAAGGTCATCCGCACGAAGTTGTGCACCAAACCCAATGAGTTATCCGGATAGAGAAACGGTTGGCCGATCGACTTCTTGTAGGCGTAAGCGGCGATCGTGGGCAGCTTGGCCAACAGCCTCGCAGTGGAAATCTCCACCTGGTCGTGGTCGAATGGGTCGAGGCTGTCCTGGTAAAAGGTGGACAGTGCGGATACCGCGCTGGACAGCACCGGCATCGGATGGGCGTCGCGCGGGAAACCGTCGAAGAACCGCCTGAGATCCTCATGCAACAAGGTGTGTACCCGGATCAGGTCGGTGAAGCTCTCCAGCTGCCCGCTGGTCGGCAGATCCCCGTAGATCAGCAGGTAGCTGGTCTCGAGGAACGTTGAACGCTGAGCCAACACTTCGATCGGATATCCGCGGTAGCGCAACACACCCGCGTCACCGTCGATGTAGGTGATCTGCGAGGTGCACCCGGCGGTATTGACGAATCCCGGGTCGAGAGCGACCATCCCCGTATCGACCAGCAGCGTGCCGAGGTTGATCCCGGACGCCCCCTGGGCCGCCCGCGTGATCGACATCTGGTGCACGCCATCCGGGTAACTAAAAGTCATAGCTTGTTCGCCAGGCACCTACCCAAGGTAGCTTGTCGCGCCGTGCCGAGATAGAACACCACGCTAGCGTCACGGGGCGAGCCTTTGAACAGTCCAGTTGCCGTGCTCTGCGACGTGGTACCGCAACCGGTCGTGCATCCGGTTGGGCCTGCCCTGCCAGAACTCCACGCTCACCGGAATGATCCGCACCCCGCCCCAATGCGGCGGCAACGGCACTGCCTCGACGCCGGCGAATCTCGCCGCGACCTGCTCCAAGGCGACGTCGAGTGTGTGCCGGTCGGGTACCACGCTGGATTGAGCGGAGGCCCACGCCCCGAGCTGGGCGCCTCGCGGGCGGGTCTGCCAATACGTCGTGCTCGCCTCAGGTGTGAGCCTCTCGATCGGCCCCCGCAAGTGCACCTGACGATGCAGCGCAATCCACGGAAACGTCGCCGCGGCAAACGCGGTGACCTCGAGGTCGCGCATCTTGGCGGAGGTGAAGTTGGTGTAGAACACCACACCGCGCGAATCGAGGCTCTTGGCCAGCACGGTGCGCGAACTAGGCAGCCCGCCAGCGCCCGCGGTAGCCAATACCATCGCGTTGGGCTCAGGAAGGCCAGCCGTCACGGCGTCGCCGAGCCACCCAGCAAGCTGTTCGTGCCAGCTGCCGGCGAGGTCGGTTTCGTCCAACGCAGCAGCGGGGTAGGCCACCCGCATCCGGGCCAGGTCATCAATCCCCGGACCCCTATCGGCGCCTCCAACCGCCACGTCGCACGCTCCTCATCTAGGCCGGCTATGCCTATGTCTATGTCTACGCCGCCTACGCCGTCTGCCCTCGGTCCCGGATTGCCACCAGATGGCCATCGGGTGCACTGTTAGTCAATCCGCGCGGCGCCGCGCTGTGGCGTGCGCCCACCCCGCTGGCCGATCAGCGACCCGCGCGTGCCCAAGCAGGGGCTCCACCGCGCGAGGAGGTCGGCGTGACTGTGATGAACGGGTTGGCGAAAGTGAATGGGCCAGCGGACACCACCGGTTTCAAGCCGGGATTGGAGGGCGTGGTCGCCTTCCACACCGAGATCGCCGAACCGGATCGGGGCGGCGGTGCATTACGCTACCGCGGCGTCGACATCGAGGATCTTGTCGATCATGTGACGTTCGGCGACGTGTGGGCGTTACTGACCGACGGGCGCTTCGGGCACGGGCTGCCCCCCGCCGAGCCCTTTCCGCTGCCGGTGCATACCGGTGACGTCCGGGTCGACGTGCAAGCCGCGCTGGCGATGCTCGCGCCGATCTGGGACTACCGCCCCCTGCTGGATACCTCCGTCGCGCAGGCCCGGACGGATCTCGCCAGGGCGTCGGTGATGGCGCTGTCGTATGTGGCGCAGTCCGCCCGGGGGATCCACCAGCCAGCCGTGCCGCAACGCCGGATCGATGAGTGTTCCACAATCACCGAGCGTTTCATGACCCGGTGGCGTGGCGATCCAGACCCGGCACACGTCCGGGCCGTGGACGGGTACTGGGTCTCAGCCGCCGAACACGGGCTCAACGCTTCAACCTTCACCGCTCGGGTGATCGCTTCCACCGGTGCCGACGCCGCAGCGTGCCTGTCCGGGGCGATCGGCGCGATGTCCGGGCCGCTACACGGTGGGGCGCCGGCGCGGGTACTGCCGATGATCGAGGAGGTAGAGCGCACAGACAACGCCACCGCGGTGGTCCGCAAGGTGCTGGATCGCGGTGAGCGGCTGATGGGATTCGGCCACCGAGTTTATCGAGCCAAGGATCCGCGAGCCCGGGTATTGCGCGGGCTCTGCAAGGAACTCGGCGCACCACGCCACGACGTGGCGGTGGCGCTGGAGCAGGCCGCGTTGGCTGAGCTGGCCGACCGGCGGCCGGATCGGGTGATCGAGACCAACGTCGAGTTCTGGGCCGCGGTGATCCTCGACTTCGCGCAGGTGCCACCGCACATGATGCCGGGAATGTTCACCTGCGCACGGACCGCGGGTTGGTGCGCGCACATCATGGAACAGAAGCGCACCGGCCGGCTGGTCCGTCCGGTGGCGCAGTATGTCGGCCCGGCGCCACGGCGGCGCCAGGACGTGGCCGGATGGGACGAGATCGGCCGGCCCTGATCGGTTCGCGCGCCGGTGAGGTTCCCGAGTGAGGGCTGAGGGACCAGCTCATGGGGACCGTTG
>JAVXWL010000013.1:0-5653 GCA_032230565.1 Pseudonocardiales bacterium | reverse complement strand
CGGCCTGACGGCCGTGCTCGCGCGGGTCGGTCCCCGCGGGCGTGCGCGGTCACCAACCCTTGGCTGCGCCCTATGCGCACGCCGCAGTCCATGTTATTGATGTAGGGACGTGACAGTTACCGACCTGTTCTACGTACCGTCACAGTCGAGCGTGTACCCGCACTCCAGGGAAAGGCCCCTCCATGGATCATGTGCCGCGGTCGAGCCCTTCCGAGTCTACGAGTGTGTCGGTCGAGGACGTGCGCCCCACTCTTGCCACGGACGACACCTACACGGAAATGAGACGCAAGTTCATCGACAACGGTGATATGTCGGCCATTGGCATCGCGCAGCGTCGTGACATGGTCCGCAGGTTCGAGGAGATCGACCGTTCGGTGCCCCTCGTCACCACGCCGATGGACGGCCTGCTCCTCGCCGAGTTGTTGATGAGTACGTCGGGCGACGGCGATGTCGTGGAGTGCGGGTGTTTCTCCGGCGGCTCCTCCGCCAAACTGTCGATCGTCGCGGCCGCACTGGGGAAGCGGCTCGTGATCTTCGACAGCTTCAAGGGGCTGCTCGTTATCGACGAGTACGACAAGCGCGACTACCACGCGAGGCGCCACGTCGGATGGCTGCCGGTCTGGCGCAGCGGCAAATACAGTGCGTCTTTGGAGATCGTGAAGGATAACATCACGCGGTACGGAGAGATCTCCGTCTGTGATTTCGTGCCCGGGTACTTCCAGGACACCCTACGGGGCGCGGTGCTGCCGGAACGCATCGCGCTCGCCTTCACCGACGTCGACACGCCGACGGCTGTCCGCACCTGCCTGACCCGGCTTTGGCCCCATCTCGCGTCGGGCGGCGTTTACGCGTCGCACGACGTCGCGCTGATCAAGTCTCTCCAGGTCCTGCTCTCCGAGTCGGTCTGGCGGGACGAGATCGGGGAATTCCCGCCAATTCTCTTCGGTGCCGGGTTCGGGGTATGCGACTCGGCGCCGCACATGGGCTACTTCGTCAAGGGCAAGGACCTTTCGGCGGAGTATCTGAAGTCCCTCACCATCGACAAGAGACCGATCGATTGAGGTCCGGGGCCCGAACAAGGGCGGCCCAGCACGTAATGCCTGCGCTTTCCGTCAGGTGAAGGGTCTTCCCATGGTCGCGTCCCCGCGCCGGATCGGTCTCGAACTCGAATTCCCAGTGGTCGAGACCGCCACCGGCCGGGGACTGGACCGGGGCGGGGCACAGCGACTGTGGCGCGCCCTGGCCGCGCACGACACGTCCTGGTCCCTGGTCGAGGAGACCGTCACGGGTGTCGTCACCGGGGTGCGCCGGCCAACGGCTGGCTTCGACGAGCGTGTGAACACCGACACCGGGATCTGCACGGTCGAGGTCTCGCTCGCCCCGCGGGAGACGGTCGGTCAGGCAGTCGACGCCGCAGGCGGCGTCCTGGGAACACTCCAAGGGCTCCTGAACACCATGGGCTACACCCTCTTGTGCGCGGGAATCCAGCCCCGCACCTGGGCCGACCCCGCCCGCAAGACCCAGAAGGACTGGTACTTGCTCCTGTCACGCCGGTGGCATTTCCACCACTGGTTCGTCCCCATCGCCTCCCACCAGGCATCGGTCGACGTCACACCCGACGAGGCGGCCCGCGCCGTCAACATACTGAGCGGATTCGCCGGGATCTTCACGGCCCTGACGGCCTGTTCGCCGATCGCCCGCGGGGCCGTGCAGCCGTGGAAGGAGATGCGCAACTGGGTGTGGCACGAGCGATCTACGAGGGTGCCGGCCCAGGAAGCAGAGTACACGTCGAACAAGATTCCAGAAGAACCGTTTCCCAACGTAGGGGCCTATATCGAGCACTTCTGGGACTCGCGCATCTACTTCCTGACCAACCTCAAAAGCGGTGGCTGCGAAGTCATCGGCGGGAAATCCTTGAAGGAGTTCCTTTTATCGCGTGATTCCGTGCCGGCCCGGCAGATCGACGGAACACCTGTGCTGGTCACGCCCGACCGGGGCATGCTTGACCGCATCCATCAATACGGCTGGCACGCCGCGAAGCTGCACTACGCTTTCGATTCCCGCACCGATCTCGACGGGGTGCGCGCCGCGCTCACGCACGGACGGATCGGAGACTATTTCGAGGACCACGCTGTCAACTGCTATGTGGAGAACCGGACGTGCGGGGTGGCCCCGCAAGGAGAAGAAGGCGTCGCCGCGGCGCTGACCCTGGGCATCGTGGAGCGGCTCGACGACGCCGAGGCGCTGCTGAAAGAGCGGCCGTGGCAGGAATGGCGCCGGTTGTGGATACAGACCAGCACCCATGGCCTGAGTGCCGAAGACGACCGGTCCATCGCGATGATGGGCAAAGTGCTCGAAGTCGCGGCGTCTGGACTGCGCGCACGCGGAGCGGGAGAAGACGCCTTCCTCGCACCCCTGTTCACCCGGCTGAAACGGCGCGAGACTCCGGCCGACCGCATGATCGCCGCCTTTCGTGCAGGAGGGGTGCCGCGGCTGTTGTCGGACTTCGGCCGCTCCTCATAACACATCCGATCCCGTCCCCAGGGAACAGGCGGCCCGACCGTAGAACAAGATGAAGGGAGCTGTCCGTGAACCAGGGTGCATCACAGGGGCCCGCGAACCTGGTGGACCGCCTCACGCGCACCGGTCTCGGCTCGTTGGCCACGTCGGACCCCGGCATCCTCAGACTTGCCGAGCGCGAGCTGGCCCGGCAGCGAAGCCACCTGAACCTGGTGGCCGCGTCCAGCCCGACCTCACCCGAGGTCCTGGCCGCCCAGGGGCTGGGGCTGAGCGCCCTGACCGCCGAAGGCTATCCAGGGCGGCGCTATCACCCGGGCACCGAGGTGATCGACGAAGTCGAGCAGCTCGCGGTCGAGCGCGCCCAACGGCTCTTCGGCGCCGACCATGCCAACGTCCAGCCGCTGTCGGCGTCGGTGGCCAATCTGGCCGTGCTCTACGGGTTCCTCGCGCCGGGTGATGCCGTGCTGTCCATGGAGCTGTCCCACGGCGGGCATCTGTCGCACGTGGCTCGCCCCGCCAGTGCCTCCAAGCACCTCAACGCCACCTACTACCGGCTCGGCGCCGACGGCACCCTCGACCTCGACCGGGTCAGGGAGCAGGCGCTGGCCGTACGCCCGGCCGTACTGATCTGCGGTGGCTCGGCCTATCCGCGCACGATCGACTTCCCGGCGCTGCGTGGCGTCGCCGACGAAGTCGGGGCCCTGCTCTTGGGCGACATCAGTCACATCAGCGGCCTGGTCGCGGCTGGCCTTCACCCCTCGCCCTTCCCGCACTGCGACGTCGTCACCACGTCGACCTACAAGCAGCTCCGCGGACCGCACGGCGGCCTGATCCTGCGAAGGCCAGGCTCGCGTCTGTCGGCCAACGAGATCGACAAGTTCGTCTTCCCCGGCTTCCAAGGCACCCCCGACTTCGGGACGATCGCGGGAAGGCCGTCGCCCTGGGCGGCGCCCTGCGCCCCGAGTTCCGCACGGCAATGGACCGAGTGGTCTGCTTCGCCAAACTGTTCGCCGACGCCTTCACCGAGTACGGCGTCCGGCTCGTCGCCGGAGGCACCGACACCCACATGGTGCTAGTCGACCTAAGCGACGGAGACGCGAGCGGCAGGACGATCAGCCACGCCCTGGAGCAGATCGGCATTCTCGCCAACATGAATCTGATCCCCAACGACCGCCGGTCGGCCCACGAGACCAGCGGCCTGCGGCTCGGAACCAACCATCTGGCCTTCATGGACATCGGAGAACACGAGGTGGGCGAACTCGCCCGGGGCGTCGCCGAACTCGTGGCGGACCTGAACCGGGGCAGGCAGCCCGAGCAGTGCCCCGCGTGGCGCCGCCTGGGCGAGCACGCCGCCGCCCTCACCGACTCCAGCCACCCGGCGGCGCCCTGACCGGTCCCGGCGCCGAAAGTGAGCCGTGGGGGAACCCCGCTCTGGACGCCCGTCGCGCGCGAATGTCAAACCCTTAAATCAACTAGATCTAGGGTCGCATCCCCTATGGACAATCGGGAAGAACTGCTTCCTCACCGGGCGGCAGGTTTCCGGGATGGCCCGGCCCGGATCTGCTGTGGCAGGGCCCGGGTGGGCAGGGTGTGGCATCCCGCCGACCTCCCCAAGGGCTACCACACGGCATCCCGAGAAGTTCTGGGTCACGGTTTGCAACCAAATCCCAAAATTCGATCCACGCTCTCTGAAAGACGGCCCGCCGCGTGTACCATACTACAAGCTTCAACAAAGACGAGATCACCGAGTTGTGCGCGCTTGTTCATGCGACCGGTATGAGTTCTGGCGGTGACGGTTACCCACCGATTCTGAGCTTGTTCAAGTCCGTTGTGGTCGCGTTGACCTATCTGCGGAGAAAGCACGTGCAGCAGGAACTGGCGGAGTACTACGGGGTGTCCCAGTCGACGATCTCCCGGGCGATCACGGCGATCACGCCTGAGCTGGCGCGGGTGATGCGTCCGTTCACCCCGACCGCCGAGGAGCTGCCCAGCCATGCGCAGATGATCGTCGATGGCACCCTGGTCAGCTGCCGGAGCTGGGACGACCACCCGGAACTCTACTCCGGTAAACACCACACGACCGGCCTGAACATCCAAGTTGTCTGCGACTTGGTCGGTCGACTGCGCTGGATCTCCGACCCCGTCGAGGGCTGCCGCCACGACAGCGCCGCGTTGCGCACCTCGGGCGTCTTGGACGGGGTCGATACCGGCAACTGGATCGGCGACAAAGGCTACATCGGCCTCGGCATGCTCACTCCCATCAGAAAACCACCACACCGCGAACTCCTCGACTGGGAGAAAGAGTTCAACACCGCCATCAACAAAACCCGCTGGAGAACCGAACAAACGATCGCGAATCTGAAGACCTGGAGAATTCTCCACACCGACTACCGCCGACCACTCGCAACCTTCGCGGACACCATCAGTGCCGTCATCGGCCTACAGTTCTACCAGGCCGCGTGAATAAGCCTCCAGGTATCAACTCGATACGTCTGCTCCAACAGGGACGGGAGATATCGCAGCCCGCGACTGGGGCACGGGCTCGACCCAAACGAGGTGTTCGTGCGCGATCTGCCATACGCCACACGGCGCGCTACGAGGGCGCCAACGCTTCGAACACTCCCGACAGCGGCCCCGCGGATCCGGCGCGTGGGCGGCGAGCAGAGCACACCACCCGGAGGTCAGCCGGGGCAGCTCACTACGCGCCACCGACAGCAGCGACCCGTTGTCGGCGTTGCTCGCCAGCTCGTCAAGCATGTCGAGCCGATCCCACACTCCCTGCCGCAGAACCTGACCCAAAACCTGCTTCACCTCGCCACCTCCCACCGTCCCCGCCGCGTATCAGGGGTATTCCCCCACACGATCCGATCACGCACCCTCGACCCACAGAGTGAGGCAACGACACCCCGGAGGGGCCTGCGCTGCGCCGATCGGCCGTGTTAGGACGGATCAACGGCACACGCTGATCGGTGGCGCCGAAATAGTGGGGGTGGCTGATACCGGTGGGGACTTGGATCAGGCCGATCGTGCCGATGCCGGGTAGACGCTGCAGACGCGTTACCCGGAGGGATAGTGGGTGATGCGCCGCCTCATGATTGGCTTCCCTGGCCGCGGGATCATCCAGCAGGACCAT
>JAVXWL010000267.1:0-36724 GCA_032230565.1 Pseudonocardiales bacterium | reverse complement strand
CAGCGTCCGCCGAGGCACTTGGCCACCCAAGTATCGATGTCGTGGGTGAGCCGATGCTCGGTGTCGCGACGACGCTGAGCGCGGGAGCGGGGGCCGCACTCACCGGTCCTGGAGCAGCCCGAGCACGTTGCCGTCGGGGTCGGTGACGGTGGCCACCAGGCGCCCGCCTCCGACATCATGCGCGGGCTCCTTCACGGTGGCACCCGCGGCGGTCACCTCGGCCAGCTTCGCCTCGAGGTCCGGCACGTGCCAGTAGGCCACCGGCGAGGTCATGCCCTGCGGTCCACCGCCCGGCACCAGCCCGATGTGCTGACCGGCGGCCTCGAAGCCGACGTAGTAGGACCCGTCGGTCTGCGGCGGTACGCCGAGCAGGGCGGCGTACACCGCCTTGGCCGTCGCCAGGTCGGACACGGGATGCAGCACGGTCTTAATTCCCTGGGTGGAAGAGCCAGTCATCTTCACTCCGAAAGTCGTGGTGGTGATGTCACGGCGGTCACGCTAGGTACGGCTCGGTGACCGGGGGCTTCTCGATTCCTGATCGGTCTGGTCTGCGCGCCGCGGGCGGGCGCCTCGACGTCCAGCGGCTGCGCGTAGTCCCGGCCGATCCGGTCGCGGACGCGGCGCAGCCGCGCGAGGTCGCGCAGGTGCTGCGCCGCGACGGGTCTGCTGGTCACCTGCGAGATCGTGCCACGTCGCGCCGGAGGTGCCTTGCGCCGCTGGCGTCCCACCCCACGGGGCCAAAATCCCAGACGACGGTGGAGCCGAATCACTTGACGAACCGACCAGTCATGGTTCTTGACGGCGCGGTCGTGGTGATGCGGATCATCGTGGATTTCACCGTTCTCGTACGCGTTGGGCTCGTAGCCTTACTCGTGGGGCGTCGGCATGGGCGTCGGCTTGTTTGAACTCTTGTGACCGGAGCCATCGGTCTTGGGGGCAACGTGTGAGCGACCGGCGAGATGACAGCGGACGGTATTCGACTCCTCCGGCATTCCCTGCTCGGGGACCTCGATACTTCCGGTTTACTTCTGTTGGGTGGGGCCTTGCAGGATGGTCGTTTCAGTGGCGAGTGCGCAGGATCGTGCTGATCAGGTTGCTGGTGAGCATCCTGACGCCGGTGCTGGCTTTCATCGTTGGTTGGCTGATATTTCCGGTGCCCTCACCGGCGGCGGTGGCGGCAGCACGCAAACAAGCCACCACCATCGTGGCCAGTGATGGGAAGACTGAGGTTGGTCGTTATGTGCCGGAGGAGGGCAACCGAATTGTGGTCAGCCTCTCCCAGGTGCCCATGCACGTGCAAAACGCGGTGCTGGCGGCTGAGGACCGCAGCTTCCGGTCCAACCCGGGATTCGATATCGGGGGGATCGCTCGGGCCATTGGGGAACAACTCACCGGTGGCAGTGGCGGTGGCTCAACGATCACCCAGCAGTACATCAAGGTAGTCACCGGCCACGACGAGTACAGCTTGCTTCGGAAGTTCCGCGAGATGATCGTCGCAGCCAAGATCACCAAACGGGAATCCAAGGACCAGATCCTGCAGGATTACCTCAACACCATCTACTTCGGCCGGGGTGCCTACGGCATCCAGGCCGCCAGCCACGCCTACTTCGGCAAGACCGTGCAGAACCTGACCGTCTCCGAAGCAGCGGTCCTGGCTGGGCTGATCCGGTCGCCGTCTCTTTTGGATCCGGATATAGACCTCGCGACGGCCCATGTGCGATGGAATCTGGTGCTCAGCGGCATGGTCGAGCCGGGTTGGCTATCGCCTGCCGATCGGGCGGTGCAGCAGTACCCAAAGACGCTTCCATTGAGTCAGGCCAGTCGAGAGCTTGGTGTGCCGACTGATGATCGGGCGCACATCGTTGATCGGGTGCTGCAGGAGTTGGACAGCCAAGGAATTACGCGTGCGCAGCTGGCCGAAGGGGGTGGCCGGATCCTGACGACCATTGATCCCCGAGCCCAGCAGCTGGCGCGCGACGCAGCCCGCGCCGAGCTGCGCGGGCAGCCGGGCAACCTGCACTCCTCGCTGGTCGCAATCGATCCGCGCAGCGGAGCCGTGATCGCGTATTACGGTGGATCGGAAGGCAATGGGTTCGACTTAGCCGGTGGGCCAGCGTGGAATCCAGGATCGGCGTTCAAACCGTTCACCATGGTGGCGGCGTTGGAGCGCGGCATCGGCATGTATTCGGTGTACGATGGCCAGTCCCCGCTGGTCATCGATGGTCGTTCCTACGCCAACTCGGAAAGCCTTAACTATCCCAAATTGACGTTAAAACAGGCCATGACGCAGTCGGTCAACACCGCCTTCCTGCGGCTCGCCCAAGACGTGGGTCCCCAGGCCGTCCGGGACGCCGCGATCCAGGCCGGAATCCCAGGAGAGATCAACGGCAAGCGCGCCATGGCAGAACCGGACAGTGGAGAACCCGGAATCGGTATCACCCTGGGCCAGTACCCGGTGCACACGATCGACATGGCCAGCGGGTATGCGACCTTCGCCGCCGAGGGCATGCGGCACGAGCCATTCTTCGTCCGGGAGTACGACAATTCTCACGGCAGCGTCGAATACCAACACCTCGACAAACCGCAACCCGCCTTCGACCAGACCGACCCCACGCACAACGCCCAGCTGGCCCGCAACGTCACCGCCACCCTCACTGACGTGGCGCGCAGCTCGCAGATCCCCTTGGCAGGCGGTCGCCAGGTGGCCGCCAAGACCGGCACCAGCCAGCTTGGTGACACCGGCCACAACTCTACCGCCTGGACGGTCGGCTACACCCACTCGATCTCCACTGCGGTCTGGGTAGGTGATCCGACCAACGCAGCGATCAAGAACGCCAACGGGGCCGACATCTTTGGACGCGGCCTGCCCGGAGAGATCTGGCAGCGATTTATGAATCCATACCTGCAAGGCACTCATAGCGAGGTGTTCCCTCCGTTTGAGCTGATCGGTCCCCCTCCGCCGCACACCCGTTCTCCCGCGTGGCGTACCCATGAACGGCGCAATACTGATCCCTTCGCACGGCCAAAACCAGATTTCCAGGACACTGATCCCTTCGCACCACCACAATCCGATTTCCAGGACACTGATCCCATACCGGAGGACCGTTTAACGAAGCCTGCCAAACCGCGGCGCGGTGACTCGGACAGCGAGGGCTCGGGCCGCTCACCCCACTTCTGACAAGCTGCTCGATCTTCGGACCGGCATTAGGCCCTCGCGCAGCAGCGCGACCGGTCTACATGCGTGGGCTGAGGATGCTGGCAATGCCTGGGCGTGAAGCACCGAGGCAGCGACATCGGCGGGTGCGGCGAGGACGTAAGCGGTAGCTCCGTGGACCAGCGGCCCATCCCGAAGATTCGGATCCTCCGCGCTGTCGCTGAAGCACGATCTACTATCTGGGCATGCACCCGGTTATCAGTTGGGGCACGCCAGACACGGCCCGTGAGCACTTCCACCGCGACGGGTTCGTGGTGATGGAGCCGGCCTTCACAGCTGAGCAGTGCGGGTGGCTCAGCGAACGCCTCGACAAGCTGTTCACCGGCGCTTTCCCGACCGGGATTTACCCCGACGAGTGGTACTGGCGGGAGGGAATCAGCCTTCCCGACGCCACCCGGCACATGGCCAATGCCTGGAAGAGTGACTCCGCTATCGCATCGGTTGTCCAAGCCGAGTGGATCGGCCACTGGGTCGACCACCTGCAGGGCTGGGACGGCAGCCGGCTCGGCCAGGACACCATCTGGATTAAACCTCCTCTGGCGCGGGCTTCGGCGCTGCACCAGGACAACTCCTTTATCGACTACCTGGCTCCGGCGACACTTGCCACCTGCTGGATGACGTTCGACAACACCTACGCCGATGCCGCAACGATCGAGTACGTCCCCGGTTCGCACCGATGGCCAACCGTTCCCCTACCCCGAGATTTTCACGCGCCGGGTGACGACCACCGGGCCCGCATGCGGGCTTCGGCTCGAGCTGGGGGAATCGCGGACCCACGCGTCATCGCTCTGGAGGTGCCGGCAGGGTCGGTGGTCTTTCACGACGGGAACATCTGGCACGGGGCCGGGGCTGGACACCGTGGTGGAACCTGGCGACACTCCCTCGCTGCTCATGTCCTGCCGGCGGCGACGCGCTTCTCCGACGCCCCAGGCGGCTACATCTATCGCCGCTACCAGCTTCCTGGCGACGACGCGTTGCATGACGGATTCTTCCCGCCGTATCCACCCCACGCGGGTCTGCCGACCGTGCCACTGATCGCTGTCGGCGAAGCTACCGACTGCAAGTAAATAGATGACACGACGGCCGACGCTGTTTGAAGCAGCGCAGGCCGGTACAGGCAATCGGGACCGGGGAACCGCTCGACACACCGGGTTTGAGCTCGCTGTCTAATTTGGCCGGCGACGTCACGTTACCGAGCGCTAGGGGGTGCTTGCCGACCGCGCAACTGCTGCGGCAGCCGGAGGTAGATCTCACAGCCCAGGCACAAGCCGAACGCGGCGTTGAGGAAGGCCGCGCCTAGCGCAAGGGCGGTAACGGTGAGGGCCAGCGCGGTGAGTCCGGTGGCGTATCCGATGGTGCCGATGACGGTGAAGGCTAGGCCGAGGCCTTGAGCGAAACGGACCGGTGCGGGGTCCTCCCACTCAGTGGGCGGGCTGAGCCGGGGGGCTACGAAGATGCGGTAGAGCTGGCCGTAGGGGTGCAGCTGTAGGCCGGCAAACGCACCAACCGCAAAAACGATTGCCTGCACGGCGAGTAGCACGGCGCTCCCCGTGACCAGCACGATAACGAGCACTGCAGTGGTCATCCAGGCGGCGAACCTGGGACCTCGGGAATCGACGGAATCCGATTGAGTCATGGAGGCTCCTGACAGTGAAGGGACGGCGGCCGGCTGCTAAAGCGTGATCGAGCGCGAGTCACTTTCCGGTCAGGGCAATGGACGCAGGCTGCTGTGCGTACGGCAGAAGTCGACCGCCCTGCGCTTGGTCAGCAGCGAGTGCACGACGGCATACTACGGGAGACCTCTGGTTTTGATGACTGCCGTTCCCGGGGACCGCTGAGCTTGGTCTCGTCGTTGCATAGCGTGGTGGGGTGCTCAGAGGTGTTGTCGTAGGACGCTGAGCAGCTCCTCCCGATGGGGGACCCCGGTCACCCGGAACAGCTCGCGGCCACTGCGCGCGACCGCCAGCGTGGTGGGCGTCGAGCGCACCCCTAGGAGGCTGGCCAGTTCCGGGGACTGGGTGAGGTCGAGTTCGGTGTGCCGGATCCCCGGGGTTGCGGCGGCCAGATTACCCAGCACGGTCCGGGCCTGCGGGCAGCGCGCGCAAATCGGGGTGGTCAGCTGCAGCAGCGTTACAGCGGCTTCCGGATCAAGCCAGCGGAGTACCTGCTCGGGCAGCACCGGCTCTAGTGCGGGAGCGGACCGCACCCGCCCTTGGCGGGCTCGCCAACGGAGTCCGAACGCCGCAGCCGTAACTATCACAATCAGTGCGAGCCACATACCGGTCATCCGACACGAACTCCTCCCTCGCTCGTGGTGACGTTACTCGCAGCGCCTTGTAGTCACGTCCGCACTCACTCGGGCGTCGTCCCCTACGCTTCCGCCCACTTATGTCGAGGGTATGGGCGGCGCCGGGATACGACGGGATACGAGCTGGCGGGTGTGCGCGGTCGGCGAACGGCTCAGGCGAGGGCACTCGCCAGTACCGCGTTGATTTGGGGGGTCTCGACGAGGAAGCCGTCGTGGCCCCGCTGGGAGTGGATTACCTGCAGATCGACGCCGAGCAGGTCGGCGAGTTCAGCCTGTTGGTGCAGGGGGTAGAGCCGGTCGGAGTCCACTCCGACGATCGTCGGCCGAGCCCGCATTCGGTGCAGCGCGGTGGCGGTGCCACCCCGGCCACGGCCGATCTCATGGCTGTTCATCGCAGCGGTGAGCGTGACGTAGCTGCCCGCGTCGAAGCGGTCCTGCAGGCTCGTCGCAGCATGATCCAGCCACGACTCGATCGCAAATCCTTCGCTGAGGGGGTCACCTCCGGCCGCGGCGGCCCGGCCGAATCGGGTGTCCACCTCTGCAGCGCAGCGGTAGGTCAGGTGCGCGATCCGGCGGGCGATAGCCATGCCAGTGGCCGGGCCGGTGGGCGCGTCGTAGTAATCGCCACTGTGCCAGTTCGGGTCGGCGCGGATCGCGTCGATCTGCACTCGGCAAGTAGCGATCTGGTCGGCCGAGGCCTCGGCGCCGACGGCGAAGATGAGCGCGCGGTGCACCCGGTGTGGTTGGCACAGCGCCCATTCCAATGCCCGCATCCCGCCCATCGACCCGCCAACAACGGCGGCCCAGGCCCGTACGCCGAGGGCGTCGGCCAAGGGGATTTCGGCGGCTACCTGATCACGTATCGTGATCGCCGGCCACCGGCTGCCCCATGGCCGGCCGTCAGGCGCGAGCGAGGATGGCCCGGTGGAGCCCTGGCAGCCGCCGAGTACGTTCGGGCAGACTACGAACCACCGGTCGGTGTCGATCCCCCGGCCGGGCCCGACCACGCCCTGCCACCAGCCCGAAGCGGGGTGGCCCGGTTCGACGTCACCGGCCACATGGCTGTCGCCGGACAGGGCATGCAGGACCAGGACGGCGTTGTCTCGTTCGGGGCTGAGCTGCCCCCAGGTCTCGTAGGCCAGTTGCGCCCGGGGCAATGCGCCGCCCCGCTCGAGCATCATTCTTGGCAGCGCAGCGAACTGCCGGCGTCCTGGCATGTCGCCCTCGCGCCATGCTCCCGTGACGGTAGTGCTCGAAGCGGTCACCGCGGGCGGTGCGAGCTAATCAGTCCGGTGTTGAACCCGGCGAGGTGTAAACCGCCGTGGAACCGGGCGTGCTCGATTTTCAGGCAGCGGTCCATGACGCTCGTCAGCCCCGCGGCCTCCGCCTTGTCTGCGATGTCCTCGTCGTAGAGGCCGAATTGCAACCACAGCGTGGACGCGCCCGCGGCCAGGGTCTCGTCCAGCACCTGCGGTAGATCGGCCGGCCTGCGGAAGACGTCCACTAGGTCGGGCACTACGGGCAGCTCCGACAACGAGCCGTACACCGGTCGGCCGAGGATCTCCGCTGCATTGGGATTGACGAAGTAGACGTCGTAGTCAGTGCTCGCCAGCAGGTAGGTAGCAACGAAGTTGCTGGCTCGTGAGGGGTTCGGTGACGCGCCGACCATCGCGACGGTTTGGGTTCGGCGTAAAATCTCCCACCGCTGCTGGGTCGACGGCCCTACCCAGCGATTCGCCTCGCTCACCGATCCGCTCCTCGTAGACGCAGGGACGTATGCGCATTCATCGGACGTCCTTGGTGGCCTTGGTGAGAGCCAAATCGAGGTCCCACAAGATGTCATCGGCGTCCTCCAACCCGACGCTGATCCGCACCAGATCGGCCGGCACTCCGCACTCGCGCAGCTGGGCTTCGGAGAGCTGCTGGTGGGTGGTCGAGCCCGGATGGATCACCAGCGTGCGGGCGTCGCCGACGTTGGCCAAGTGGCTGCACAGCTGCACGGATTCAATGAACGCCCGGCCCGCGGCGCGGCCACCCCGCACACCGAAGGAGAACACCGCGCCCGGCCCGAGCGGTAGGTAGCGGCGGGCCCGCTCGTGGTGCGGATGATCGGGCAGGCCCGCCCACCGAACGTAGGACACCCGGGGATCGGCGGCGAGCCATTCGGCGACGGTCCGCGCGTTCGCGACGTGCGCAGCCATCCGCAGCGGCAGCGTTTCCACGCCCTGCAATAGCAGAAACGCCGCCATCGGTGAGAGGCTCGGGCCGATATCGCGCAGCTGCTCGGCGCGAAGCTTGGTAAGAAAGCCATATTCCTGGAAATTGCCCCACCAGGTCAGCCCGCCATAGGACGGGATCGGCGCCGTCATGACCGGAAATCGCCCGTTACCCCAGTCGAACCGGCCGGCCTCAACCACCACGCCGCCCAACGTGGTGCCGTGACCGCCGAGAAACTTGGTCGCAGAGTGGATCACGATGTCGGCGCCATGCTCGATCGGCTGGCAGAGGAACGGGGTCGCCAAGGTGGCGTCGATGGCTAAGGGCACACCCGCCGAGTGAGCCACATCGGCCAGTGCCGCAATGTCGGCGATCTCTCCGGATGGATTGGCGATCACCTCGGCGAACACCAGCTTGGTCTTCTCGGTGATCGCCGCGGCGACTGCTGACGGCTCGGCTCCGGGCACGAACACGGTGTCTACGCCGAATCGGCGCAGCGTCACGTCCAACTGAGTGATCGTCCCGCCGTAGAGCCCGGCTCCGGCAACAATCTGGTCGCCTGCTCCGGCTAGGCAAGCAAAGGTGAGGAATTCGGCGGCCTGGCCACTGGCAGTGCAGACTGCGCCAAGCCCCCCGTCCAGACTGGCCAACCGCTCCTCCAACGCCGCAACCGTCGGATTGGAGATCCGGCTGTAAATCGTGCCGAACTTCTGCAGAGCGAATAGGCTCGCTGCGTCCTCGGTGTCCTCGAAGACAAAGCTTGTGCTCTGGTAAATCGGCACCGCGCGGGCACCGGTGGCCGCGTCGGGAATCGCGCCGGCGTGCACGGCACGAGTGCGGAAACCCCACTGACGATCCATCGCTCCTCCAGGCGGTGCCGACCGCTCGCCGTCAGCTTAGGAACATGCTGAGAGCCCGCGGTCCGTGATAGCGGGGTCGGCTGGCCGCCGGGAGGGGGAGGCGAGGTACCTCGCCAGGTGGGCGGTCAAATCGCGTGCGTCGGCTGCGGCGCCGTCGATCAAGCTCGACTTGCGCCGCCGCAGGAACGGCATGCCGATCACGTAAAGGCCAGGCCAAGCGGTCACCCCGCCGTTGTGGATGAGCTGGCCCTTCCGGTTGAACGCCGGAACGTCGAGCCATGACAGGTCCGGGCGAAAGCCGGTGGCCCAGATGATGGTGCGGATCTCGCCATTGCGCAGATTAAGGGTGAGCGGTGGCAGCGACGGAACCTCCGTCGGGGCGAAGCGCTCCGGAGGGCCGCCGCCATCGAACCCGGTAGCGGCCGCCCAGCTGTCGATGGTGTCCAGCAGCCGCCCTAGTTTCAGGTCAGCCAACGCGCAGAGGTTGGGCAGCGAACCGGAGAACTGCGCGTGCCCGTCCCTGACTCCGGCAAGGCGCCCGACCAGCGTTACCCCCATCGCACTCAAGGCATTGAGATCGATCGTCAGCCGGTTAGGCGAACCAACCAGCTGCATCGACGGCAGGTTGCGCGCCCTGACAATGTCGGGGACCTCGTCGTAGCGCTCGTCGAGCACACCGGAGGCGTCCATCCACCACAGGATGTCCAAGCCTCGGTAAGAGCGGGGCATGCGGACGTGTTCCCCGACCGCCAGCGTGACAGCCCGGCCAGAGCGATGGACTTCGTCAGCGATCTGGATTCCGCTCGCAGAGGCGCCCACGACGAGCACCCCGCCCTTGGGGAGCTGATCTGGCGTGCGGTAGCCCATCGGAGTCAGCATGGTGATTTCCGCCGGCACCGCCTCATGCAGCGCTGGTACTTGAGCGACGTTGCAGGCGCCCGAGGCCAGCACGACCGCCCGGGCCTCCCACGAGTCCTGGTCGGTGCGCACCAGGTACCCATCATCGCCAAGCTGCACCGACGTCACCGTGGTATTGGTCCGCACCGGGGCAGCCGTCACGGTGGAGTACTCGTCGATCAGGTGAACGACCTCCGGAGCCGTCATGTAACCATCTGGTTCGTCACCCCGGTAGGAGTAGCCCGGCAGCCGGGTCAACCAGTTGGGCGTCAGCAGCCGAAGCGAGTCCCATCGCTGCGTCCGCCAGGAGTTCGCCACCTCGCCCCGTTCGAGGACCACGTGGTCGATCGAACGGTCGGCGAGGCAGCGGCTCATGGCCAGCCCGCAGTGGCCAGCCCCGATGACGACAGCCGTCACCTTCGACACAGGCTCTCTCCCGGGCCGGACTGGATCAAACTACTTCGACGGTGATGTTGGTCGGGTTGGTGATGGCGTCGTAGACAGCCGAGCGCTTCTGTGACTGAGCGACAAGCGCCCTGACGTCCTCGGGGCTGGCATCGGCGTCGATCTTGTACGTCACCTTGATCCCGCTGAAACCGTTGCGGATCTCGGGGTCGGCACCGAGGATGCCATGGAGATCCATCTCCGCCTCGACGGTGGCATGCACCGAGCGCAACTGGATCTCCCGCTGCTGGGCGACGGCAGCCACTCCGGCGGTCAAGCAGCTGCCCAGGGCGACGAGCACGTACTCCACGGGCGTGACACCGTTGTCCTCGGCTGCGAACGCCAACGGATGATCGGCATCGTACGTGAAAGTCGTCTTATGGTGCTGTTCCCCTCCAAAACCGTAGAAGGTGTCCACACTGGACCGGCTGTGGGTGCCCTTAACCCACGAACACGTCGCCCGCCACTGGAACTGCGCGATTTCGGGAGTGTCAGCTAAGGCGTCACGGACACCGAGCAAAGCCTCAACGTTGACGCCATTATCGACCGGCAAGTCAGTCACAGCCATGAAATACTCCTTTTTGGGTTAATCAAGTCACTCACCATCAACCGGGACCGTGGTCGACGCTCAGTCGATGATGCTGATGTGCAGCTGGGGACAGTGCGGGCTCGGACACGCACAAGTTCTGACCAAACCATGGTCAATATGCCGACGGCGCACGAGGAACGCGCCACCGGCCATGCCATGTTCTTACCACATCCCGTGGTTGAGGGCCAGCGCCTCGGATCCGTCTCGCGACATCGGAGGTTCCTACGCTCCGACCCGCTAGCGAGACGCTGATTGGAATGGTCGCGCCGTTCTGACGTGCACATCACCATCGGCGTGCCATTCGTCACAAGCACGCGGCCACGGTCGTCCGATATACCCCAAAACTGCACCGCTGGCTCCCGCATGCTGGAGCCATCCCGGTACACCTTCACGTGCTCCACGACCTCTGCACTTGATGTTGACGTTGCTGCTGCCGGGCCACCCCGATGGAGCGTGCGGAGGGAGTCTTTCGATAGCTCTGGCAGCCTGGACAGTGGCGTCGACTTCGAGAGTGCTCCGGGCCCACCGTCGCCTGAGTGGGTCGTAGCCTCGCTGTTGTGAACAACCGAAGTGTGATTATATTGCAATCTATTTTCGGCTGACTTCAGCATGCCGTTAGATTATCATCGGCAAACCAGGAGCACGGAGGTTACTGCTCGGGTGGGAGCACTGGTAGGGACGACATATCGGCCGAGGGATAGACGTCAAAGCGCGAGAAATTGTAGACGGGTGCCCGCCAGCAACATCTCCAACTCGTCGTTGGACTCTACGTTGAAGATCCATGCCCCACCGTGATAGCCCACGATGTGGTAGCGGCCGATTACCTTGCCGCTTTCTTCCAGGGGCTTGGCGTAGTCAGGCATCCGCAGTACCGTCTTCATCATCTCCGCCGATAGTCGGGAGATCTCCATCTTCCACACGACTAGGAACTTCATACCGACCTTCTGACCTCGGGTGCCCTGCCTCACATCCGCCCTGTCGGCTTGTGTGGCTTGGACACAGTCCTGATTTTCCCACGATTTCGCCAACCGAGCCTGCCGTAGGTGTTTACCCCGCGCTGGCGGTGGGCACCGTCGGTGTCGTGCAGACCTTCCTGCCGTATCCTGATTTCGCAGCCAGCGCAGTGGCGCTGGACCGCCGTCGGCTTGGCAAGCAGCGCGTCGAGGCCCTGCAGATCCTGCGGGCGCTGACCCGAGAACGCTACGGTTGGAAGCACCATCCGGCTGTGCGAATGTGGGCCGGCTACGAAGAGGCACTGGCCTGCTACGCGATGGAGATCTGCGCGGAGTGGGTGCGCCGTGGATATGCCGACAGCTGCGCGGCGAGCATCAGCGCTGATTTGACCGCTGCGGGCCTGCCAGCGCCTCGGTCCCAATCAGCACTCGCAGCCGAGCAGCGGCTGCCGCCCTGGCTCGGTGACGAACGGCTACACCGCAGCCATCGCGCGGCGCTGGTCCGCAAGGATCCCATTCACTACCGGGGCCGTTTCGACGACGGTGAGGACGAGGTAGCGTATTTCTGGCCGGTGCGCGGCTGAATGTGCGGGTTACGCAGCGGCGAGAGGATCGGCTTTCGGTGACGAGCACTAGCCCCGGATACTGTCGTCGTGGCGTACGACGTCGACATAGCCAATCGGCTGCGTGAGATTCTGGCCAGCGAGCCCGGAGTCGTCGAGAAGCCCATGTTCGGCGGTCTGGCGTTCATGGTGGCCGGGCACCTGGCCGTCAGCGCGAGCGGTCAGGGTGGCCTCCTGCTTCGCGTCGATCCAGCTCAAACCGACGCCCTCATCGTCGATCCGCGGGCGAGTCGGTTCGTCATGCGCGGACGCGAGATGGATGGCTGGTTGCGGATTGACATCGACGCAGATGCGACCGACCATGAGCTCAAGGAGTGGATCAAGTACGGTGTCGGCTACGCCAGGTCGCTGCCGCCGAAGTGATCGAAAAAGCCAGTCGGGGATCTTCCAAGACGGTCAGCGATCTCTTGCCAGTGAGGTAAGGGTCCGACCGGTGATGCGATAGACCGTCCACTCGTCCATCGGTTCGGCGCCGATCGAGCGGTAGAAGCCGATCGCGGGTTCGTTCAGTCCAGCGCCCACCACTGCAGTCGGCAATATCCGCGGCGCACGCACTCGGCGGCGGAGCTTTGCGAGCAGCGCCCGGCCAGCTTCGTCCACACCCGCTACGCTGCGTGGCCAGCCGGTGACGCTTTGACACCACCTGGGAATACGCTCTAGGATGGTTCCCTGCCGGGGGCTGTACCTATCGAGGGGTGTCCGGCACCAATCAGCGTATTGACGAGGCCACGCGACGGTTCTTCGTTTTGGATATCCGTTTCGGCTCGGCTTACTGGGGCGCTGTATAAAGCTGGGGAGCCGTGCAATGAAAATTCGCTGGTGGCACTCGCAGCGGATCTTGGTGGCATCGCTGGTGACCGCGACGCTCGCCGTGGGCGTGCTGATCTCATTGGTGATTCGCCAACAAGGCCAGGCGGACGGTCAGATCTACCTTGATACAGGTGGGACCGTAAACGCCAAGCCCGGTGTTCCGGTGATTGGCCGACCCACAACGGTGGGGGATAACGTCGAGGGTGCAGCTGCGCCCGTCCAGGCAGCGGCTGGCACGGAAGAGCGCGCGGATGACAAGCGCGGTTCCCAGGCGCGATGCGCCTGCGGTGGGCCGCAGCCGGCGGCCGTGATTCAGCGGAAGGTACAACGAATACATCGGGGCACGCCGAAAACCTCTTTCGGGCCGCAACGCATCGCCGTCCGCCACTGGGATCCGCCCGCGCAACCGCCGGCGAGTGGTCCGCCGTATCAGCCGACGTTGCCAGCTGCGGGCCCGTCACCAGACGAGATGGGGAAGCTTGGCCCGTCGGGCGCGGTGCGGCCGGAGAAGATTGATCCACCGGGTGAAGCGAAAAGGCCGGAAAAATTCCGTCCGTCAGTCGCTCCGACCCCACACAAGGGAAGATGAATCCGCTGGGATGTGCCGGAGGCGGCAACACGCCTGCCCCGGCACCTGCGCGAGCACCTCGGACTCGATCGGTTAAGACAACGCTGTCACACTGATTGTCGTGATCGCGCAGGAGCAGCCAGTAGCCGAGATGCTCCGTGCGGCGGGTGCCCGGTTTGCGTTCATCCACGGCAGCCGAGTACTTGGCCGCGCACGCCCGGACAGCGACCTGGATGTGGCCGCCTGGTGGGGTGCCGGACCGCCAACACCTTGGGAGGTGGACCTGCCCATCGGCGTGGACCTGGTTGTACTCGATAGCGCACCGCTGTGGCTCGCTGGTCGGATAGCTCAGGAGGGTCGCTTGCTCTTCGATGATGACCCGCCGGCGCGGGTCCGGTGGCAGGCCGAGACCCGGCTGCGCTACCTCGATGAGGTCCCGGTAATCCGGGAGCGCTACCGCCGGCGACGGATTGAGTTGACCCATGGTGCGCCGGGTAGTTGATCGGGAATGGCTCGACCGGCTGCTCGACCGGGTTGCCTACGACCTGAAGGCCTTGACCGAGTATCGCGCTGCGGGAGACCTGCTCGAAAATCCCACCCGGCTTGCGGCGGTGAAGTACCACTTCATCACGACAATCGATGGCTGTGCCCGCATCGCCCACCACATCATCGCGTCGGAAGGCTGGCGAATCGCGGAATCCAACGCCGATGCGGTGCGCGCGCTCAGTGCACAGCATGTCGTGCGGGCCGCGACCGCCGAGGCAGTGGCCAGGGCGGTCGGGTTCCGCAACGTGCTGATCTACCAGTACATCGACGTCGACGACGCCCGAGTGCGCGACAACCTGGAACACTTATCAGATCTCGAAGCGTTCATATCCCAGGTAGCTGCCTGGTCCGCCGGCTGAGCCCATCGCGTTCTAGATACAGACTGCGCCAAAACGCGTGCTGATGAGTTCAGTCTGTATCCAAAACGCATTTCGGTGGGCGGGTTACGATCGGGCGCATGGGATACCGGACGGCTGGCGTGGTGCTGGCGGGTGGCCGTTCGTCGCGGATGGGCCGGCCGAAGGCCGAGTTGGAATGGCACGGATCCACCCTGCTGCGCCGCACCCTGGGAGTTCTCGCGCGATCGGTTGACGGGCCGCTGCTGGTGGTGCGCGCCGTAGGCCAGTCATTACCGGATCTGCCTGCGCACGTGGAAATCGTGGACGACCCAGAGGAGGGCCTGGGGCCGCTGCAGGGCATCGCCGCCGGGTTGGCAGCGTTGGCTGGTCGGGCGCAGACCGCGTTCGTGTGCTCGACCGACCTGCCGTTCCTCCATCCCGCGTTCGTCCGCCGGGTGCTCAGTGCGCTCACCGACGATCTCGATGTGGTGCTCCCGGTCGCCCGCGGTTACCCGCAGCCGCTCGCCGCCGCCTACCGGGTCAGCCTCGCGCCACTGGTTACCGAACTGGTGGCAGCCGGCGACCGGCGGCCGGCCTTCCTGTTCCGCCATGAGCGTTGCCGCGCGCTCCGGATCGACGACGCCGCGCTCCTCGAAGACCCGGTGTTGGCCGCCGCCGACCCAACGCTGGATTCGGTGGTCAATGTCAACTCCCCGGACGACTACCGCGCCGCGCGGTGCCAACCCGCTCCACAGATCACCGTGCAGCGCTACGGCGCGCTGGCCGGCGACGGCCACCGCGGGCCGCGGACCGTACGCGCCGCCACACTGTCCGGCGCTGCCACGGCGGTGGGTCTGACCCTGGATCGCCACGTTATCGCCGCGCTCAACGGCGACCAGATCAGCCGCGACGGCGACGTGCCGCTGACCAGCGGGGACACCGTCGCTTTCCTCTCCGCAGACGCCGGCGGATGAGCCCGGTGACCAGGCCGCCCGGGGGGTACGCCGGCAAGGCGCTGATAGTGGACGTCACCGGGCCGGATGCGACAACCCTGCCGCTCGACGAGGCGGTGTTGCGCGCCTACCTGGGTGGTGTGGGGCTGGGCGCTTGGCTACTGCACCGGCTCGCCCCGCCCGGCGTCGACCCGTGCAGCGCGCCGGCCCCGCTGGCGTTCGTGTTCTCCCCGCTGGTCGGCACGCCCTTGACCACCAGCGCCAAGTTCGCCGTCGTAGCGAAGTCACCGCTGACGGGGATGCTCAACGACGCGCTGGCGTCGAGCCAGTTCGCCATCTCGGGCAAACTCACCGGGCACGACGCGATCGTGCTCATCGGCCGGGCCGCCATCCCGTCGGTGCTGCTCGTCGACGGTTCCACCGCACGGCTCTTCGCGGCGGGAGACACCTGGGGCCGGCCCGCCGCTGAGGCCGAAGAAGTGCTGAAACGTAGGCTGGGTCGGGGCTGGCGGATCGCCGCGATCGGACCGGCGGGGGAGCGTGGGGTGCGCTACGCGACGATCTCGCACGACGGGCGCCACGCCGGCCGCGGCGGACTCGGCGCGGTGCTCGGCGCGAAGAACATCAAAGCGGTCGCGGTGCGGGCCGCCACGAAGATCGGCCCGGCAGATCCCGACGGCGTGCTGGCGGCCGCCCGCCACCTGCGCGAGCGCTCCTTCGGACCGGCCACCGCGAAGTACCGCGAACTGGGCACGCTGGCCAACCTGCTGGCCTTCAACGCGATCTCCACGCTGCCCACCCGCAACTTCACCAGCGCCACTTTCGTCGACGCGCCCAAGCTGGCCGCTGAGGAACTGCACGAGCTGAGAAGCGTGACTCGCAGCGGCTGCGCCTCGTGCAGCATCGGCTGCGAGCACATCTACCGCGGACGCAACGGTCAGACGGCCAGGGTCGAGTACGAGAACGTCTTCGCGCTGGGCCCGATGTGCGGGGTGTCTGACCCCGATGACGTGCTGGCCGCCTCGGCCCGCTGCGACGAGCTCGGCCTGGATACCATCTCCGCCGGTGGCACCATCGCCTGGGCGATGGAATGCGCGGAGCGCGGGCTGATCGACGCACCGTGGCTGCGCTTCGGTGATGGTGCCGCTTTGCTGCGGGCGCTAGACGAAATTGGCAGCGGCGATGGGCTGGGCGCCCTGCTCGCCGAGGGTTCCCGGCGCGCCGCCGCAGTGGTAGGTGGTGGCTCGGAAGAGTTCGCTCCGCACGTCAAAGGCATGGAGATGCCTGGATATGAGCCCCGCACGTTGCAGGGCATGGCGCTGGGCCTGGCGGTCAATGCTCGCGGCGCCGACCACAACCGCTCCGGTGCTTACGAGGCTGACCTGTCTGGTGACTACGACCGGCTGGCCGGGGGGGAAGCCCAGGTGACCGCCGCGGTGGCCACCGAGGACCGAGCCGCCGTGATGGACTCGATGATCCTCTGCAAGTTCCTGCGTGGCGTGTTCGACGAGCCCTACCGGGAATGGGCCGAGCTGCTGCGGGTCGTCACCGGCTGGGATATCGACGACGCAGAGCTGCGTGCGACCGCACGCCGGATCGTGCTGGCCAAGCGGATGTTCAACCTGCGCGAGGGGTGGATCCCGGCCGACGACTGGTTGCCCAGCAGGTTGCTGCGTGAGCCGGTCCGGCTCGGCTCCGGACGCGACGCCACTCTCACGCCGGCCCGGCTGCGGGAAATGATCGACGGCTACTACTCCATCCGGGGTCTCGACCACAACGGCCGGCCCGAGGGGGGAGCGCTTGAGGACTTGATGCTGATGGAAGGAGCGCCGCTGTGAGCGTCACCATCAATGTTGACGGGCGGGAGATCACCGTGCCCGAGGGCACCACGATCTATCAGGCGGCGCACCAGCTCGGCATCGAGATCCCGGCGCTGTGCCACGATGACCGGTACGACCCGGTCGGGGTCTGCCGGACGTGCGTTGTGGACACCGGTGCCCGGGTCTTCGCCGCCGCCTGCGTGCGGGCCTGCGAGGCCGGCATGGTGGTACGCACCACCAGCGAAGAGCTCGAACGCAGCCGCGCGACCCTGATCGAACTGCTGATCGCCGATCAGCCACCGCGCGACGCCGACCCGAAGCAGACCACCACCGGTGACAACATGCTGCTGGCGCTGGCGGACCGCTACGGGGTGTCCCGGGAGACCACCGCGTTGCCCTGCGGATCGAGCCGCGGCACCGACACCTCCAACCCGGTGATCGCCGTCGACCACGACGCCTGCATTTTGTGCGACCGCTGCACTCGGGCGTGCGATGACCTCCAGGGCAACGACGTGATCGGCCGCTGCGGTAAGGGCTACCGCACCCGGATCGCCTTTGACCTCAACGATCCGATGGGTGCCTCATCTTGCGTGACCTGCGGCGAATGCGTCGCAGCCTGCCCCACCGGCGCGCTGACCAACAAGCCCATCCACAACATCCCGATCCGCCCCCGCGCCGAGCTTGACGCGGTGCAGACCGTCTGCCCGTACTGCGGGGTGGGCTGCGCGCTGACCTACCAGGTCGACCGCAACCGCGGCGCGATTGCCTACGCCGAGGGCCGTGACCAGCCCGGATCGCAGGGCCGGCTGTGCGTCAAGGGCCGCTACGGCTGGGACTACGCGGCGTCGGCGCAGCGCCTCACCGTCCCGCTGATCCGCCGGGACGGCTCCTACCCCAAGGGCGCCCTGTCTTCTGATGTGAAAGGTGAAAAGCGTCGCAAGCCGGGGGGTCTGGTCGACTACGGCGAGGTGCTGCCGCATTTCCGCGAGGCTAGCTGGGATGAGGCGTTGGACCTGGCGGCCCGGCGGCTGGCCGAGATCCACGCTGCAGGCGGCCCGGGCGCGATCGCCGGGTTCGGCTCGGCGAAGTGCTCCAACGAAGAGGCCTACCTCTTCCAAAAGCTGATCCGGACCCGCTTTCGTACCAACAATATTGACCATTGCACCCGGCTGTGCCACGCGTCGTCGGTGGCCGCGCTGTTCGAGGGGATCGGGTCCGGCGCGGTGTCCACCACCTACGGCGACGTGGTCAACGCCGATGTCGTGATCATCACCGGTAGCAACGCCACCGCCAACCACCCGGTCGCGAGCTCGTTCTTCAAACAAGCCCGCCGCCGCGGCACCACGATCATCTACATCGACCCGCGGGCGGACCGGGTCGCTGACCACGCCGATATCTTCTGCCAGCTCAAGCCGGGCACTGACGTGGCGTTCTACAACGGCGTGATGCACGAGATCATCCGTCTCGGGCTGATTGACCGCGACTACATCGCCAACCGGACGTCGAACTACGACGAGCTGGCGCGCACCGTCGCCGACTACCCGCCGCAGCGCGCCGCGCAGATCACCGGCATCGAAGCGGAGGCCATCACCGAGGTGGCACGGGTCTGGGGCAACGCCGGCGCCGGCATCATCTTCTGGGGGATGGGGATCTCCCAGCACACCACCGGCACCGACAACGCCCGGTGCCTCATCGCGATGTGCGCGATCACCGGCAACGTCGGCAAGCCTGGCAGCGGCCTGCACCCGCTGCGCGGGCAGAACAACGTCCAGGGCGCCTCCGACGTCGGGCTGATTCCGATGTTCTACCCGGACTACCAGAAGGCCGACTCCGCCGAGGTGCGCTCGCGCTTCGAGCAGGCCTGGGGGGTCAGCGGGCTCGACCCGGACAGGGGCTTGACCGTCACCGAGATCATCGGCTCGGCACTGGCGGGTGGGGTGCGCGGGATGTACATGCTTGGGGAGAACCCGTTCCTGTCTGACCCGAACATCAACAAGGTGCGCAAGGCGCTGTCCGCGCTGGAGTTCCTGGTGGTGCAGGACATCTTCCTCACCGAGACCGCGGAGTTCGCCGACGTGGTGTTGCCCGCCTCGTCCTACCTGGAAAAAGACGGCACCTTCACCAACACCGACCGGCGGGTGCAGCTCGGCCGTCGCGTGCTGGAGCCGCCAGGGCAGGCCCGGGTGGACTGGGAGATCCTGCAGGATCTCGCCCAGCGACTCGGACTGGACTGGCACTACAGCGGCCCGCGCGAGGTGTTCGACGAGCTGGTCAGCTTGATGCCCAACTACGCCAACCTGTCGTATGACAACCTCGGTGACACCGGCAAGCTGTATCCCAACGCCGACCCGGAGCATTCCGACGGCACCGTGGTGCTCTTCGACGAGCGCTTCAACACCGACGACGGCTTGGCCCACCTGGTGCCCGCCCAGTGGTTGCCGGCCAAGGAGCTACCCAACGCCGAGTACCCGCTGGTACTCAACACCGGCCGGCTGCTGGAACATTGGCACACCGGGTCGATGACCCGGCGCTCCTACGCCCTGGACACCATCGCGCCGGAGGCGGAGGTCTACGTGCACCCTAAGGACGCCGCGGACCGCGGGCTGGCGCACGGTGAGATGGTGCGGGTCCTCTCCCGGCGCGGCGCAATCGAGCTGCGCCTGAAGGTCTCCCATCGGGAGGCGTTGGGCAACTGCTTCATCCCGTTCCACTTCCGGGAAGCCGCCGCCAACGTGCTGACCATCGACGAGATCGACCCCTACGGCAAGATTCCCGAGTTCAAGTTCTGCGCCGTGCAGATCGAGCCGCTGGGTTCGCCATTCGGAGCCGAATCGCGATCCGGAGCCGGCCACTGACCGCCATTCGGAGCCGAACCGCGATGCGCCGGCTATGGGGCGAGAACGGGTAGGCCGGCTGCGTCGGCTGCGTGGGCTTGGCGACGGTCGTAGGTCAGCATGGCGTCGGCGCCGATGCGCAGGGCTGCCGCGAGGTGCAGGGCGTCGAAGCTGCGCAAATGGCGGCCTGGGAGCAGGCCCGCCTCTCGGTACAAAGCTCGGTCGGTCTCTACCAGGTCGAATCGTTCGAGCAGGTGGGTCACGGCGGTCTGGGCCAGCTCGACGCGCACGGAGAGCGGGCGCAGCTCGGTCTCCAGCAGCATGCTCGACAGCAGCGCGTCGCCGTCCCTCGAGCGCATCATCGAGCCGCGCAGCGAGCCGGCTTGATGCGGGCTCCGACGAGCAGTTTCGCTGCTGCCGACATTTCGATGTAGAGGATCACCGGTCGCCGCGAAGCTCGTCCAATATTTCCTGCACCGGTTCCTGGATCTTGGTCCGCTCCAGATCCGCGAATGCCCCGCGCACGGTGGCCCGCCGGATCCGCAGCGAGGCTCCGGCCGCTCGTGGTGGCGGCACCAGCACGACGACGACCTCGCGACGTACACCGTCTCGCCGGCCTGTACGTCACGAGCACCGCGCTGCTGTTGTTGCGCAGTTCCCGGTGCGGGATCGTCGTCGGCATCGTCCAGCACCTCCGTAGCAAGCGTAGTACCCATTAACCTCGTGACTGTGGCTCATGACACCGGTGCAGCTCCCGGTCAGACGGCACGCGGTAATCCGCGGATGGCGGGTGTCGAGGCGCGGGCGGGCAAGTTTCCCGGGCCGAGTCTGATCCCCGAGCTGAACGCCATCCAGTCCCGGCTGGGCTGGTTGCCGCGCGAGGAGCTGGTCGCGCTGGCGCGCCGGATGCGCCGGCCGTTGTATGAGATCGAGGGTCTGGTCTCGTTCTACCCGCACTTCCGCACGGAGGCGCAGCCGAAAGTGGCGCTGCACGCCTGCCGTGACCTGTCTTGCTGGCTCGCCGGCTGCGCGCCTGGTTTAGCCGACCGGTACGGACCGGATGTGGAGTTCCGCGAGGTGTCCTGCCTGGGTCGCTGCGACATGGCGCCCGCCATCGTCGTGAACGACCACCCAGCGCGAGCCGCCGACGCCGACGCCCTGGTTGCCGCCGCCCTCGCCGGCGCACTCTCGCACCACACCGCCACCACCCGTACCCACTATCCCAACGACCCCTACCCGCATTCAGCGGAGTTTCCAGCCCCGAATAAGCCCGCTGAATGCGGGAGGTATCAGGTGTTGCGGCAGTTGGTGGGTGGGGAATTGAGCGTGCCGGAGGTGATCGCCACGCT
Organism: Pseudonocardiales bacterium; assembly: GCA_032230565.1. Classification (GTDB taxonomy): domain Bacteria; phylum Actinomycetota; class Actinomycetes; order Mycobacteriales; family Pseudonocardiaceae. The sequence continues at coordinate 15,401 of JAVXWL010000267.1, read as the reverse complement.
GAAAGAATCTGGGTTGCGGGGGATGGGGGGCGCGGGGTTTCCCACCGGCAAGAAGTGGGAGCTGGTGGCTGCCCAGCCGGGCCCGGTGAAATACGCGATCTGCAACGCCGACGAGTCAGAGCCCGGCACCTTCAAGGACCGGCAGATCCTCGCCGATCAGCCCCACCTGGTGCTGGAGGGGCTTCTGATCGGCATGCTTTGCGTCGGCGCGGAACAGGCCTGGGTGTTCATCCGGCACGAATACGGCCCCGAGGAACAGGTACTGCGTGCCGAGCTCAACGCGCTGCGCATCGAGGGCCTGATGGGAACCGACGTGCTGGGCAGCGGGCGGACTCTGGAGGTGGATATTTTCACGTCACCGGGGGGATACATCCTCGGTGAGGAGTCCGCATTGATCGAGTGCATGGAGGGCCACCGCGGTGAGCCGCGAAACAAGCCACCATTCCCGGGCGTGTACGGGCTGCATGGCCGGCCCACGCTGATGAATTCGGTGGAGACCTTCGCCGACGTCCCGGGGATTGTCGCGCGCGGCGCACAGTGGTGGATCGATGCAGGCTTGGGTGAGTCGGTGGGATGGAAGTTTTTCGCTGTCTCCGGGCAGGTGGAAAACCCAGGGGTGTACTGCGTGCCGATGGGCACTACTGTCCGCGCGCTGCTGGACCAGGCGGGCGGGATGGCCGGTGGGGCAAGGCTGGCCGCAGTGCAGCCCGGTGGCGCGTCGTCGAACTTCCTGACGCCCGACCAGCTGGACGTACCGCTGGACTTCGACACGCTGGCTGCCGCGGGCTCCATGCTGGGCTCCGGCGCTTTGGTCGTTCTCGCCGACGGCACCGACCTGCTTGCGGCAGCAACCAACGTGCTGCGGTTCTTCCGCGACGAGTCGTGCGGCAAGTGCGTGCCGTGCCGGATGGGGTCGACCAAGGCGCACACCCTGCTGACGTCAGCGCTGGCCAGTGGGGGCCTCGACGACGCCAGCGCAGCGCAGCTCGTCGAGCTCGAATATGCGATGCGTAAGACGTCGATCTGTGGGCTGGGCCAGGTAGCGCTGGGCCCGGTCATCAGCGTGCTCAGGCAGCGGGCTCCGTGAGCCGGGAGTTCTTCGCCACTCGTACGGTCACCGAGGCCCTAACTGGGTTCAGCCCCGCCCTGCGCACCCCGACGCAGACCGTCTCGCTTGCCGAGGCGCTCGGCCGGGTGCCGGCCTGTGACGTCCTCGCTCCGGGGCCGCTACCCGGGTTTGCCCGATCGACCGTGGACGGTTTCGCGGTGCGGGCGGCCGACACCTACGGCGCGTCGGAGGGGCTGCCGTCCTACCTGGACGTGGTGGGCGCTGTGCAAATGGGCACACAGCCGGATGTGACCGTGGCATCGGGCACGGCAGCGGAGATGCCCACCGGTGGGGTGCTGCCGGCGGGCGCTGATGCGGTGGTGATGGTGGAGTACACCAACGAGACGATGCCCGGCACTGTGGAAGTGCTGCGGCCCATCGCGCCTGGCGGCGGAGTTATTCAAGCCGACGACGACGTCACCGCGGGAACTGTCCTTGCTCCTGCGGGCCGGCCGCTGCGCGCGGTGGATTTGGGCATGCTCGCCGCTGCGGGAGTGACCAAGCTCCTCACGCATGCCAGGCCACGAGTGGCGATCCTGTCGACGGGTGATGAGGTGGTGCCGCCTGCGACCGCTACGCTGCGTCCCGGTCAAGTCCGCGACGCCATCGCTCCGGCGCTCGCCGGTCTTGTGGTGGAGGCCGGTGGATGGCCAGTGCCGTGCGGAATCGTGCCCGACGATCCCGCTGCCCTGCGGTGTGCGCTACAGCTGGCGCTGGCCCAGTCGGATCTGGTGGTCGTTTCCGCCGGCTCTTCAGTGGGCGCCCGCGACGCTACCGCCGACGCCGTCGCGAGTCTCGGAAAGCCGGGCATCTTCTGTCACGGGCTTGCCATCAAGCCGGGCAAGCCCACCTTGCTCGCCGAGTGTGAGGGCGTGCCGGTGATCGGTTTGCCGGGAAATCCGCTGTCGGCACTGGTGGTTTTCCGGCTGGTCGGGGCCCCGTTGGTGTGGCGCCTCGCGGGCTGCGCCACTCCGCCCCCCGAACCGTCGGTGATGGCTTCGCTGACTCGCGACGTGCCCTCGGAGGCGGGCCGCCGGGACGTCGTGCAGGTACAGCTTAATGGCGGGCAAGCGGAACCGTTGTTCGGCGCATCGGCGTTGCTGTCCGTGCTCACCCGCGCTGACGGGTACGTCGTGGTGGCGGAACCGGCCACCGGTCTCGACGCCGGCGCGAACGTCTCCGTCACGCTTTACCGGTAGCCTGAACGGGCTCGATCGCTGTGCGTGACTAGTCGTGTACGATAAGTTGTTGTTGCAATCGGTACATGCATAGCTTAGTTTTGTAGTTGCTTGACCACGGGGAGTAAGGGGGCCAGCTCGGATCACCTTGGGTTGCTGCCGAGTGCGGCGGTTTAACATCCTGTCGGTGTTGACACCGGGGAGAGTTCGCTAACGACGCTCACCTGCGTCGGTGATTGCGACATGGTGTCGCGAGGCGTCCCTCTGTGAGCATCTAACACGCCCAGCGACGTTCGGGCCAGGCAGCTTGTCGACCGCTTACTCCACAGGGGGCCGCAGGCAATTCCCAGGGATGTCCGGGTCTTTTTCGGCTTGCGTAGCTCCTCCATCGATCGGCTTAAGGAGCGAGTATGAGGGTCTCGGACGTCTTCACACCTGGTGCCACCGACAGTCCCGACGACGGCTACTACTACGACGGGAAGCCCGGCCACAAAAACTACTACGAGGACTACTACGACGGCGGTGGCTACTACAACAACAGCTACGGCGGGTTCGAGCGCGGTCCCACCCGTCCCTCGCTCCTAGCACTGCTGGGGTAGCACGACGATCAGCAGGTCGCGCGGCGGTGGCCTTGTTCTCCTACAGTGGGATGACGGCCACCGCCTAGCCATGCCCGGAGGCAGGCCCAAGCACCAGATCGAGAAGTGGAGTGGTTGTGCGGGAGGTGTTGAGATCGCTGCTTCGCCCGTCGTCGACCACTGGCGGTTTGGTGGAGGCGGCACCGGCAGCGAGCATCCGGGAGGTTTTCCAGCGGTTCTGGCCTGACGCCCGGCCGTTCTGGCGATGGTTGTGGCTAAGTTTGGTGCTGGTCATCGTCACCCCGGTGGTGGACACCGGGGCAATTCTGCTGTTCAAGGTGCTGGTCGACAAGGTGTTGACCCCGCGAGATTTCTCCGCGTTCCCGCCGGTGGCCGCGGCGTTTGTCGGGATCACCCTGCTGGTAGGAATGCTGGGCTTCGTCGGCTCCTATCTGGGGGCGTGGATCGGGGAAAATTTCTTGCACCGGATGCGCACCCGGGTGTTCGCGCATCTCCATACCTTGTCGGTGAGTTTCTTCGATCGCCGCCGCCTGGGCGACATCCTGTCGAGGCTCACCGGTGATGTGGCCGCCATTGAGGCTGTGGTGCTCTCGGGCGTCATCGGGCTCATCTCCAACGTGTTGCGAATCTTCGTGTTCGCTGGGGTGCTGTTCTTCCTCGACTGGCGCCTGGCACTGACCTCGCTGATCGCGGTACCAGTGTTCTGGGCCGCCGCCCGGGTCTTCTCCCGCCGGATCAAGATCGCCTCCCGGGAGGTCCGCCGCCGGGCCGGGTCGATCACCGTGGTCGCCGAGGAGAGCCTGGGCAACGCCACCCTGATCCAGGCCTACGGCCGCGAGGCCGCCGAGGTGGAGCGCTTCGCCGAGCAAAGCATCGGCAGCGTGAATGCCGAACTGGCCGCCACCCGCATCGGTGCGCTGTTCTCCCCGCTAGTGGACCTGGTGCAGGTCCTCGGCATCATGACCATCCTCGCGGTCGGAATCTGGGAGCTGACCGCCGGGCACATCACCCTGGGCGGGTTGCTGGCCTTCTTGGTTTTCCTGTCCCAGCTGTACGGTCCCGTGCAGGGCCTGGGCTCACTGTCCACATCGCTGTTCGCTGCCGCCGCGGCCGCGGAACGGATCATCGAGCTGCTCGACGAGCAACCCACCGTGGCCGCCCCCGAACACCCGATCCCACTGGGCCGCCCCCGAGGCGAGCTCCGCTTGGAGCAGGTGAGCTTCGCCTACCCCGACACTGCAACCGACGTCCTGCGGCAAGTCAGTTTCACCACGCTGCCCGGGAAGACCACCGCGATCGTCGGGGCCAGCGGTGCCGGCAAGACCACCCTGATGAAACTGCTGCTGCGGTTCTATGACCCCACCAGCGGACGAATCATGCTGGATGGGACAGACTTGCGCCAGGTCGACCCCGAGGAACTGCGCGCCAATATCGCCATCGTGCTGCAGGAAACCTTGCTGCTCGATGGCACCATCGCCGACAACATCCGCGCCGGGCGCCCCGACGCTACCCAGGACCAACTCGTCGCGGCCGCCAAAGCCGCCGACGCCCACGACTTCATCAGCGCGTTGCCCGAGGGCTATGACACCCGGGTCGGCCAACGCGGCCGGCTGCTGTCCGGTGGGCAGCGCCAACGCATCGCGATCGCGCGCGCCATGGTCCGCGACGCCCCTATCCTGCTTCTGGACGAGCCCACCACGAGTCTCGACGCTGACGCCACGCAACGCATCCTGACCCCGCTGCGCCGACTCATCACCGGCCGGACGACGATCATGATCTCGCACAACCTGCTCACCGTCACCGATGCGGACCAGATCATTTACATCGAGCACGGGCGGGTCACCGAAACTGGCACGCACGATCAGCTTCTCGCCAACAACAACCAATACGCCCACCTTTACCACCTTCATCACCCCGCCGAGGCGCCGAACGGGTCGGTGCCCAATTCCCGACTCGCCGGCACCGGCGCAGCATCCTGACGTGCTGAATTCCCGGTAGCGTCGCCGCTGTGCCGCGCAGCCCGTTCATCCGCGACGTTCCGGCGGTCCAGGCGCTAGACGCGTGGCAAGCAGCCCGCGCTGACGCCGGCTGCCCGATCAGGCTGGGCGCGCAGCGGCTGGGGCTGGTCGAGGCGATCGGTCGGGTCACCGCCGAGCCGGTGTGGGCGCGACGCTCGTCGCCGGCTTTCGACTCCGCTGGGATGGATGGTGTGGCGGTACGCTCGGTGGATACCGTGGGGGCCAGCCCGTCCACCCCGATCACGCTGACCGACTTCGACGTCATCGACACCGGCGACCCCATGCCGCAAGGCCGGGATGCGGTCGTGATGCGCGAGCACATCCACCTCATCGGCCCGGCCCCAGATTCGAGCGCTGCTGCTGAGCTGGTCGCCGCGGCGGTGCCCTACCAGCATGTTCGTTCTATCGGTGAGGACGTCGCAGCTGGTGAGCTGTTGTTGCCCCAAGGGCACCGGTTGCGGGCGGTAGATGTTGCCGCCATCGCCGCGGCGGGCATCACTGAGGTGCTGGTGCGCCGCCGACCGGTAGTTGCGGTGTTGCCTACCGGCGACGAGATCCGGCCGTTGGGTTGCGAACCGGGTATCGGCGAGATCATTGATACCAACTCGCTGATGCTCGCCGGCCAGGCCACCGAACACGGCTGCGACGTGCTGTCGTTGCCCATCGAGCCGGATGACCCCGAGCGGATCGCGGCTGCCGTGCTCGCCGCGGCGCAGTGCGCGGACCTGGTGGTGATCATCGCCGGATCGAGCGCCGGCCGGGGCGACCATACCGCCTCCGTGGTGGCCCGGGTCGGCACACTGGTGGTGCACGGTGTCGCGGTGCGGCCGGGGCATCCGGTGGTGCTCGGCGTCGTGGGCACCACCCCGGTGCTCGGTGCGCCCGGGTACCCGGTATCGGCGGCACTGACCTTCGACATTTTCGCCGCCCCGGTGTTGGCTGCTCTTCAAGGCACCACAATGGTGACCCGCCAGACGGTCGCGGCCCGGTTGGCCCGCAAGTTCGCCTCACCGCTCGGGATGGACGACTGGGTGCGGGTGCGGCTGGGTCGGGTTGGTGGGCGGATCGTGGCCACCCCGTTGCCCCGGGGGGCCGGGATGCTGACCTCGCTGGTGCGGGCCGATGGCCTGCTGGTGGTGCCCGCTGGGTTGGAAGGCCACCACGCCGGAGCGGACGTCGACGTGCAACTGCTCCGCGGGCTGGCTGATATCGACCGCACCATTGTCGCGATCGGCTCGCACGACCTGGTGCTCGACCTCGTCTCCTCGGCGCTGCGCGGCATCGATCCAGGTACGACCCTCGCGTCGTCCAACGTCGGCTCGCTGGGCGGGCTGGTGGCATTACGCGACGGGCTGTGTCACATCGCCGGCTCCCACCTGCTCGATCCGGCGACCGGCGAATACACCGTGCCCTACCTGCCGCGGGTGCTCGGTCGCGCTGATCTCATGGTGGTCCGCCTGGTGCACCGCGAGCAGGGACTGATCGTGGCTGCGGGTAACCCGCTGGAGATCACCGGTATTGCGGATCTGAGTCGCCCGGGGCTGCGTTATGTCAACCGGCAACGCGGCGCGGGTACCCGGGTGCTGCTCGACCACGAGCTACGCCGTCACGGTACGGAGCCCGGTGACGTCACCGGCTATCAACGCGAGGAGCACACCCATCTCGCCGTTGCTGCGGCGGTAGCTGCCGGACGTGCAGATGCCGGGCTCGGCATCCGCTCAGCCACCCGAACGTTCGGGCTCGATTTCGTACCCGTCGCCCACGAGCCCTACGACCTGGTGCTCACCAAGCAGACCTACGATTCCCCGCTTCTAGCCCCCCTATGGTCCCTACTGGCCGATGAGGCATTCCGCGCCTCCATCACCGCCCTAGGCGGCTACTCCACCGCCGAAACCGGCCGCCGCATCCTCTAGCCGTCTCCGCCCCGGCCGGACCGCCATTCGGAACCGTTTAGCGGTCTGCGGTGGGGTTTGCGGGTGCGGGATGCGGCAAGTGGGGGGTTGTGATGGGATTGCGTCATGGGGAACTCGCTGCAGAACGTTCGCTTCGCATCCAACGGGGGTACCGCGCATGGGTATCTTGTGGTGCCGGAGGGTGGTAGCGGTCCCGGAGTCGTGGTGATCCAGGAGTGGTGGGGGTTGACCAGCCATATCGCCAATGTGGCGAACCGGCTGGCGGCCGAGGGCTTCGTCGCGCTGGCCCCGGACCTATACGGTGGCGCCACCACCCATGACGCTGACGAAGCTGGCCGGCTCATGCAGGAGCTACCAGTAGATCAGGCGGCCCGTGACCTGGGTGGCGCGGTGGATTACCTGCTGGCCAGCGACGCGGTCACCAGCTCGTCGGTCGGCGTGGTGGGCTTCTGCATGGGCGGCGGCTTCGCGCTCGTGCTGGCAGCGCAGCAGGGCGACAAGATCGGTGCCGCGGTACCGTTCTACGCTGTCCTCGGCGAGGATTACCCGAGCTTCGAGGGCCTGTCCGCGCCCCTGCTGGGCCACTTCGGCGAGCAGGATCAGATGCAGAGCCCCGACCAGGTCCGCGAGCTCGCCGACACCATCGAGAAGCAGACCGGGCAACGGCCCGACTTCCGCTTCTACCCGGCCGGGCACGCCTTCTTCAACGACGAGAACCTGCTCGGCACCTACGACTCGGAGCAGGCCGCCAAGGCGTGGGACGCCACCGTGAGATTCCTTCGTGAGCAGCTGGGAGCGCCCCAAACCGTCTGAGACCCAGCCCGGCTACCAGCCAGCCGCGGTGTCAGATATCGATGCTGAGGTCGGCTCGGATCTTGCGAGCGAGGCTGTCGTCCATCAGCAGCCGAGCGACGAGCGCCCGGATGACATCCTGGCCGGTGACCCGTGCCGTGCCGATGACGTCGGCGGTCTCGGCGCACCATTGCGTGAGCTTGATGTGATAGGTCGGGGACAGGTCAACACTGCGCCGGACGGGTTTGGTACGCCCGGACTCTGCCCAATGAAGGTGTCTGGGCGGCTGAACTCCTCGGGCCGCAGCGGAGGCGTGGTCGGCACTGTTAATCATAAATACCTCCCTATGTTCAGACGTTCGTCTGTGAACCGGGAGTGGTTCGGTCCCGGCGGAAGGTACTGTGATCGGCTGGTAAGGGACCGGCTCGCGAGGAGAGAGATGCCCGACGACACTCGATACGGATCCGAGGTGGCCCGGCGCGCCGTCATGGCTGGCACCGGAGTCCTTGCTGTGTCCGCAGCGCTCGCCGCCTGCGGTAGCTCCCAGAACCAGAGTGCTGCCTCGCCATCGGCACCGTCCGCAGCCCTGGCGGCGCCCGCACAGCCGGAGCCTGCTGGCAGTGCAAGTGACCGGTTGGCGAACACCAGTGACATCCCAGTCGGTGGCGGCGCTGTGATCGTCGGCAAGAAGGTGGTGGTGACCCAGCCAGTGCCGGGAACGTTCGCCGCCTTCTCGGCGATCTGCACCCACCGGGGCTGCACAGTGAACAAGGTCGCCAATGGGACTATCGACTGCCCCTGTCACGGGAGCAGGTTCGCCATCGCGGACGGTTCGGTCGTGGACGGACCTGCGTCAAGGCCGCTGCCTCGGCGTGAGATCACCGTCTCGGGTGGCGCCATCGTGCTGTCATGAATCGCCCACGATGGCTCAACGCCAGGACGGCAGCCACAGTTCTGCATTCCAGTGCTCCGGAGTGATCGAGGCACCGGTGAGGATCGGCCAGAGCCAGATGAAGTTGGCCACCACCAGCCCGACGTACAGCGAGACCACCAGCAGTCCCGTACCGCGCCGCTCGGCTCCGTCGCGAGCTCGGCCGAGGATTTCACCTAGCACCAACGTCACGGCGATGATCAGAAATGGTGCCACCGGCGTCATGTAGAAGAAGTACATTTGGCGGTGGATGTTGAGAAACCAGGGCAGCCAGCCGGCGGCGTAGCCGGTCAGCACTGCGGCGTAGCGCCAGTCCGGCCCGGTGGTCGCTCGCCACAGCGCCCAAGCCAGCACCGGCAGCGTGAGCCACCACATCGCGGGCGTGCCGATCAGCATCACGCTGGCGACACAGTCCTGGCGTCCGCATCCCGGCGCGGCGGCGCCGGACTCGTAGTAATAGAGCATAGGCCGCAGCCCCATCGGCCAGCTCCACGGTTTGGACTCCCACGGGTGCGGATGGGTGGGGGTGACCAGGTTCTCGTGGAAGCGCAACACGGCGGCGCTGTAGTACCACAGCGACCGCAGCGCCCCCGGCACGAACGACATCGGGCCACCCGCGCCGATCTGGTTACCTACCGCGTGCCGGTCGACGCCCGTCTCGCTGCTGAACCAAGCCCACCAGGTCGCCAGGTAAGCCCCGACCGGTACCACCGCCAGCGCCCACGATGCCGGCCCGAAATCTCGGACCACGGTGCCCGCCCAGGGCCGGCGGACACCCGCGATGCGCCGCGCGCAGACATCCCAGACCAGGCTCAACCCGGCGAACGCAACGAGGTAGTACACCGCGGACCATTTCGTGCCGCAGGCCAACCCGAGCAGCACCCCGGCCGCGAAGCGCCACCATCGCACTCCCAGGCGGGGTCCGAAGTCGGTGTCGGCGATCCGGCCCTCGCGGGCTACTGTGGCCAGCCGTTCGTGCACCTGCTCCCGGTCCATGATCAGGCAGCCGAATGCCGCGAGGATGAACGTCGCGAGGAAGATGTCCAGCATCCCGATGCGCGACTGCACCTCGCTGACGCCATCGGTGATGAGCAGCACCCCGGCGATCCCGCCGAGCAGAGTCGATCTGGTCATCCGACGCACGATCCGCACGATGAGCGCCACGCTTACCGTGCCGGCCAGCGCGGCGGACAGTCGCCAGCCCCAGCCGTCGTAGCCCATCAGCAGCTCGCCCAGCGCGATGAGCTGCTTGCCCAGCGGGGGATGCACGACCAGCTCGTAGCCCGCGTTGTCCTCCACCCCGCCGGTGCGCAGCATCTGCCAGGCCTGCGGCGCGTAGTGCTTCTCGTCGAATACCGGGGTACCGCGGTCGGTGGGATAGCCCAGATCCCACAGCCGTACCAGGCCGGCGATCAGGGTGAGGCTCAGCGTCACCGCCCAGCTGCGCGCATGGTCGGTGAGCGGCCGCGGCACCAGCCACTGCAGCGCACCAGCTGGCTTGGTCGGTGCCGGAGGCGTCCGTCCGACACCGACCACCGGGGTGTCGAAGTGCGCCTCCCGGACCGCCATCACGGACCCGATCGTAGGCTCGTCGTCATGCACGGCACGTCGGGCTCCGGCACCTCAGGTTCTGACGCCCGAAATTCTGACGCCCTCAGTTCGGCTGAGGCAGGTGCTGGGGCGCTGGTACTGGCGGCCACTCCGCTCGGCGACTCGCGGGATGCCTCGCCGCGTTTGATCGAGGCGCTGGGCCGCGCGGACGTGGTTGCCGCCGAGGACACCCGCCGGCTGCGCGCGCTGGCCGCGGCGCTCGGCGTGACCGTGACCGGCCGGATCGTCTCGCACTACGACGCCGTCGAGGTGGTCCGGATTCCCGCGTTGCTGGTGGCGATCCGCGGCGGCGCGACGGTGCTTCTGGTGACCGACGCCGGGATGCCCGCAGTGTCCGACCCCGGGTTCCGGCTGGTGACTGCCTGCGTGCAGGAGGGGCTGCGGGTGACCTGCCTGCCCGGCCCGTCAGCGGTGACCACCGCGCTGGCTGTGTCCGGGCTGCCCAGCGATCGGTTCTGCTTCGAGGGTTTCGCGCCGCGCCGGGGTGGTCCCCGCCGGCGCTGGCTGGCCGGCCTCGCGACTGAAGGGCGCACCTGTGTGTTCTTCGAGTCACCGCACCGGCTGGCCGCGACGCTGACCGACGCCGCCGATGTGCTCGGCGCGGACCGGGCCGCGGCGGTCTGCCGAGAACTGACCAAGCCCTACGAAGAGGTTCGCCGGGGTGGGTTGGGCGCGCTGGCCCAGTGGGCGGCCGATGGCGTGCGCGGCGAGGTCACCGTCGTACTGTCCGGTGCGCCTGCCGCCGATCCGCCCGATGTCGCCGACCTCGTCGACGAGGTATCCGAGCGGGTGAGCGCGGGCGAGCGGCTCAAGGAAGCCGTCACCGCCGTAGCCACCGCCCACGGCGTCGCTAAGCGGGATCTCTACCAGGCCGCTGTGGACAACTCGTGAGTGGCAAACAGTGTTAGGGCACTCTTTGGCACTCACGGGCCCGGAGGACCCCTACCAGTGGTTGGAGGACGTCAGCAGCGAGCGGGCGCTGTTCTGGGTGCGGGAGCGCAACGCCGAGGCCGTCACTGAGCTGGCCGGGGGGTCCCGGTTCGAGGCGCTGCGCACCGAGATCCGGGAGGTGCTCGACTCGACCGACCGCATCCCGTACATCGCCCGGCGCGGCGAGTACCGGTACAACTTCTGGCGGGACCGCGAGCACCCGCGCGGCCAGTGGCGGCGCACCACGTTGGCTGAGTACCGCAAGGAGCAGCCGGATTGGGAGGTCCTGCTCGACGTTGACGCGCTGGCCCGCGACGAGGAAGAGAACTGGGTCTTCCACGGCGCGCAGTGCCTACGACCGGATTACCGATGGGCGCTGGTCTCGTTGTCGCGGGGCGGTGCCGACGCGGCGGTGCTTCGGGAGTTCGACATCGAGCACCGGGAGTTCGTCGCCGACGGCTTCGTGTTGCCCGAAGCGAAGTCCGAGGTGGGCTGGATCGACGTCGACCACATCTACGTCGCCACCGACTTCGGCCCGGGGACACTCACCACCAGCGGCTATCCGCGAACCGTCCGGCAATGGCGGCGCGGCACACCGCTGGCCGACGCCGAGCTGGTTTTCGAAGGAAGACCAGACGATGTCCGGGTGTCCGCCTACCACGACCACACTGAAGGTTTCGAGCGCGACTTCGTCTGGCGAGTCGTGGACTTCTACCGCACCGAGCTGTACCTGCGATGCGACGACCGGCTGCGCCGCGTCGACGTGCCTGAGGATGCGATCGTCGACGTCCACCGGCAGTGGTTGCTGATCGAGCTGCGCAGCGACTGGACGGTCGGCCGGACGTACCCGGCGGGCTGCCTGTTGGTGACCGACTTCGACGAGTTCATGGCTCGGGGCCCTGGTGAGCTGAGGGTGTTGTTCACTCCTGATCAGCGCACATCGCTGGCTGGTTACAGCTGGACCCGTCATCATCTGATCCTCGACGTGATGCGCGACGTGGTCAGCCACCTCTCGGTGCTGACACCGGCCGATGACTGGCGCTGCACGCCGCTGACCGGCACGCCGCCGCTGTGCAGCGTGAGCGCGCACGGCACCGATTCACACACCGACGACGAGTACCTGCTCGACGTCGACGGTTTCCTCACTCCACCCACGCTGGCCATCGGCACTATCGGCGGCGGTCCGGCCCAGGTGCTCAAGCGGGAACCGTCCTTCTTCAACGTCACCGGCCTCGCCGTGCACCAGCACTTTGCGGTCTCCGACGACGGCACCGAGATCCCGTACTTCGTGGTGGCACCCGACTCGGCCGTGCCGCCCGGCGGCTGGCCCACCTTGTTGTACGGCTACGGCGGCTTCGAGATATCCCTGCAATCCGGCTACCGCGGTGGGCTGGGCCGCGCCTGGTTGGAGCGCGGCGGTTGTTACGTCGTCGCCAACATCCGTGGCGGCGGCGAGTACGGCCCGCGCTGGCATTCCGCCGCGCTCAAGGGTGATCGCCACCTGGTATACGAGGATTTCGCCGCGGTGGCCCAGGATCTGGTCACCCGTGGGCTCACCACACCGAGGCGTCTCGGCGCCCAGGGCGGCAGCAACGGCGGGCTGCTCATGGGCGTGATGCTCACCCGCTACCCGGAACTGTTCGGCGCCATCGTCGCCTCGGTCCCGCTGCTTGACATGTTGCGCTACCACCTGCTGCCGGCCGGTGCCTCCTGGATGGCCGAGTACGGCGACCCAGACGACCCGGCCGACCGCGAGCATCTGCTGCCCTTCTCCCCGTACCACCAGCTGCGGGCCGACGGCCGCTACCCGCCGATCCTGGTCACCACGTCCACCCGTGACGACCGCGTGCATCCCGGCCATGCCCGCAAACTGGTGGCCCGGATGCGCGAGTACGGCTTGCCGGTCAGCTACTACGAGAACATCGAGGGCGGCCACGGCGGCGCGGCAGACAACGAGCAGGCCGCCTTCATGTCCGCCCTGTCCTACGAGTTCCTCTGGCGCCACCTCAGCGGCTGACTCCTGTCACCGTAGGCGTCGACAGTATGGCCCGGGGAAAGGAGGTTGCAGCGCACACACGTGCCACCACCGGCAATTTGTTACGCAACGTTGCCCGGCGCGGCACATGGCTTGCCGTGCCTCAGGCAGTGCCGTCGGCGAACCCGGCAGCAGTGGGACGTCGCGGCATCCGCGGGAACAGTTGATCCAGTCTGCATTACCATTCACCCTTGGCGATCTTGGATACCGGCAGTATGCGGCGGTACCCGCCGGTTGTCGATTAGGGTGGCGAGCCCGTCGAGGACGCGGTGCAATCCGATGCGGTAGGCGTGAGCGGGGTCGTGAGCGCTGCGGTGTGCTGCACCAGCTGCGGTGCCGACTCGGGTCGCGAGCGGATAGGCCCGTTCGTCGAACACCCGAACGAGCAGAGGTGCGTTGCTGGCCCACCATTGCTCGTCGTCCATGGCGCTGCTGGTCCGGGCGGCGCGGGCGTCGGCGACGGCACGAAAGGATGCCTGCACGAAGCTCAGCAGGTGGCTGAGGCAGTCGTCCATCTCGACGTCTTCGAGCCCGAGATCTTCCAGCGCCGCGAGCTCATGTTCGTATTTACCCATCAGCCCCGGTCCTAGCGGCGGTCTGAGGGTAGCCATGGTCGCTGCCCACGGATGGGCGTCGAACAGCGCTCGGTTCTCCTCCGCGATTGTGATCAGCCGCTGCCGCCAGGGCTGTCCAGTGGTGTCCGCGCGCGACATCCGAGCGTAGGCGGAGTCGAGCATGAGGTCCAGCAGCTCGGCCTTACCCGGCACATAGGTGTACAACGTCATCGCGCCGACTCCGAGCGACGCCGCGACCCGGCGCATCGTCACAGCCTCCAACCCTTCCCGGTCGGCCAGATCCGTGCGCGCCTTCCAGGTCCGCGATCCGAAACGGGATCATCGTCCAGCTTGTCGACTGGAACACCGACGTCTGAGGTCGCCCAGCCGGTGCGGCGGCCTCGGGAAACCTCATTGCGGCTGCCCCATAGGCTGGGCACCATGAACGCACCTGTGCTCACTGCGGTGGCCTGGCCCTACGCCAACGGACCGCGGCACATCGGCCACGTCTCCGGCTTCGGTGTCCCGTCGGACATCTTTGCGCGCTACCAGCGGATGGCCGGCAACCGGGTGCTCATGGTCTCGGGAACCGATGAGAACGGCACCCCGATCCAGGTACAGGCTGACGCTGAGGGAGTCACGCCCCGCGAGCTCGCGGACAAGTACAACCGATTGATCGTGGGAGATCTGCAGGGTCTGGGGCTGTCTTACGACCTGTTCACCCGCACCACCACGGCCAACCACCACCGGGTGGTGCAGGAGCTGTTTCTGGCATTGCACCGCAATGGCTACGTGATCGCGCGTAGCGCGCTCGGCGCGATCAGCCCGTCGACCGGCCGTACCCTGCCGGACCGCTACATCGAAGGCACCTGCCCGATCTGCGGCTACGACAGCGCGCGCGGCGACCAGTGCGACAACTGTGGCAACCAGCTCGACCCAGCCGACCTGATCAAACCACGGTCTCGGATCAACGGTGAGACTCCGAAGTTCGTGCAGACCGAGCACCTGTTCCTCGACCTGCCGGCGTTCACCAAGGCGCTCGGTGGATGGCTGTCCACCCGCACCGAGTGGCGACCCAATGTGCTGAAATTCTCGCTGAACCTGCTCGACGATCTGCGCCCGCGCCCGATCACCCGCGATCTCGACTGGGGAGTGCGGGTCCCGCTGGACGGCTGGCGCGACGCCCCCATGAAGCGGTTTTACGTCTGGTTCGACGCGGTGATCGGGTACCTGTCGGCGTCGGTGGAGTGGGCGGCGCGCTCGGGCGACCGGGACGCGTGGCAGGCCTGGTGGTGTGACCCGGACGCCCGCTCGTACTACTTCATGGGCAAGGACAACATCACCTTTCACTCCCAAATCTGGCCCGCCATGCTGCTCGGTCAGAACGGCGCAGGGGATCGCGGTGGCGAGCCCGGGGTGTTCGGCACGCTGAATCTGCCCACCGAGGTGGTGTCCAGCGAGTTCCTCACCATGAGCGGCTCGAAGTTCTCCACCTCACGTGGCACCGTGATCTACGTCGGGGACTTCCTGCGCGAGTTCGGCGCGGACACGTTGCGCTACTTCATCTCGGTAGCCGGCCCGGAAACCCAGGACACCGACTTCACGTGGGACGAGTTCGTCCGCCGGATCAACTTCGAGCTGGCCAACGAATGGGGCAACCTGGTCAACCGCTCTATCGCGATGGCGCACCGCAATGTTGGCGCCGTGCCGCGGCCCTCGACTTTGCAGGCCG
>JAVXWL010000261.1:0-5852 GCA_032230565.1 Pseudonocardiales bacterium | reverse complement strand
TGGTCCGCAGCTCGGTGCCGAACCTGCTACTGGCGCGCGAGGCGGCCGAGAAGGTCAAGGTGGTGCTCACCGGTGAGGGAGCCGACGAGCTCTACGGCGGGTACAGCTACATGCACACCCCGGAGTTCGCTGACCCGAACGCACTGCACGCCGAGCTGGTGCGCAGCCTGGAGCAGTTGCACCATCTGAATCTGCAGCGCTGCGACCGGACGACGATGTACTTCGGGCTGGAGGCCCGCGAGCCCTTCCTGGACACCAACGTGGTGCGTACGGCGCTGGCTCTGCCTCCGGAGTGGAAGAAGACCACCGGTGGACGGCCGGAGAAGGCGGTGCTGCGTGAGGCCTTCACCGACTGGCTGCCTGAGGAGCTGCTCTGGCGCGGCAAGGAGCAATTCGGCGACGGCTCGGGTGCCGGCCAGGTGCTCGCCGCGCTAGCCAAAGACAACACTGCCAAAGCCAAAGCAGGCAACACCGACGGTGCCGTGACGCAGCCACCGGATAGCTGGGCACTGCGCAGCGACGAGGAGATCCTTTATTTCCGGATCTGGCAACGCTACTTCTCCGGGGTGCGCCCCAACTCGACCCTGGGCTGCTTCGCCACTCCGTGAGTCACAGGTCGCCGCCCTCTTCGAGGAGGCGGTCGATTTCTCGGCGCAGCAGCCCCAACCGACCCTCCCGCACCAGCGGGATGTCCCGCCGTCGACGACGCACCAGCGACAGGTCGATGTCGACGGTGAGCAACTGCTCTTGGTACTCGTCGGCTTCGGCGATCACTTCGCCCCACGGGTCGACGACGTGTGAGCCGCCCCAGAAGCGCAGCGATCCCTCGGTACCAACGCGGTTGACGAAGACCACGTACAGCTGGAACATCCGCCCGTAGAACCGGGTGATGCCGCGCCAGTAGGACCGCGAGTCGTACTTCTCCGGGAACATGCTTTGCGCACTGCACGCCGGCACCAGCAAGATCAGCGCCCCGTCCTGGGTAGCAACGTAGGCGAGCTGCGGCTGCCAGGCGTCGTTGCAGATCAGGGTTGCCGCGCGATGCCGTCCACCCATGATTGGGAAGGCTCGGGACGACTGACCGGGCAGGAAGTGCTTGCGCTCCTCGAAGGTCGCGTAGTTGGGCAGGAACAGCTTGCGATGCACGTGCACAAGAAGGCCGTCCTCGTAGTACGCCGCGCTGTTGTAGATATGTAGACCACGTGCCTGCGCCTCGGCGAACCCGAACAGCACGCCTGCGCCCTTGGTCGCTGCCCTCGCCAGTTTCACCATCCGCTCGTCGTCTGGCGGGATCGAAATATCCTCCTTGAGGTCCCCAATTGTGTAGCCACTGAGCGACAGCTCGGGGAAAACCACCAAGTCGGTTCCTGTGCTGACCGCCTCGGCGATCGCCTGCTCGGCACGTGCGACGTTGGCCTCGAGCTCGCCGGGTCGGGAGTCGACCTGCGCGAGCGTAATGCGCATCTCTACCTCCCAGAGGCTGGCGACGAGGGCGGGACGCGCTCAACGTATCGAGCCGTTGTCGCCAACGGCGCCAGACCCCGGGAGGGGTGACCGCGGCGGGTCAAGTACATGCTCGGGATTTCAGTTCAGACCAGCGAGGGCGCGCTTCTAGGGTGGGGGGCGCGCCGAGCTGCGCAACCGTGGGGTGGGTTGTGGACGGTAAACTACCACCGTTGCGCGGTCGGTTGATGGATTGCTGTGGCCGAGTGAATTCCGACGGAGGGACTCTGTGCTGTCATGAGCCCAAGCGAGCCTACCGTTCCTGAGACTGCCACTCGAGCTGACTTCGAGGTCGAGCTCCCAGAAGCTGGGCACCTCGACCAGGACGAGGAATGGTGCGAGATTTTGGTTGGCGGGGAGCGACGGCGCATTCGCTTCCACGATTACCATGAGATCTACGACGTCCCGGGCTTCTACGAGCGGCTCTTCTACGACAAACTCGAGTGTCAGTCACCGCGGGTGATCCGAAGGCTGCTGGCTCGGGCGCTCAGCGAGCTAGGAACCGAGCCGAGCGAGCTCAGAGTGCTTGATGTCGGGGCGGGGAACGGAATAGTCGGCGAGGAACTTCGCGAGCTCGGGGCCGGGACCATCTACGGCATCGACATCATCAAGGAGGCGGCCGCCGCGGCCCACCGGGACCGCCCCGGAGTCTATGAGCGGTACCTCGTCGCTGACCTCACCGACTTAACGCGCGATGACCGCGACACGCTCGCCGGAGCCAACCTCAACACGATGACGACGGTGGCCGCGCTGGGGTTCGACGACATACCACCGCACGCTTTCGCCGTCGCCTACAATCTCATCTCCACCCCAGGTATAGTGGCCTTTACGATCAAGGAAGAATTCGTCGCAAAGCGCGATTCCAGCGGCTTCAGCAGCCTGATCCGTCGGATGTTTGACGAGGAACTCATCCGGCCCCTAGCCAAGGAGCGCTACCGGCACCGCCTGTCCGTGCAGGGCACGCCGCTGGACTATGTCGCGGTCGTCGCGGAGAAGGTTGGCGACGTCTCTCCGGCCTGGCTCGACTGACCGAGTGCCGCGCAACAGCCGTACAGAAACGGCCGGTCGGAAACGCAAGTCTGCTGTAGCGACCACAGCTAGATCGAGTCCAGTTCGTGACAGACTTTGTCCGTGCCTTCCAGGCTTCGGTTGAGATGGGACACTGGGCAGCCTGTTCAAACGGTTCGGGAGTGGAAGGTTACTGCCGCCGTCCCTCGGATCCCGAGCTGCCTGAGCAGCTCTCCAAGCCTCTGAACGATGACTTCGGGGTCGTACCCAACCCGACCGAAAACTTGGCGGTCTTCGTCCTTCATGTGTCGCTACGGGTAACGCCAGTTCCAATTGGGCAGGCGACGCCGGTGCCGTAAGACCACCCAGCCCACGACTCCCAGTACGCAGCCAACCAAAAAGAGACACCCACCTGGCTACCTCTGCAGCGGACGGCGGATGCCCGGGGGGAAGAGCCGAGGTCGTCTCAGCAGGTGCAACGGGATGCCATACGTGAGTTCGTTGCCCGAACGCATGCCGAGCAGAAATTGCCGTCAAACGATCGAAGATCCGACCGCGCTCGACAAAATCGCGGCAGTGTTCCGGCTAGTCAAGGATTCGACGGCAGGACAGGATGCTGGGTGACCGCCGAACCCCTCTATGAGTCACTTATCTGAACAGAATGCCGGGCCGCCCTGAGATCTCTACCTTGCCACCCGGTCCTCGAATTCGCCGGACGCAACTAATCCGCCAACGACAGTTCCGCCTTGTCATGCCGTGGACCCATAACTGTCCCAGGATCAACCTGATGATTACCACGCACTGACACCTATCTCCGGCGGCCCGGGGGCGGCGTCGGGCCGCCGGCGGCGAGGACGGAGTGCCCCCGATCTTATTGACACCGGTTTAGCTGCCAGATCGGCTGCTGCCGGTGCTCGTTGCCGCCGTCGACGAACGGCGCGATCACATGGCCAGGCTGCTCACCGCGGCCAGCGAGGCGAGGCCGGGCAACGCATCACTGACGGTCTTTAGTTGCCCCGTGCAGCCTCGGCCCTCGGTGATGCTGGGAGGCAACACCGCCGAGCATCAGCTGTTCAACGTCGCTATCGAGGCCGCCGCCGACAACGCGCGCCAGCTGCGAGTGCGTTGTCAGCAGTGGTTGCAGGCAATGGGGGTTCGGTCCGCGGTAGTTGAGGACCTCACCCTGGCCGTCTACGAAGCGTCGGCCAACGCGGTCAAACATGCTTGTGACCCCGACCGACCGACGCCCACACCATCCTCACCGACCTATCCGACCGGGAGTGCTCTTCGGCCTGGGCGCCTCGGTCTACGACTGGAAAACCCCTTCGGCCGGGTGTTCCTGCAGACCCTGACCATGGTTTCCGAGTTCGAAGCAAACCTCGGCCACCTGCGGACCCGCGAAGGGCTGGCCAAAGCCCGCCGACAGGGCAAATTACGCGGCAAACAACCCAAGCTGCCGCCCTCGGCCGCGCGTACCATCCGGCGCCGTTACGCCGAGGGCGAGGTGTCCCTCGCCGATCTCGCCGAGGAGTACAGCGTCGGCCGCTCCACAGTCCACCGCATCATCCACCGGCTCGAGCTAGACAGCTTGGCGCCGTAGATTTCACCACCGGCTGATACGGGGAACGCCGAGTGGGCGGTCCACCAGCGACACCCACTGAACGGGACGGTGCCGACGACTCGGATGGCGAACCGGTCAGCACCGCGAGCGGTACAGCACCGGCGGCGGAATCGCCGCCGGCTGACGCCTACTTCAGGTCCGATGGGCCAACCCAGGCGCGAACGCCGGCTGGCTCGTCGTCGCCACGGTTGCTGCCGCGGCCTCGATGAGCATGTTCGCTCGAGCACGCTGCCGGCTGCTGCGTGCGGCCGACGTGGTGGTGACGCTGCGCGGCTGCGTCGCGGCGGTATATGCGGCGAACTCTTTGCACGCCACGCTGCCTGGTGGCGGCGCCTTTCCACCGGCTACAGCTTCAGGTGGATGCGCTGCCGGGGCGCTAGCGGCGCGGTGGCCACGCGTGGTGTCTGGTCGCGAGCGGGCTGGTGTCGACCGGCTCTCTGGTCGCGCTGGGGTTGCTGGGCTCGCTGCTGGCGGATGGTTGAGGCAGCGCGGTGCGGCTCACGGTGGAGATCATCAGCGTGCTCGCGCTGGCGATGTGTGCCTTGCTCGTCGCCTACACCGCAGGCATGGCCAGCTCAGGGCTGTCGCTGGTACCCGGCGGTATCGGTGTGGTGGAGGCCGCCCTCATCCTCGTTCTGGTCGCGGGTGCAGTCCCGGCCGCGGCGGCGTTGCCCGCGGTCTTGCTCTACCGCTGATCAGCTTGGTCGGAGTCGTCGGCGCGGGCTGGATGGTGTTTTGCGGTCCAGCAGTTGCGGCGCGACCCGGTCACCGTCGATGCAGCGCCATCCAGGCACGACGCGCGTGATCAACAGCGCCAGCCGCACGGGTACCGACCTGCTCGCCCATATCGGTACCCGCGAGGCGGCTCGGGATCTGGATGTCCTGCGCTCGGCCCTGGGTGCCAAGTTGACCTACCTGGGGTACTCCTACGGCACGAGAAAGATCGACATTAACCGCATAGCTCCTGGTAGGGCCAATCTGACTGCTGTAGCGGGTCGAGGATTCGACCTTGGAAGCCATCAGCCGACAGATCGATGCTCGCACTGCGAGGACCAGCAACTATGCCCTTCCAAATGTGGTCCGGACACGGACGGGGCGAGGAGACCTCATCCGAGACCGAGCGCCGAGGATGTCCCGAGTTCCGTGACTTCGGTGGCGGCCCGCTGATCATCAGGCTGACCACCGGTAGCGCGCCTCCCAGCTGCTCTCGTACGTCGTTTCGCGGAGTTTGAAAGCGAACGTGCCGCAAGGTATCGAGGGTTCGAATCCCTCCGCTTCCGCCATGGTGACCAGCACGAACACCTGGCGCGATCTGGGTCACTTTGCTCAGCGTTCGTGCTGGTGATTGCACTTTCTGGACAAGGTAAGGCGGGTACATCGACTGGCCCCAGGCGAGGGGAGATTTGAGCTGCCGTCGTCGAAGCCGATCACGGGCGGCTGAAGGCCCGGCTGCGGTCGATGGGCGGCTTGGGGCGGCTCCGTTCAGCACGGGTGATCAGTGCCGGGTACGCGTTCATTCAGAACCGACGAGGCCACCATGAACTTGGTGTGGATATCAACCTACGGCATCGGCTCAGAGCGATCTTCACCGAACTCGCCCAGGCCATCTGATCGAGGCAGCACGGCGGAAAATCTCGTCTGCTTCCCGCCTACGCAAGAGACCGGGACTGGGGACGGCGCTTCACCCGGGCCGTGACCGGTGACGCGGACGGCGAAACTC
>JAVXWL010000255.1:0-3043 GCA_032230565.1 Pseudonocardiales bacterium | reverse complement strand
CACCAGCTCGGTCACCATGGGTCGCAGTTCCTCGATTAGCGGGACGACACGGGCGCGCTTTCCCGGCTCTTCCGGATTTAGACGGTATGGGGGCTGCTGGACCCCGGGGGTCGGCCGCTACACGGCCGGGCTCTGCGCCCCGCCTTGTCGTTGGCTGCTCTGCTCGGCCCGTGACAGGGCACCGGATACGCCCGCGACGAACACGTTGTAGCCAGAACGGCGGCAAGGGCTGGGGCCCCGCACACATGTGAACGTGGGTTGCCGACAGGAAGCGGGTCCTGTCGGTAGAGCCACAGATGTGGAAGGGGGCCCCAGTGGGGACTCAGAGTACGAGTGTCGGGTTGGACGTGCACGCACGTTCGGTGGTCGGCTGCGGTCTCGATGGCCGCAGCGGGCAGCTGTTCGAACGGCGGCTGACCCCGGACCACGACGACGTGCTGGGCTGGCTGGCCGAGCTGCCGGCGCCGGTGACGGTGACCTACGAGGCCGGCCCGACCGGGTACGGGCTGGCCCGGGCGCTGCGGGCAGCGGGGATCGAGTGCCGGGTGGCGGCACCCTCGAAGCTGCAACGACCCAGCGGGGATCGGGTCAAGACCGACAAGCGCGATGCCCGGCATCTGGCGCGGCTGCTGCATCTCGACGACATCGTCGAGGTCGCGGTGCCCAGCGTGGAGCAAGAGACCGCGCGGGATCTGGTGCGGGCCCGCGACGACGCCCGCCGCGATCTGATGGCCGCCCGACATCGGGTCTCCAAGCTGCTGCTGCGCCAGGGCATCGTGTATTCCGGCGGGACAGCCTGGACGAAGACCCACGAGCGGTGGCTGCGCACCCACCGCTTCGAAGCCCGGAGCCTGCAGCTGACCTATGACACCGCGCTGGAGACGATGCTGGCCACCGTCGATCGCCGTGACCGGCTCGACGAGGAGATCACCGCGGTGGCCGCCGAGTCCATCTACACCCCGGTGGTGACCCGGCTGGGGTGCCTGCGCGGGGTCTCCACGTTGACCGGGTTCGGGCTGGCCGTGGAGATCGGGGACTGGCACCGGTTCACCGGTCGCTCGATCGGCGCGTTCGTGGGCCTTGTGCCCACCGAGGAGTCGACCGGGTCCTCGCGTTCCCAGGGGCCGATCACCAAGGCCGGTAACGCGCACGTGCGCCGGCTACTCATCGAGGCGGCCTGGCAGCAGCGCGCGCCGTATCGCACCCCGGGTGTTGGGCTGCGCCGGCGGTGGGAGAAAGCAAGCCCGGTCGCGGTCGCGCGCGGCGCCCAGGGCAATCGTCGGCTGCATGCGCGCTGGGAACGCTTCGACGCCCGCCGCAAACGGCCCACTGCGGCCAACACCGCGATCGCGCGCGAGCTCGCCGGTTGGTGCTGGTCACTGGCCACCCTCGAGGAATAGCGCCACGGCCAACAAAGCCCCGGCCGAATCTTGTCGGTGACGGCAGCAGCGCCTCGGAGCGACCCGCGAGCACTCTATGAGCAGTCCGCCGAACCCTCTCTGTTCGCGGACCACGCTCGAGTTTAGACAAGCGAACCGCTCCCGCCGAAAGGCACCGTCATGCGGTAACCAACCCGCGTATATCAGAATGGACACGCGTCGACAGCGACACGCTTGCCATCATCGCCGAGGTCGGTCGGTCACACGAAGCGGCGTCCAGAGCGACGGCCCTGGGCGCCGCTTCGTCCTGCCACTTGACAAACCGGCCCCCATATCAGAGTGCGAGGGCTCCGCAGTGCAGCAGTGATCGGATGCGGTAGTTGACGCTTCTATACTTCGTCAACCCCCTCGCGGAGATCGTTGCCGTCGCCGGGGTGCTGTCAGCTGACCGCTGCGGGGGTCATGGCAGTGGTGAGGAAGCGGTGGAGCTGGCGGGCGATGTAGCGCTTGAGGCAGCGCCGGATCTCGGCCTTGTTCTTGCCCTCGGCGACCCGGCGGGCGACGTAGGCCCGGGTCTCCGGGCAGCTGCGCATCCGGGTCTTGGCGATGGTGTGGATGGCCCTGTTCAGCGCGCGGTCGCCGCCGCGATTGAGACGGTGTCGGATGTGCTGGCCACTACTGGCCTCGATCGGGCTGATCCCGCCGAGGGCGGCGTAGGCGGCGTCGTTGCGGCAGCGTCCGGGGTGGGAGAACGACACGATCGCCTGCGCGGCGCTGACCGGGCCGATGCCCTTGCGATCGGTCAGGCCGGGAGCGAGGTCGCGCACGATGCGCTGCAGCTGGCGGCGGTTGTCGTTGAGCTCGCGGCGCCCGTCGCGCAGCGCCACCACCAGCCGGCGGACCTCGGCGTGGCGCACGGCCTGGGCCCGGGTCGCCTCGCAGGGCTGGCGGCGCCGGGCGAGGGTGTTCAGGTCGGCGTCGGTGAACTTGCCGCGGGCCAGGGCCCGGTCGGTGTCGTCCCCGGACAGCAGCAGCGCCTTGAGACGGTTGGTCTGCGCGGTTCCGGTGGTGGTCAGCTCATCGCGGGCGGTGAGCAGCATGCGCAGCGCTTCGCGGTCGCCGTCAGCACGCGGGGTGGGCAGCCGGTCGCCCTCGAGCTGCAGGGCCCAACGCACGGCCAGGTGGGCGTCGATGGCGTCGGACTTGCCCTTGCCGCGGCGGGCGGCGCGGGTGGGTTGCTCGCACTCGATCACCGTGAGCCCGGCCTCGGTCAGTGCGCGGGTCAGCGCGGCGCCGTAGCTGCGGGTGCCCTCGACCGCGACGACCACCCGCGGGCCGGGGGTGTGCTCGGCGATCCAGCCCACCAGCTCGGTGAACCCCAAGCTGGTGTTGGGGATCGAGCACCGCGCGATGGGGGCGCCGGTGGGGTGGGCGATCTCGAGCTCGTGGGTGTCGCGGTGGGTGTCGGCGCCCACCACGGCGTCGATGAGTTCTGCCAGCATCGGCATCGGCCGGTGCTCTCTTCCTGCGGGTGGCGGTCAGGTCGGCGCCGGCCTGGGAAGAGGTCACCGAGCGGCATATCTGTGAGGAGTCACGCCCCTTGCCGGGGCAGACAGGCTTCTGATCAGGCCAGCTGGTGGGCCAGGTCGGCGCCGGCAACCTCG
>JAVXWL010000244.1:0-35650 GCA_032230565.1 Pseudonocardiales bacterium | reverse complement strand
ACTCGGCGGCCTTGTCCAGCACCGCGTCCAGCAGCGGGATGACGGTCTCGGCGCCCTCCAGCGAGAACCGCTTCTGACCGACGTACTTGGTCTGCAGGAACGTCTCGAAGGACTCCGCGGCGTTGAGCTTGGACAGGATGTACTTCTGCTGCGCAGGGCTGGGTTTGTCGTGCACCCGCTCGACGCGCTCCTGCAACCACTGCCGCTCATCGGGTGCCAGGATGTGCATGTACTCCACCCCGACGTTGCGGCAGTAGGCGTTGCGGAGCACGCCCAGGACGTCGCGCAGCTTCATGTGTGAGTGCCCGGCAAACCCGCCGACGGCGAACGTCCGGTCCAGGTCCCACAGGGTGAGGCCGTGGCTGAGCACGTCGAGGTCGGGGTGTCTGCGCTGGCGGTAGTTCAGCGGGTCGGTGTCGGCCATCAGATGGCCGCGGGTGCGGTAGGCGTCGATCAGCTCGAGTACCCGGGCGGTCTTGGTGATCTGCCCCTCAGGGATGTCCTGTACCCAGCGCACCGGCTCATAGGGCACCCGCAGCGAGGTGAACACGTCGTCGTAGAAATTGTCGTCACCCAGCAGCAGTTCGTGTATGCGGCGCAAGAACTCGCCGGACTCCGCGCCCTGGATGATGCGGTGGTCGTAGGTGGAGGTCAGCGTAATGATCTTGCTGATTGCCATCTCGGCGAGCGCCTCGTCGCTGGCGCCCTGAAAGGCCGCCGGGTACTCCATCGCGCCGACGCCGATGATGGCGCCCTGCCCGGACATCAATCGGGGCACCGAGTGGTTGGTGCCGATAGTGCCCGGGTTGGTCAGCGTGATCGTGGTCGCTGCGAGATCGTCGGCGGTGAGCCTGCCCTCCCGGGCCTTGCGGATGACATCTTCGTATGCCTGCCAGAACTGGGCGAACGTCATCGCCTCGCAACCCTTGATCGAGGTGACGACGAGGCTGCGTCCGTTGGCGGTCTTGATATCGATCGCCAAGCCCAGGTTGACGTGCTCGGGTGCGACGACCGCGGGTTTGCCCTGATCGTCGGTGGTGTAGTGGCGGTTCATCTGCGGGTGATCGGCCAGCGCCCGCACCGTCGCGTACCCGATGATGTGGGTGAAGCTGATCTTGCCGCCCCGGGTCCGCTGAAGATGGTTGTTGATCACAATGCGGTTGTCGACAAGCAGCTTTGCCGGCACCGCGCGCACGCTGGTGGCTGTCGGCAGCTCCAGCGAGGTCTCCATGTTCGCCACCACACGGGCGGCCGCGCCGCGCAGCGGGGTGGTGGTGTCGTGGTGCGCATCGTGCGGCGCTTGCGCGGGCCCGACGGCAGGCACTTTGCCGGTGGCACCGTTGGCTGGTGGCTGTTTGCGCGGTGGCTGCTTCGCCGGTGCCAGCATGCTGGTGCGCACAGCCTCGCCGTTGACGGTGCCTTGCGATGCCGGCCGGTAGTCGGCGAAGAAGTCGTGCCATGACGGGTCCACCGCCGAGGGGTTGGCGAGGAACTGTTCGTACATTTCCTCGACGAGCCACTCGTTGGGGCCGAACTGCACAGGGGGGTCGCTGCGGGACACTGCCGAAAGTCGCCTCTATCCGTTCTGTCCGTTGCCCCTGCGCATGCGCAGGGGCACTGACGCCGCTTCCAGGCTAGCCCCCGCCGCGCGCATGCGTCGTCCGACGACCGCCTCGGCGCGTCGGTGGAGCGGCCTGCCAGTCAGTCGCGAGCGCGCCAGAGCTCGCTGCGCCAGCAAACCGATTACGTGATCCAATGGCGCGCCCCCGGGGCCGACTACGCGGCGACGGTGCCGTCGGGTGAGCCTGCGGCCCACAGCCGGGCGTAGTGCCCGTCAGCTGCGAGCAGCTCTAGATGACGGCCCTGCTCGACGATCCGCCCGCCGTCGAGCACCACGATGCGGTCCGCCTTGGCTGCGGTGGCCAGCCGGTGCGCGATCACGATGGTGGTGCGGCGCGCGGCGAGCCGATCCGCGGCGGCCAAAACTATCGACTCGGTGGCCGGATCCAGGGCCGCGGTGGCCTCGTCGAGTAGCAGCAGGTCAGGCTCGACCAACTCAGCGCGAGCCAGCGCGATCAGTTGCCGCTGCCCGGCTGACAGGCCCTGGCCACGCTCGTTGATCGGTTGGCGAAACCCGTGGGGTAGCGCGGCGACGGCCGCCAGCGCGCCGACCCGGCGGGTTGCCGCCTCCACCTCGGCGGGGGACGCCTGGGCGACGCCGTAGCTGATGTTGCCGGCGACGTCGCCGCGGAACAGATGCGCCTCCTGCGGCACCACGCCCAGCCGGTGGTGAAACGCAGCCGGGTCGAAACGGCGCACGTCGATGCCGTCGACCAGCACCGTTCCCGACGTCGGGTCGTAGAACCTGGCCAGCAGTTTGACCACGGTGGACTTGCCGGCTCCGGTCGCCCCCACCAAGGCGACGGTCTCGCCGGGCGCGATCCGCAGTGACACCCGGTCCAGCGCGGGCGCTGCGGCGCCTGGGTAGCAAAAGGTCACGTCCCGCAGCTCGACCTCACCGCGCAGCCGGGACGGCACCGGCACGGCGGTGCCACACGGGGGTGGCACCGAGGTCGGCATGTCCAGCAGCTCCCTGATGCGCCGCAACCCGACCGCGGCCTGCTGGTATCCGTCGAAGACCTGGGACAGCTGCTGCACGGGCGCAAAGAACAGGCCCAGATAGAGCAAAAAGGCAGTGAGTACGCCGACGGTGACGGTGCCTTCGGCGACTCGGGACGCCCCCACGCCCAGGACCGCGGCGGTCGCGAGGTCCGACAGCAGCGCCACGAACGGGAAGTAAGTGGCGATGTAGCGCTGCGCGCGTAGCCGGGCGCGCCGGTAAGCATCGCTGCGGGCAGCGAAGTCCCGGGCCGAGCGCCGCTCCCGGGTGAACGCTTGGGTCACCCGGGCACCGGAGACATTTTCCTGCAGGTCGGCGTTGACCTCACTAACCCGCTCCCGGGCCTCGTTGTAGGCCGCCGAGGACAGCCGCCGGAACACCACCGTGGCTACAATCAATACCGGCAGGCCGAGCATTGCCACGGCAGCGAGCCCAGCGTTGATGACCAGCAGCGCAACGGCCACCCCTACGACCGTCAGTACGCTGATCAGCGCGGTGGACAACCCGGTCTGCAGGAACGTCGACAGCGCATCGACGTCGGTGGTCATCCGGGTCATGATCCGGCCGGCCATCTCGCGTTCGAAGTAGTCCATTCCGAGCCGCTGCAGGTGTGCGAAGCTGCGCACCCGCACCAGGTACAGCAGCGTTTCCCCGGCCCGTGCCGCGACCACCGTCTGGGTGGCGATGACGAGCCAGTCGGCGACCACTACCCCGAGTCCCACCGCCACCGCGATGATGAGTAGCCGCGGCGCATGCCCGGTGATGGCGTCAACGGCCAGGCCCCCCAGCGCCGGAAACGCCACGGTCGCCAGCGCGTCCAGACCCACCAGGATCGCGGTCAGGCTGAGCCCGCCCAGCACCGGTCGCAGTAACCGGCGCAGCCGAAAGTCCGGATCCAAAGCGGTCGGATCGGCGCCTCCGATGTCGGGCTGGGCGGTCGCCGGCGATAGCGCGGCCACCGCCGTGAGCAGTTCCGGGGTCGGCCCGACGCTGCCGAGCATGCTGGCCCCAAGGCCACCACGCAGTGCACCGGCCGCGTCGCGGGCAGTCCGTGAAACGTCGTTGGAGTTCTCCGGCGCGTCGTCAATCGGCGCGGGCGGCCAGAGTTGCGCAGTGATGCCGTCCGGGCCCGGAGCCAGTACGTCCGACGCGACGGTGGTGACGTTTTCAATCACCTCGTCTGGACCGGCGAGCAGCGCACGGAACAACGCGCAGCGAGCGGCCAGCTCGGGCTGCGTCCCCACGTCGATCACCCGGCCGCCGTCGAGCACCGCGATCCGGTCGGCCAGTGCCAGCGAGGACCGGCGGTGCGCGATGAGCAAGGTGGTGCGCTGGGCCGTGACTCGACGCAGGGTGGCGTGAATGGCCGCTTCGGTGGTGGCGTCAACCGCGGAGGTGGCGTCGTCGAGGACGAGTATCCGCGGGTCTGACAGTAGTGCTCTGGCCAGCGCGATCCGCTGGCGTTGGCCGCCTGACAGGGTCAGTCCCCGCTCGCCGACCGGGGTGTCGTAGCCCTGCGGCAGCGCGGAGATGAACTCGTGCGCCGCTGCGTCTCTGGCCGCCCGGAACACCTGGTCGTCGGTGGCGTCTGGACATCCGTAGGCGATGTTGGCCCGCACCGTGTCGGAGAACAGGAACGCCTCCTCGAACACCATCCCCACCGCCCGGCGCAGTGACGCCAACCGCAGCCGCCGCACGTCGACGAGCTGATCGAGCGGTCCCACCCGGATCGCGCCCTGGTGCGCCTCATAGAACCGGGCCAGCAGCAGCGAGACGGTGGACTTGCCCGACCCGGGCGTGCCCACCAGGGCTAGTGTCTCGCCCGGCTCGATGAGCAGTGACATTCCGTCGAGCACGGGTTCGCTGCGGGTGTAGCCGAAGCGCACCGCGTCGAGTTGTACCGCCAGTGGGCCGTCGGGGACATCGATCGCGTCTGGTGCGTCGGTCACATCGGGTTGAGAGTCGATCAGTTCGTAAACGCGCTCCACACCGGCTCGGGCCAGCTGTGCGAGGACCACCAGGCTGGCGATCAACCGAGCCGGCCCGACAAGCAGTGCCAGGTACGCGGCGAAGGCGACGAAGGTTCCCAGGCTGATGTTCCCCCGCAGCGCCAGCAGGCCGCCCAGGGCGAACACCCCCACCTGGCCCAGCGACGGCAACGCGGCCAGCGTCGGGGCGAAGGTCGCGTTGAGCTGGGCTGAGCGCATCCGTTCGGCGAACAGCGCCCGGGCGCGGTCCTCGAGCCGGGCAACGGCCCGGGCCTCCTGGCCGAAACCCTTCACCACTCGCACGCCGGTGACGGTCTCCTCGACATGCTCGGCGATGTCGGCCGCTCGCTGCTGAGCCGACCAGGTTGCCGGAAACAGCGCGCGCCGGGTCCGGGTGGTGACCAGCCCAGCAGCCGGCACCACGACCAGCGCGATCAGCGTGAGCAGCGGGGACAGCCACAGCATCGCGCCCAACGCGACCGCGAGCAGTACCAGCACACCTGCCGTGAGCGGGACTATTGCCAGCAGGCCCTGCACCAGTTGCAGATCGGAGATGGCCCGCGAGAAGACCTGGCCGGTGCGTAGGCTGTCCTGCTTGGCGCCGTCGAGCTTCTGCACCGCCCGGAACACGGCGTTGCGCAGGTCGTGCTGCACGTCGAGAGAAAGCCGTCCCCCGAGGTAACGCCGCACGAAGGCGGTTGCGCACTGCAGCAGCGCCGCGCCGACGAGCGCGGCGACCAGCCAGCCTAACCGCGCGGTGGTACCCGCGACCGCGTCGTCCACGGCGAGCCGGGTGAGCAGCGGGGTGATGGCCTCCATGCCGACCCCGATAGCGGAGGCGAGCAGAGCCGCTACAGCGAGCTTTGGGTGGCGCCAGCAGGCTCTCGAGAGCCTGCGGATCCAGCCGACCCGCTTCGCGGGGATCTGCTTGGGCACGATTGCCAGGTTAGGCGGCTGCCCTGACCGAGGCTGGGTCGTGGAACTCCGGTGCAGCCCAGTGGATCAAACGTGGGGGATGGAGGCTCTGCCACCTGAATTGTGCACGGCGCCCTTGCGCGCCACGGCCTGTTCGGCGACCGCTGCCTCGAGCTGACGCGGGACCACCAGCACCTGGCGCGGTCGGCAGAAGGGATTGGAATTCTTCGCGGACCGTTCGAGCGGCTCCGTGCCATCGCCGATGAGGTGACGGTGGGCGGTGACCCACACATCGCAGGGCCACCGACGGCGGCGCAGCCAACCTGAGCAGACGGGGCAGCGGCCAGTGAGGTCCGGCTGGTGTTGGACAAGCAGCTCCCGCCACCCGTCGGTGATGGTCTGGATGTGCCTGCGCGCCAGCGGTGCCGACAGCGTCGCGCCCGCCCGGGCGGCGATTTCCTCAACGGCCGCCAACCGCTCCAACACCGCTCGCCGCACCCGACGATCCACTACCTACCTCCTCGTCGCCCCCCCGACCTGACCGAGGGCGCACCTGACATGCATAACGACTCGGTCGAAACGCCGTGACGCCGCTGTGCACTGTCTACCGGACTTCGCTCGCGGACTTAACCCCCCTCACCCTGGCATCGCGATGGTGTGGGGCGACTATTCGGATCGGTGCACCGATCGAGCGCCGCTCGTGATCCCTGCATATTTCGAGGTCAGTGGCCTAGGTATGGCATCGGTGCGACTTGGGTAGCCGTCGACGTCCGGCCCAGTACCCGGGATCTGTCACCGTCGGTGATCGCGTCACGGAGGCAAGTGCACCCGGATTGCCTAGTATTCGCGCGAGCCCACCAAGGGCGTCGAACCGCCCACTGAGGAGGACACGTGCGCGTCGAGGTCAATGCGACCATGTGCGAAGGCCACGGGCAGTGCAACGCCGTCGCGCCCGAGGTCTACGACTTGGACGACGGTGGCTACTGCGTGATCAACAGCTCGGAGGTTCCGCGCGATCTCGAGTCGCAAGCGGAGCAAGGAGCCCTGGCTTGCCCGATGCTCGCCATCACGATCATTCGGTGAGCGTGCGTGCCGTGCCGTCCCGCCCGTATGTCGTTGTCCCGGTGAATAAGCGCACTCGGCCCGACGCTTATTTCTGCGTCTTTCAGGTGATGTTTGAGCGGCGCCGGCACGAAATGCCTTATGATGGGCAGGAGCGGTCCTGGCGTCGAAGTCCTCGATTTGCAGTTGTTTGCTGGGCTCACAAACCCGGACAAGCCCCGCCGGACTCGCCCCTCGGTCCGGCGGCGCCGCGCCGCGGCGACACAGCCCCCAGTTTCGCTGCGGCGCGGCCACCCAATCCACGGCAATCGATAGGCGTGCCGTCCCTTGCGATAGTTGTTCGACGAGGGAGGAAAATGGTATGTTGGGCTCGAGAGTGTCGATCATTTGCGGATGCACCGAGTGGGCCAATGCAATTATTTTTGGTTCCGACACGATGGCCCGGGTTGTGCAGACTAGGCGATTCCGCGATGTCGTCTTACCTTGCTACTTCGCCGCAGACGTCCGATGATCGAACCCACCACCGGCCCGGACCGCGAGTATCTTCAGCGCGCGATTGAGCTCGCGCAACGTTGCCCGCCGTCGTCAACAGCGTTCTCGGTGGGTGCGGTGATCGTCGGGGCAGACGGTGCGGTGCTCGCTACCGGGCACTCGCGCGAGGGTGATCCCCGCGAGCACGCCGAGGAGGCTGCGCTGGGCAAGGTCGCACTCGATGACCGCCGCTTGGGCGGAGCGACCATCTACAGTTCGCTGGAACCGTGCAGCATCCGCGCCTCACGACCCCGCAGCTGCACTGAGTTGATTTTGGCCACCTCGATCTCGCGCATCGTCTTCGCATGGCGTGAGCCCGACCTGTTCGTCGACTGCCAGGGCGCCGAGCTCCTCCGCGCGGCTGGTCGCCAGGTCGTGGAGGTGTCCGATCTTGCCGAACTGGTGCGTCGCACCAACGGACACTTGCTCGGCTCGTGAGTGCGAAACGGTGTTATAGCCCTCAATCGCACTCACGACCGGGCCGAGTCGGGTAGGCAGGAACGGTGGCCACCTCGCCGTCACCCGCAGGTGCTCGGTTGCTGCTCGGCCCGATTCTGCGGCACGTGGGAGCGACGACCGCGACAGTGTGGGTGCAGACGTCTCGGCCGGCGCAGGTCGAGGTGCTGGGCTGCCGAGCATCGACGTTCAGCGTGCGCGAGCAGCACTACGCGCTGGTAGAGGTCAACGGGCTGAAGCCGGGTTCGGTCACGACGTATCGGGTGCGCCTCGACGAGCAGCTGGCGTGGCCGCCCCCGGCCTCGCCGTGGCCGGAAAGCCGGATCCGTACCAGAGGAAGCGCCAGAGAAAGCGAGACCCCGGTACGGGTGGTTTTCTGTTCGTGCCGGCGCGCCAAGCCCGACCATCCCAGCTCGGCCGCGGCTCCGGACGTTCTTGATCTTTACGCCGTACGGATGGCCACCATGGCGCCGCCGGACTGGCCGGATGCGCTGCTGTTGCTGGGTGACCAGGTTTACGCCGACGAATCAACCCCGCAGACCCGGCGCTGTATGGACTCGCGCCGCGACACCACCGTGGCCCCCGGGTACGAGGTCGCGGACTTCACCGATTACGTCCAGCTGTACCTGGAGAGCTGGACGGATCCCCAGCTCCGGTGGCTGCTGTCGACCATACCCACCGCGATGATCTTTGATGACCACGATGTCCGGGACGACTGGAACACCTCGCAGGCGTGGCGGGACCGGATCACCGCCCAACCCTGGTGGCGCGAACGGATTCGTGGCGCACTGGCCTCTTACTGGGTGTATCAACACATCGGCAACCTGTCCCCGCAGCAGCGCCACGCCGACCCGACCTGGCGCGCCGTCCAGGACGCGAGCGGGGACGCGTGGCCAGCGCTACAGAAGATGGCCGACGCCGCTGACGGCGAGCTCGGGGTGATCGGGTGGAGCTTTCGGTGGGACATCGACAACGTGCGACTGGTCATGTTGGACACTCGCAGCGGCCGCAGATTGACCGAGGGGCGGCGCGCGATTCTCGACGACGACGAATTCGCCTGGGCGGAGCGTGCGGTCAGTGAAGACGCCCACCAGGCAGCGCATGTGCTGATCGGCAGCTCACTGCCGTGGCTGCTGGCGCCAGCGATCCACGACGTGCAGTCAGCCAATGCGGCAGCCTGCGCGCGCGGCAGCGCACTGGCCGAGCGCATCCGTCAGGCGCTCGACCTCGAGCACTGGGCGGCATTCGAGGACTCCTTTGACCGGCTCGCCACGCTGCTGCGGCGGGTGGCGGCCGCGCCCGGTGGGCCCGCGACGATCAGCGTGGTTTCTGGCGATGTGCACCACAGCTACGTGGCACGTGCCGACGTCGAGGGCTCACCTGTTTACCAACTGGTGTCCTCGCCGGTGCATCACCGCGTCCCGAGGTATGCCACTGTGGCTTTGCGCGTTGCCTGGTGGGGACCGCTGGCCGCGGTGGTCCGCAGCGTGGTGCACCGCCTCGGGGTGGCAGATCCGGCGCTGTCCTGGTGGCTGCTGCGCGGTCCGGTCTTCGGCAACGTGTTGGCCGTGCTGACGTTTTCGGATCGCAGCGCCGAGCTCATCTTTGAAAGGAGCGGTTTTAGCGGTCAGCTGGAACCGGTATCCCGGATCGAGCTGACCGGTTTGTCCACGACCGGCAGCAATCGAAGGCAGGAGAGTGATCGGCGCCGATGAGGGTTTTCACTGGAGCTGACGAGTTACGGGCCGCGGCTGGTGAACAGCTGGGCACCAGTGACTGGATGACCATCGAACAGCAACGCGTCAATGCTTTCGCTGACGCGACCGAGGATCACCAATGGATTCATATCGATCCGCAGCGGGCCGCGGCAGGGCCCTTTGGCACCACCATCGCGCACGGGTTTCTCACCCTGTCGCTGTTGCCGCATCTGATCGACCAGACTTACCGGGTCGAGGGCACCACAATGGTCATCAATTACGGGTTGAACAAGGTACGTTTCCCCGCTCCGGTGCCGGTCGGATCCAGCGTGCGCGCTGAGGTCGCGCTCGCGGAGGCAACCGAGGTGACCGGCGGTCTGCAGCTAGTGGTGCGCGCTACGCTGCAGATGGAGGGCAACGCGAAGCCGGGTTGCGTGGCGGATTGGGTCACTCGGGTTTACTTCTGACGCGTGCGAATGAGGTCGTCGGGTCGCAGCCGGAACACCTGCAGATGCATCCCGTGGTACTTGCCACTCTCGCCAACCCACTCCATCCCGATTCGCCGCGCGGTAGCCGCCGCGCGTGAGTTGGCCGGGTTCACCAATGCGAACAACTCGACCAATGAATGCTGAAAGGCCCAGTGCGCCAGCGCCCACGCGGCTTCGGTAACGTAACCGCGGCCCCAATACTCCGGCGCCAGCTGGTAACAGATCTCGACATCCGCCTCGGGCACCGGCATCGGCAGCAGGCTGATACCGCCAACCAGCGTGCCACTGTCGCGCAGAGTCAGCGCCCATCGGCCAGTTCCGGGCGCCATGTCGCTGCGTTCGGCGTCCCAGCGTCGAAGCACCGAGTGCATGGTAGCCGCGTCGGCGATGCGATCGAGGTCGGGCACCCACCGGCTGACGTCGTCGTGGCCGTAGATTTTCAGCGCTGCCTGCGCGTCAGTGACCGACCAGTCGCGCAGCCGGAGCCGGTTGGTAGACAGCACCTCCACCATAGATGAAATCTACTCCGGCTGGATGCGTCCTGGCGGGTATCTTGGCTGCGGTGCTGGCTGGATGTTCGCGTTCATCCGGAAGATGTTGTCCGGGTCGTAGCGCGCCTTGATCCCAGCCAACCGCTGGTATTTCGCGGGACCGTAGGCGGCTTGCACGCGGTCCTGGTCATAATCGGTCATGACGTTGATGTAACCGCCCGAGTCGCTGGCATGCGGGACAAGTGCCCGCCACAGCGATCGGGCCCAGGCCCGATCGGTCGCCAGCGAGTCAGCGTCCGGCGCGATAGCCGCCACGGTGACCACGAACCGGGTCGCTCGGCTGCCGCCGAATGCGGTTTCCTGCTCACCGACGTCGGCGAATGCGCCGCCCAACGAGAAGATCGTGGTAAACGACATCGGTGAGCTCTTACGCGGTATATTTTCGCTGAGGACCGAGATCGCGTCTTCGCTGAGCTCCTGCAGGTATAGGCTTTTTTCGTAGGCGTGAATACCCCACGGTGCAGTCTCGTCCAGGATTTTCTGCAGCTCGACGTACGGTAGCGGGGTCACGAACTCGAACAGCGGCGGTAGCGCTTCGGAGATCGGTGCGATCAGTCGGTGATGCTCCAGCGCGGACCCGAATCCAGCGATCATCAGCCCGTATCCCGGTTTCCCGTGGTGTGCAACGGGAACGGAGGGTGCGGCCGGTGCGGGCAGACCGGCGGCCATGACGAGCCCGGCATTACGTGGCAGCGACGCCGCCACCTCCCGGCCGATGCGAAGTGCTTCGGTGCCGTGTTCTGGCGTCCAGAAGAACATGCCCAGATAGACCAGCGGACCGATCTCATGCAGCCGGAACTCGAAGCCGGTGACGACACCAAAATTGCCGCCGCCGCCGCGCAGGGCCCAGAACAGATCAGGATGCTCGTCGGCGGAGACGCACAGAGTGCGTCCGTCGGCGGTGACCAGCTCCGCTGACAGCAGGTTGTCCACGGTCAGCCCGGCCTTGTGGACCAGCCAGCCGAGCCCGCCGCCCAGGGCCAGGCCACCAAGCCCGGCGTGGCTGATCGTCCCGCCGGTGACGGCGAGACCATGCCGGGCAGTGGCGACGTCGACGTCACCAATAGTGGCACCGCCACTGCACCACGCCCGCCGGCTGCCAGGATCCACTGACACCGCGCGGAGATCGCTGAGGTCGATCACCAAGCCGCCCTCGGAGTGGTGCGCGGCTTCCCAAGAGCCGTGCGCGCCACCCCGCACCGAAATCTGCACTCCACGTTCGCGTCCGAAGGCGATCGCTGCCGCGACGTCGGATGGGTCGGTGCACCGGGCGATGACCGCGGGACGGCGATCGATGCCACCGTTCCAAACCGAGCGTGCTGTGTCGTAGTCGAAATCCGAACTGTCGATCACCCGACCGGTGAGTTGACTGCGCAGCGCGTCGATTCCCATCATGTGCGTCATCGCCTACCTTCACGACAGCTGAAGTGGCGAATCCACCACCGGAGGTTCGCGCTCAGGGTTCCACTTCGAACGGCATTACGGTAGGCCATGCGAGTCGCTATCGCGTCAGCCTGTTGGTGGCACTACACGCGTCCAAATGGCGGCGACTTAACGGTATGCGGTCAATGGATCGCTTGACGTACAGCTCACGGGTACGTCGCCGAGAACCTCAGGCCCCGTGTTGCCAGGCGGCCTGCCGGCGTGGTCCTGGCCAGCGTGTCCGTGCCCGCCGGAGCCACACTGCGACAGCCCGCCTTCTGCGGCTGAACCTGATAGAATGTCAGATATGACCCGCGAATACAAGAAGGCAATGGAGTACGAGACGGCATCTCAGTCGGATAGTGCGCCAGGCGTCGCGATGAGTGGTGGTTTCGGCGGTTGGACTCGCTGGAGCGAAGAAAGGCATACCCAAACAGACATCAGGGAGTGCACTGATCAGCACTGCATGAACGTCGAGGTGAATTGCGGTTTCCAGGGCTTGGACCCAGGCTCGGTGCTGTCTCAGTCGGCCGGCGTGAGCGACGACCTCCGCGCTGCGTGGCGGGCGAAACTCGACAGTGAGGGCAAGCCCAGCTCGGGGACTCAGAGTCTGCGGGATCTTGTTCTTGGTAGGGGTTCCGACCCGTCCTGACGACCCAGCGTCCGGTGGAAGGCCGTGTTCGACGGCTCCAGGACCACGGCGCACGGCCGGAGCCGTGCGCCGTCAAGGTATCTGGACGGGCACCGTTCGATCACATATTGTTGATCCGGTTGCCTGGTATGCCTCCATGTGGGGGAGGCTCAGAGTTCATTTGAGTGAAGGTTCATGCGTTGTTCACTTTTTGACTAGCTGCGGTCTACTTGCGCTGCGACCTAAGTTGAATAAATTGCGCGAGCAGCCGTACGGCTGTGGTGCCCACCCTCCTCCCCACCTACGGAGGTTTCGTGAAACTCCAGCGACATCGAGCTGTACTCGGCTTGCTGGCTGGGTCGGGAGTGCTACTCACCGCGTGCGGCTCGGACACCGGCGGCGGCGTTGGCGCGCCGTCGACCAACCCCGGCGGCGCGGTGGCCATCACGTGCAGTCCCGGATCGTTGACTGCCGCCGGATCCACGGCACAGCAGAATGCCATCGCACAGTGGATTAAGGACTATCTCAACAAATGTTCTGCCGCCAATATCAACTACGGCGGCGGTGGCTCTGGCCAGGGTGTTCAACAGTTCACTGACGGAAAGATAGACTTCGCAGGGTCCGACTTCCCGCTGGCCGAGGGCAAGGAACAGCAAGCGGCGGACGCACGGTGTAAGAATGGGCCCGCAATCAATATTCCGATGGTCGGTGGACCGATCGCTATCGGCTACAACGTCCCCGGTGTCACGAAAACGCTGAACCTTTCGGCGAGTAACTTGGCCAAAATCTTCGCTGGAAAGATCACGAACTGGAATGATGCAGCGATCGCCCAGGACAATCCTGGCACGCAGTTCCCATCGCTGGGGATCCAGGCTTTCCACCGATCTGATGGTTCTGGTACAACCTACAACTTCACCAACTACCTGGCGAATGACGCCAAGACGGACTGGACGTTCGGTACCAACAAAAATTGGACTGCACCGGGTGGGCAAGGAGCCAAGGGTAGCCAAGGCGTTGCGCAGGGAGTGAAGTCCACCCAGGGTGGTATCGGATATTTCGAGCTTTCATTTGCGATGCAGAGCCAGATTCCCTACGCGGCGGTCGGCAATGCCGAGGGCAAATTCATCACGCTTACCCAGGACAACGCAGTCAACTTCCTGTCCAAAGCCAAAGTGCCTGGTACTGGCGGTGACCTGAAGCTGCAGTTCGATTACGCCACTACCGACGCCACCGCTTACCCGAACCTCCTCGTGACCTACGAAATAGTGTGCTCGAAGGGCAATGCTGCGGATAAGCTGCCATTACTCAAAAACTTTTTGGGTTACGCGGCCAGCCCGGCGGGTCAGCAGGAGCTGCCGAGTCAGGGATCCATACCGTTGCCGGACAGTCTGCAGCAACAAGTGCGCCAGACAGTTGAATCTCTCGGCTAGTGCCCGGTTATTTGCTGGGCACCGGGACGGAAGAGGGCGGTTGTCGATTGCGCACACTCGGAAGTTCCCGGATATGAGGATGTAGTATGGAGGAACCAGAACGCGCGGCGGTCTCGATGGCGGCGTCCGTGCATGTTCCGGACACCGGTGGATCTCACTCGTCGTCGCTGGGCAGCCAACCGCCAATGCCGAGCAGGCCACCCGGCGGAAATCTAAACCGGCGGACTCGCCGGCGTGGTGATGCAATCTTTCGGATTCTGACCCAAGGATCCGGTGTTTTGCTGTTGGCTATCATGGCCGCTATCGCAGTGTTTCTCGTGCTGCAAGCGATCCCCGCGCTCAATGCGGACACCACGAGTTTCCTCACTACGCTGAAATGGGCGCCCGACGGTACGCCATCATCCTTCGGTATCGCGGCCCTAGCTTTCGGTAGCGTGTTGACATCGCTATTAGCGTTGCTGATCAGCGTGCCAGTGGCCGTGGGCGTAGCGCTAGCTACCAGCCACTATGCGCCTCGATGGCTAGCTCGTCTGTTGGCTTATGTCGTGGACTTACTGGCCGCGGTTCCGAGCGTTGTCTTCGGATTATGGGGGTTGACTTATCTCGTCCCCAACGTCATTGCACCGTCGACTTTCTTGAATCATTACTTGGGATTCATTCCGCTCTTTGCCTCCAACGGTACTTACGGAAAATCAATCTTCGCCGCCTCCCTAGTGCTTGCAGTGATGGCAATCCCGATCATTTCCGCTATTTCCCGTGAAGTATTTATTCAGACACCGCGCGATCAAATTGAGGCGGCGTGGGCCATCGGGGCGACCAAATGGGAGATGATCCGCACCGCGGTCCTGCCATACGGGCGTTCGGGCGTTATTAGTGGGACAGTGCTCGGATTCGGTCGAGCAATAGGCGAGACGATCGCGGTAGCGCTTGTGCTGTCGGCCAACTATGAGATCAGTCTCCACATACTGGAACCCGGGGGCAACACTATTGCAGCTAATATCGCCACTCGCTATGGAGAGGCTGGTGATATCGGCCGGGGTGCGTTGATCGCGTCAGGTCTGGTGCTGTTCATCATCACACTGATCGTCAACTTCGGGGCGCGAGCGATCGTTGGCAGAAATGGTCGCGGAGGGGCCTCATGACGCTAGTCGATGTGGCGTCGACGGACAGCTCAGCACTGATTCGAGCGCGGTTGTCGGGCTGGTCACTCGCTGCGATCGCGGCTGGCACTGTCGCGGTGACCTTGGTGCTGTTCGCGGCCACGCCGATGCAGGGACGGGTCGCGTTTCTGCTAGTCGCCGGGGCACTCTACGTGGTAGCGCAAACGACCGTGTCAGCGCTGGTCGAAGGCCGACGCAGGGCCAAAGACAGATTGGTGACCAGCATCGTGGTGGCGTGTTCCTGTGCCGCTGTTTTGCCGCTGGTCGCGGTCCTGGGATTCACGATCGCCAAGGGCACGGCCGTCCTCAGCGGATCCTTTCTCACGCACACGATGCGCGGCGTCGCTGAGCAGGATGCGAATGGTGGCGTATACCAGGCAATCATCGGCACACTAGAACAGGTCGGCTTGGCCACACTCATGGCGGT
Organism: Pseudonocardiales bacterium; assembly: GCA_032230565.1. Taxonomy (GTDB): domain Bacteria; phylum Actinomycetota; class Actinomycetes; order Mycobacteriales; family Pseudonocardiaceae. The sequence continues at coordinate 20,272 of JAVXWL010000244.1, read as the reverse complement.
CCCGTTCGGCCTCCTTGTTGCGATCTATTTGGTTGAATACAGTTCCGGGCGGCTTGGCCGGTTCGTGAGCTTCTTCGTCGACGTGATGACCGGCCTTCCCTCGATCGTTGCCGGACTGTTCATCTTCGCGCTATGGATCCTCGCGTTGGGACAGAGCTTTTCCGGTTTCGCTGGCTCAATGGCGCTGACGGTCTTGATGTTACCTACCGTGGTCCGGTCGGCGGAGGAGATGTTGAAGATCGTCCCGGACAGTCTTCGGGAGGGTAGCTATGCGCTGGGCATACAAAAATGGGTTACCGTGGTACGAATCGTTTTGCCTTCGGCTCTGGCCGGAATTGTGACTGGAGTGATGCTCGCTATCGCGCGGGTCACCGGGGAGACGGCGCCGCTGTTGGTAACAGTATTCGGTAACCCGGCGCTTAACTTCAATCCATTTTCCGGAGCGCAGGCTTCGCTGCCACTGTTCGTATTCGGTGAGGCAGGTTTGCCTAATGAGACGGCAATCAGCCGGGCCTGGGCGGCGGCCTTGGTGTTGATTCTGGTCGTCTTGGTTCTCAACATTGTCGCCCGAGTGCTTGCCCGCCTCGCGAGTGTCCGTAGCTAACCCCTAAAAAAATTGGACCTGTCATGGCCAAGAATGTTCAGATGAAAGATGTCGACATATACTACGGCAAGTTTCATGCTGTGCAGGGGGTGAATCTGTCGGTGCCGCCACGCGCCGTTACCGCGTTCATCGGTCCCTCGGGCTGCGGCAAATCCACGGTGTTGCGCACGATCAATCGGATGCATGAGGTGATCCCAGGGGCGCGGGTCGAGGGCCGGGTAGAGCTCGATGGGGAGGACATCTACCGGCCAGATGTTGATCCAGTCGAAGTGCGTCGTGCGGTAGGCATGGTGTTCCAGCGGCCCAACCCTTTTCCGACAATGTCCATCCGCGACAATGTCGTCGCCGGCCTCAAACTGCAGCGAGTGAGCAACAAGGCTCAGCTGAATGAGATCGCTGAGCGTTCTCTCCGCGGTGCCAATTTGTGGAATGAGGTGAAGGACAGGCTCGGCAAGCCCGGCGGCAGCCTCTCGGGCGGCCAGCAGCAGCGGCTGTGCATCGCGCGCGCCATTGCAGTGCAACCGGACGTTCTCCTGATGGATGAGCCGTGCTCGGCATTGGATCCGATCTCCACCCTGGCGATTGAGGACCTGATTGCGAAATTGAAGCAGGATTACACGATCGTCATCGTGACGCACAACATGCAGCAGGCTGCTCGGGTATCTGACCGGACCGGCTTCTTCAACCTACCGGCTGCTGGCGAGCCGGGCCGGCTCGTGGAGCTTGACGACACGGAGAAGATCTTTTCCAACCCGACAGAGAAGGCCACTGAAGACTATATCTCGGGGAGGTTCGGCTGATGTCATCGATCGAGAGCTGGGGGCCGACGAACACTCCGCAGGCTTACCGTTACTTGCCGGTCGATCCCCAGACGCGCGGTTTGCTGCGAATTCTGCAAATCGGGGATATAGAGCTGCAGCTTGATGGGCACCGGCTCCTGGTCCGGGGTGCAGCGGTTCACCTGCCCCACAAGGAGTTCGTGATCCTGCGGCAGCTGATGGACAACGCCGGTCGCGTCGTCACCCGGCGCGAGTTACTGGACAACGCATGGGGCCCGGATCGAACAGACGCCCGCAACTACTTGGAGGTGCACATTCGCCGGATCCGTACCAAGATCGAGAGCGACGTGGATAGGCCTACTCGTATCCGGACCGTCCGCGGGGTCGGTTACGTCTTCGACTTGCCGGAAGAAGATTAGCGCAGAGCGTGATTACGCTGACGGCGGCTGGGCAGACTGTGCCGGCGGAGTCGACTGGTGCGGAGGCTGCGGGTTCTGCTGAGGTTGTGGCCGCTGTAGCTGCTCAGGCTCCTTCTCACCGGACAAGGCGCGGGTTTCTGCCTTGAAGATCCGCATCGACTGCCCTACCGAACGGGCCATCTGCGGCAACTTGTTGGCACCGAACAGCAACATGAAGACCGCCGCCACGATCAACAAATGCCACGGGCTTAACTCGCCCATCGTCGCCTCCCTGGTCACCGCAGCTCTGACAACGCTCAACATACTCGCGCCGGGCGGTCTCGGTTCAGCTTGCCTCAACAAAGGTTCGGGCCGGCAAGGCGGGACCGAGCCAGCGGTTTCCGGGCGGGCAGGCTGGGTAGCCCTAGAGCATGCCATCTTCGGAGTCAGCGGCGCGCGTAGCGCCGCGGTTAGGGCCCGGGTCGAAGCGCGGATCCGGGCCCGAGCCGGCAGGTGACCGACTCACTTTCGTCGGCACCGCGACGACGCTCCTGCGGTTGGGCGGCTTCACCCTGTTGACCGATCCCAACTTCCTGCATCGCGGGCAGCACGTGCATCTGGGCTACGGGTTGTTCTCCCGGCGGCGCACCGAGCCGGCGCTTCAGCCCGACGAACTGCCGGCGCTGGATGCGATGGTGCTGTCGCACCTGCACGGCGACCACTTCGATCGGATCGCCCGGCGCAAGCTGGATCGTGGGCTGCCAATCGTCACCACTGCGCACGCTGCGCGTCGGCTACGCCGCTGGGGCTTTCGCAGTGTCGCAGCGGTGCAGACCTGGCAGAGTTGGGTGCTCACCAGGGGTGCGGAGCGGCTGACCATCACCGCCGTGCCCGGCCAGCACGGTCCGGCTGGTGTGCATCGCCTGCTGCCGCCGGTGATGGGTAGCGTCTTCCAGTTGCGCCGCCCTGGCGAGCCTGACTTGCAGGTCTACATCACTGGCGACACGTTGAACCGGCCGATGCTGCGTGCGATCGGCGAGCGGTTTCCGGCGCTGGACGCGATGGTGCTCCACCTCGGCGGCACACGAGTGCTTGGTGTCCTCGTGACGATGGACGGGCGGCAGGGCACCGACCTCATGGCGCAGATCCGTCCAGGTACGACGGTGCCGGTGCATTACGACGATTACTCAGTGTTCCGGTCACCGCTGCAGGACTTTCTGAACGAGGCGCGATCGCGCGGTCTCGCCGACGGCGTGCAAGTGGCGCACCGTGGCCAGACCGTTCAGCTCACGCGACAACTCCACGGCGCGGGAGCCTCGCGCCGCCCAGCCGGAGAGGACTGAGCCATGACCGCTACCGGGAGGACGAAAGCCGCGAGGATCGTGGTGGTCGGTGCGACCGGCAACGTCGGCACCAGCGTGGTCTCCGCGCTGGCCGAAGACCCCAGGGTGGGATCGATCCTCGGCGTGGCGCGCCGGCGACCGCAGTGGTCGGCGCCGCGGACCGAGTGGGCCCAGGCCGATATCGAACGCGACGCGCTGGTCGGTCTGTTTCGCGGCGCGGACGCGGTCATCCACCTCGCGTGGCTGTTCCAACCCAGCCACGATCCGCTGGTCACCTGGGGTGCCAACGTTGGAGGCGCAAAACGGGTATTCCACGCCGTGGCCGAGGCTGGAGTGCCGGCATTGGTGTGCGCATCCTCGGTCGGTGCGTACTCGCCTGGTCCGAAGGATCGGGCGGTGGCCGAGGACTGGCCCACAGATGGCTGGCCCACCGCGGGCTACACCCGGGAGAAAGCCTACGTGGAACGTAGCCTGGACGCCTTTGAGCGCGCACATCCCGACGTCCGGGTGGTGCGGCTGCGCCCAGGATTCATCTTCAAGCGGGAATCGGCGAGCCAGCAACGACGCCTGTTCATCGGACCGCTGCTGCCCAACAAACTGGTGCGGCCGGGTCTAGTGCCGATCGTGCCTGACCTGCCGGGCCTGCGGTTTCAAGCCCTGCACACCGCCGATGCCGGCCAGGCGTACCGGTTGGCAGCGCTGAGCGAGGTGCGCGGCGCGTTCAACATCGCCGCCGAACCGATCGTGGATGCGGCCATGCTGGCTGATATCTTCAGCGCCCGCACCGTTGCGGTTCCGCTCTGGCCGGTCCGGGCCGCGCTGTGGCTGGCGTGGCAGCTGCACCTGATTCCAGCCTCTCCCTACCTGTTCGACGCATTCCTGCGGTTACCGATCATGGACATCACCCGGGCTCGGACCGAATTGGGCTGGTCACCCCGGTACAGCTCGCGAGAGGCTCTGGAGGAGTTCTTGGGTGGCCTGCGTGATAGTGCCGGCATGTCGACGCCGCCACTGGCGCCCAAGGTGGCTGGCGGCCGCTCACACGAGCTAGGCACCGGCGTCGGGGTCCGCCCCTAGTGGCATGATCACGGGGTGCCGCGCAGCGTAGGGGTGGAAGAGGAGTTGCTTCTGGTCGACCCGGACAGTGGCCGGGCGCTGGCGTTGGCCGCGGCGGTGCTGGACAATGCGGCCGACGGCAGACAACCGGATACGCAAGCCCTCACCTCCGAGCTGGCCCGCCAACAGCTCGAGACGAACACCCGGCCCTGCGGCTCGCTGGGCGACCTCTCCGTGGAAGTGCGGCGGTGGCGGCGTGCCGCGAGTGAGGCCGCCGAGGGCAAGGGTGCCCGGATCGCCGCACTGGCCAGCTCGCCGCTTGCGACCGAACCGTCGATCAGCTCGTCGCCTCGTTACCAGCGGATGGCCGATGAATTCGGGCTGATCGCCGAGGAACAGCTCACCTGTGGCTGCCACGTGCACGTTGAGATCGACTCCGAGTCGGAGGGGGTGGCGGTGCTGGACCGAATCCGCGGATGGCTACCCTGCCTGCTCGCCCTGAGCGCCAACTCGCCGTTCTGGCAAGGACACGACAGTGGCTACGCCAGCTTCCGGTCGCAGGTCTGGGGCCGCTGGCCGTCGGCTGGGCCAACCGAGCTCTTCGGCTCCGCCGAGACCTACCACGTCACGACGCAGGCGATGATCGAGACTCGGACGCTGCTCGATCTGGGGATGCTCTATTTCGACGCGCGGCTGTCCCGCCAGCACCCAACGGTGGAAGTGCGCGTCGCCGACGTGTGCCTCGACGTCGACGATGCCGTGCTGATCGCCGGCTTGGCCAGGGCCCTGGTCGACACCGCTGCGCGGTCCTGGCGCGCCGGCGTTCCCGCGGCGCCAATTCGTACCGAGCTGCTGCGGCTGGCGACCTGGCGAGCCGCCCGCTCCGGCCTCGACGGTGACCTCGTCAATCCGACGGGCCGGCCGGCGCCGGCAGCGCAGGTGATCCGTGCACTCGTCGACCACGTCCGCCCGGCGCTGGACGACTACGGTGACGTCGAGCTTGTCGAAGATCAGGTCGCTACCGTGCTCAACCGCGGCAACGGGGCAAACGGGCAACGGCGGATCTACCGCACCAGCGGACAGCTGGCCGACGTCGTCGCCTACGCCGTGGATCGCACAACCTGGTGATGGAGCTGATGTGCTAGCTCGACGCAAGGCCCTGGTGACCAACGATGACGGCATCGATGCGCCGGGCCTCGTTGCGCTGGCTGCCGCAGCTGTTGCGGCCGGTCTCGACGTCGTGGTGGCCGCACCCGCGCGGCAGTCCAGCGGGGCCAGCGCCGGAATCATCGCGACGACCCGGCAGCGCCAGACGCCGATCGAGCGACGGCAGCTGGCAGGTCTGCCCGGCGTTGAGGCCTACGCCGTGGATGCCCAGCCGGCATACATCGTGCGCGCGGCGGTCCGCGGCTGGTTGGACCCGGCACCGGAGCTGGTCCTGGCGGGCGTCAACCACGGAGCGAACGTCGGCCGCGCGATACTGCATTCCGGCACCGTAGGAGCCGCGCTGACCGCCGGGTTGAACGGTTTACCCGGGCTAGCCGTGTCGCTCGACGTCGGCTGGCACCCTTCCGGCGCGCCGCACTGGGCCACCGTCGGGCACCTGCTACCGGACGTTCTGGAAATGCTGACCGGTGCTCCGCACGCCACCGTGCTGACGCTTAACATCCCAGATCGGCCACCCGAGGCACTGGGCGAGTTGCGCTACGCGGCCCTCGCGGAGTTCGGCACCGTGCAGACCACCGTCGGCCGGGTCGACGACGACCAGCTGCACCTCGCGCAGGTCGAGACGCGGGCCTCGCCGGCGGCAGGCACTGACAGCGCCCTGCTCGCGGCCGGGCATCCGACCCTGACCGCGCTGGAATCTGTTTCCGAGGTATCCGGGCCGGCGATCCCGCAGTGGCTCGCATCGGCGATTCACCGCATTGGCTGATTGCCATGTGCACCCGGTGGTCGACGCAGATCGTTACCTCGATTTATCGTGCCGACGGTTGCGCGCTTCGCCGACGGTGAGGACGGTGGTACGTGGACGGCAAAGCCAGCATCCTTGAGACCCTTGGAGCCACAGCATGTCCACTCAGATCAAAGACCACCGACGGGCCGCCGACGGTCGTGACGACCGGGACGCTCGGCCGTTGCAGGCTGCCGTGGCGCCGGTCGCCGTGGACCCGACTACCCAACGGGTGCAGGACTCGATGGTCCAGCTTGTGCGTCAAGGTCAGGACACGTCACTGAGATCGCTGCAGGTCTGGGCCGATCTGGCCCGCAAGCTCGGATTCACCGCACAGAGCTCGCCCGCGGGTGCGACGATGGTCTCGCTCGCGCACGACCCGCTCGAGAAGCTGCTCGAGGCGCAGCGTCAGGTCGTCGAGGAACTCGTCGCCACTCAACGTCAACTCGCGCAACGGCTTTTCGACACCACCGCCTCCGGCGGCGATGGTCTCCTTGCTCGGTAGGGCCACCTCAGCAGTAAACCCCTGAAGCCGGCCGATTACGGTCCCGGGCAACGGCGTGCAATGACGCGGCCGTGCCCTGATCGAGCATGCGCGCGTCCGCGAGTTTGTGACGTTTCGGTCAGATAGCCGTCTGCACCGCTTTATGGGCGTGCCGGTGAACAAGACCACAAATCAGAAAGGTAATTCGCGATGAGCAATTCCCTGGATCTTGCGCATCAATGGTGGGACACCCTCGACCAGACCGACCGTCAACGCGTCTGGGATGCCCGCTACAGCTACCTCGCCGGCGACCTCGTGGAAAGCATGGCCAATGCCGGCGTGCCGGTGGTCAGCGATGGCCGTTGGTCCTGTGTCAGCGTGGGGCCCACCGGTTTCACCGTGCCCGTCGCCGTCCAGCAGCTCCTCGAGCGGCTGCCGCAGGTCCCGGACGAAGATGGCTCACTTCCCTCTTCCTAAGGCGGGTGTAGTGGGTCGCGGCAGTGCGCTGACGAGGCGGTCCAGCTCGTCGTCGGTATTGTAGTAGTGCACCGAGGCGCGGACCAGCTCCGACAGGCCACGGCGTGGCAGATCCAGGCGGGCCGAGCTGGCGGCTGAGACGCTGGTGTTCACCCCCAACTCAGCAAGGTGGCGCTGCACCGCCGGTGCGGGGACCCCGTCGACAGTGAACGTGACGATCGCACAGCGGCGCAGACCTTGATCGTGCACGTGCACCCCCTCGAGGGCTGCGAGCCGCTCCCGCAAGCTTTCGGCCAAAGTTGTGACGCGTGCTTCGATGGCATCGAGTCCCCAGTACAGCGCATAGTCGACGGCGACGCCCAAACCGATCTTGCTGGCGTAGTTGGTTTCCCAGCTCTCAAAGCGCCGCGCGTCTGGGCGCATCTCGTAACGTTGCGGAGCGGTCCACGTTGCGGCGTGCATGTCGAGGAAGGGCGGCTCCAGCTGGTCGAGAAGCGCGCGGCGCACGTAGAGAAAACCGGTGCCGCGGGGGCCGCGCAGGAACTTACGCCCGGTCGCGGAGAGCAGGTCAGCGCCGATGCGCTCGACGTCGATAGGAAGCTGGCCCACTGACTGGCAGGCATCGAGCAGGAACGGCACCCCGGCCTCGCGGGCGACCGCACCGACCTCTTCCGCGGGGTTGACCAGCCCACCCTGGGTAGGCACGTGGGTCATGGCGATGAGCTTGACCTCGCCGCCGCCACTACTAACGCGGCGGCGCAGGTCGGCGACGCAGAGCTGGCCATGCTCGTCATCGTCGACGACTTCCACGACCGCGCCGGTGCGCCGAGCGACTTGCAGAAAGGCGATGACGTTGCTGGCGTACTCGGCGTGGGCGGTGAGAATTCGTTCGCCCGGCTTGAACGACATGGCGTAGAAGGCCATATCCCAAGCCCGGGTCGCGTTCTCCACTATTGCGACCTCGCCGGCCTCGCAGCCGATCAGCCGGGCGATTGCCGTGTATGTCGCCTCAATGCGCTCGGCGGCCGCGTCGGCGGCCTCGTACCCGCCGAACTCGGCCTCCCGACGTAGATGGGCGATGACGGCTTCGGTGACCTGCGACGGCGGTAGCGCCGCCCCAGCGTTGTTCAGGTGCGCCACCCGGCTTACCCCGGGGGTGTCGCGCCGGGCACGGTCCACGTCGAAGGCCACGAACCCACGTTATTGGTCTCTCCCTGCCGCGGGTACGGATACCATGCAGACTTGGTTGGTTCGGACCGCTCGTGCGTGGGAGGTGGCGGTGCGTTCAGCGCACGATGACCAGGACAAGTTCAGCAACCGACCTCCGGGTGCGTTGCTTTTCGTGCGCTATGCCTTCGCACCCAACGAGCTGGGTTACTGCGGTCCATCAGATAGCCAGGAGCTGCTCGGATATGGTGCTAATGGCGTCGTAGACCGTGGACTGGCCGTATTGGCGCGGCAGTTCGATGGGGCCTGGCCCTACCTGGAACTCATCGCGGGTGCAGCCGGAATCTCCGACCCTCTCGATCACCGAGTCGTAGAGGCATACTGGGTGGGCAACCCGCTGCTCGACCGCGTCGGAACGACCGCGCTCGGGAACTCGATGGACGAGCGGCTTCGCCGCCGCACCGGCCGTCAGTTCACCCTGGTGGCCGACAGTGTCCTGGCCGGCGGTGTACCGCACCACAGCTTTCACGTGTTCAGCGTCTATCCATGGGTCGGCTTGCTGAGCAACGACCGTATCGCCCGCCAGGCGCTGGAGGTGCTCGACCGGTGTCGCATCCGGTGGGGCAAGGTCGATAGCGTGACCGGCGACCAGGTGCTGGTGCGAAGCCAACCGCTCACTTGGGACGGACGGAAACTCGCGTTGGGCGAGCCTGTCGTGGAAACCGCGAGGCGAGCGGTCAACGGAAGTGGGTTCGTGGATGGGATCGGTCCCGGCGACTGGGTCTCGCTGCACTGGGACTGGGTTTGTGACCGTCTCGGACCGCGGCAACTCGCGGATCTGCGGCGCTACTCGCTGCGCCAAATCAAGATCACCAACGATGAGATGACGCGCTCCGGCTCGGCGACGGTGTTGGAGCGGTAGACGCCTATGGCCGGCGCCAGTCCTGCCCCTGCAGGTGCGAGCCGGCCATCGGGCCCATCTGCAGCATCCCGCCATCGACCGCCCAGGACGCGCCCGTGACATACGACGCCGCCGCAGAACAGAGGAAAGCGACCACGGCGGCGACCTCCCGGGCATCGCCAGGGCGCCCGAGGGGAACGCCGGGGCGGTGCTGCTGGTGGACGTCGATGTCCTGCTGGCCGGTCATCGGCGTGGCGATCTCGCCCGGCGCGACGGCGTTGACGGTGATGTTGTGCTCGGACAGCTCCAGCGCGGCGGTCTTGGTCAACAGCCCCAAACCGCCCTTGGCCGCACAGTAAGCGGCTGCGCCGACCCGGGGCTGGTGCTCGTGAACGCTGGTGATGTTCACGATTCGTCCACCGCGTCCAGCGGCGACCATCCGTCGGGCGGCCCGTTGCAGGCATAGGAAAGCGCCGTCCAAATCGGTTGCGAGCACCTTGCGCCAGGTGGCGTAGTCGATGTCGAGCAGTGGCGAAGAAGCACCAGTGCCGGCAGTGTTCACCAGCACGTCCACGCCACCGAGGAGCTCGGCGAGTTCGTCGATCACATTCGCGGCGTCTGGGAGGATCGTAAGGTCCAGATGGCGTATCTGCGCGCGCCGGCCGGTTGCCCGAACCTCCTCGGCGGTTGCCTGGGCGCCGTGCTCGTCGGTGTGCCAGGTGACGCCGACATCACAGCCCCTCTCGGCCAGAGCAACCGCGGTAGCCTTACCGATCCCGGAGTCTGATCCGGTCACGATCGCGGTGCGGGGAAAGTCGTGTGGGGTGCTCAGAGAAATGTCCATGCTCAATACTTCCCCGGTGCGGGATCAGCTGAACGTGGAGCCTCAACTGGGACTGTTGTGTTCCACCTGGGACCCTTGCCGGGACGAGTTGTCGATGTCGACGGTAGGTTTGCCGTCGGCACTCGTGTTGCCGACCACAACGCAGCCGTTCGAGCCGTCGATGATGATGATTCCCCGGGTGATGTTGGGACCGGAGATTTTGTTATCGCGCAGCTCGACGTTGGGCCAGCGGCGCACGTTCACGGCTTGCGCACCGTTGGACGCGCAGGTATTGCCGATGAAACTGATGGATGGGCCGCTGGTCGGGGCGGCGTTATTTCCACTCTTATCGCCGGTGGCGATCAGACACTGCGCATCGACGTTGCGGCAGGTATTATTCGCGATCACGACGTCGTAGGTTGGTGGGCCGTTGCTGTCGTATGTTTGAAAGCAGTCGGGGTGCGGCGGGTTCGCATAGCCCGTCGCGGAGATGTCGGTGATGGTGTTGTCGGTGATCCGATGACCGTTGCCGAAGAAACGCATTCCGTCGGCGTCGCCATTGTCGCGGGCCACTGTCCCACTCACGGTATTGTGCCGAACCGCAATCTGGCGGCCGCTGATCCAGATTCCGGCGGTGTCGACATGGTGCACCGTGTTGTCCTCGATGATCGAGTTCTCGCACGGATTGCACGTGATCCCGCTTCGGTGGGTGTCCTCGACAGTGTTGTGGCGGATGGACAGGTCGGTGCCGTTGGCGAATAGACCGTCGCCGCCGGCGACCGTGAAACCCTCGACGATGACGTGGTCTGCCGAGACGTGGATGCTGCGCACGGTGGCCCCGTCGGCGAAGAGTCTGACCGGCGCGTTCGCGGAGCCCGGGCGGTTCATCGTCACGTCGGTGTCGGCGAGGTCGTGGCCGGTGAAGCACACCGTGGCCCCGGGGGAGACGGCGTTCAGGGCCGCCGGGACGTCGTCGGCTCGGGTGACCGTCCGGCGGCAGTCGGGTGGCCCGCTTTGGTCCGGGGCTGGCGCGGAATTCGGGGTTGACGGGCTCTGGCTGGACCCTGGATTCTGACTAGCTGGAACGTTTTGGCCAGCCGAGGAGCTCTGGCCCGTGCAACCGCCGATGAGTAGCACACCCAGCGCGGTCATCCAAAATCTCATCATTCGGTGCCGCCGCGTCACCGGCACCGCCACCCGGAGTCCCGGGACAGAGTGTTCACTGGAGCAGGGTATGGCCCCGCGGTCGTTGTTTGGGTAACCCACCGTCGGCATGTCGGGTTCGTGCGGCGGGTCAAGGGGGAAGAAGGTGGTCATGACCACCCAGCGGTATGAGATGGGCGCGAGCAGCCGAGCCCGGGGGACTGGGGCGCGGCGCTGGGCGTGGCTGCCGGTGCTACTGGTTGGCATTGGGATGTTCATCGCCGTCCAGCAGGCCCTGGTGATCACCGGAAATCCAACATTGGTTCCGTCGCTGCTCGTGCTCGGGGCCCTGCTGATTCCGGTGACCTTCGTGGTTTACATCGACGGCCGCAACCCGGCCTATGACCTGCCGCTGAGCGTTCTATTGAGCTGCGCGCTGCTGGGCGGCGTGCTCGGATCCTCGGCCGCCAGCGTGCTGGAGTTCGACACCATGCGACGGCTGGGCAGCCTGCCGACGGTGGACATCGGGCTGATCGAAGAAGCCACCAAGCTTCTGGTGCCGATCGCGATGCTGATCTTCACCCGGTACCGGCGCAATCCGGCCGACGGACTACTCATCGGAGTTGCGGTAGGGATGGGCTTTGCTGTGCTGGAAACTTTGGGCTACGGATTCGTGACCCTGCTGGCCAGCGGAGGGAACCTGTCCGACGCCGAGGGGCTGCTGTTGCTGCGTGGCGTCCTCAGCCCGGCCGGGCACGCTGCCTGGACCGGGCTAGCCGCTGCGGCCCTGTGGTGGGCCCATACCCAACGGTGGAGACCACGCGGGCTAGCCGCCGTGATCGGTACCTTCGTTCTCGTCGTGATCTTGCACACATTCTGGGATGCGGTCGGCATCTGGTTCGGCTACCTGATCATCGGTTTCATCAGTCTCGCCCTGTTGCTACGCCAAACCCACCGCACCGTCCTGTCCTCAACCGGACAGAGCGATGCCGCAGCGACAGGCGATCGACCTCCCGTAGGCCGGCGATGAGCATACCCAGCGACGAGCGCAGCGAAGTTGCTACTGCGGTGGCGGACCCTGCTCGTCGAGGCGCCGCTTCAACTGGTCGGCGCCCTTATCGATGAGCTCGGAGTGCGTGCCGCCGGTCCGCTTATCGGCGTAGGCCTCGGCCTTGTCGATGGCCTGCTCGACCTGGTCCGGGTGCTTTTTGATCATTTCCTCGGCCTTCTGCTTCAACTCGCCGAACTTGTCACCGAGACCCACGATGTCTCCTCTCGCCATCCGGCGCACGGTGTGCTGGTCAGCATTGGTTACCCCGAACGACGCGTCGACCCGCACATGGGAACCGAAATTAACTCGGCTGGGGGTGCGGCGGCGGTGTGGCGCGGCGACCGGTGAGCTGGAGGGTTCGTCCGGAGATGCCTGGGGAACCCGGATGTCACGGAACAGGGCGACAGATGCCCGACTAGGTGAGGTGAACGACCGGATGGCAATCACGACGACCAACCCCGCGACCGGTGAGACGCTGCGTACCTTCGAGGCTTTGAGCGACCGGGAGATCGACGCGCGGATCGCCAGGGCGGCGGCCGCCTTTCATGGCTATCGGAAAACCACCTTCGCCCAGCGTGCCGAGTGGATGCATGCGGCTGCCGGCATCCTGGAAGCCAAAACTGAGGACATCGCCGGGCTGGTGACTCTGGAGATGGGCAAGACACTGAAAGCCGCCAAGGCTGAGGTGGCGAAATGTGCTGCTGGCGCGAGATTCTACGCGGAGAACGCGGAGCGCCTTATTGCTGACGACGTCGCCGACCCGAAGTCGGTATCCGCCGCCAAGGCATATACCCACTGGCAGCCGCTCGGCCCGGTCCTGGCGATCATGCCATGGAACTTCCCGTTATGGCAGGTGGTCCGGTTCGCTGCACCCGCGCTCATGGCGGGAAACGTCGGCCTGCTTAAGCATGCGTCCAACGTGCCGCAAACCGCGTTACGGCTGCAGGATCTGTTCCTTGAGGCGGGTTTCCCGCAGGACGTCTTCCAGACCTTGCTCATCGGTTCCGGCGCCATTGAGAAGATTCTGACAGATTCTAGGGTCGTGGCCGCGACGTTGACCGGCAGCGAGCAGGCCGGCCGATCCGTTGCAGAGATCGCCGGCCGTGAAATCAAGAAAACCGTGCTGGAACTCGGCGGCAGCGACCCGTTCGTCGTCATGCCGTCCGCCGACTTAGCCCGTGCCGCCACCGTCGCGACCACCGCACGCTGCCAGAACAACGGCCAGAGCTGCATCGCCGCGAAACGTTTCATCGTCCATGCCGAGGTCGGTGCGGAGTTCCAACGGCGGTTCGTCGACAACATGTCGTCGCTCGTCGTCGGAGATCCTACTGACGAGCAGACAGACGTCGGTCCGCTCGCGACCGAACAGGGAGTGCGAGATGTCGAAGAGTTGGTTGGTGACGCCGTCAGCAAGGGCGCCCAGGTGCTTTGCGGCGGGCACCGCCCAGATCGTCCCGGTTGGTTCTACCCGCCTACCGTGATCACCGGGGTGACACCGGACATGCGGATGTACCGCGAAGAGGTGTTCGGCCCGGTTGCCCAACTCTATGCGGTGCCGGACATCGACGCGGCGATCCGCCTGGCCAACGACACCGCCTTCGGCCTTGCGTCCAACGCATGGACCAGCGACCCCGCCGAACAAGACAGGTTCATTGACGAGCTGGCGGCCGGTCAAGTGTTCATTAACGGAATGGCCACCTCATACCCTGAGCTACCGTTCGGTGGGGTGAAGAACTCTGGCTACGGCCGTGAACTGTCAGATCTCGGCATCCGTGAATTCTGCAACGCCAAGACGGTGTGGATCGGCAAGCCCCAGATAGGCGACAGCGCCAGCGCGTCGATCGAGTAATGGGTGACAGCCGCGTCACGCCCGCCCCAGCACCGCCCACGCCCGGGCCTGCAGTTGGAAGGACCCCTCGGGCGAGCCGAGACGCTCGGCGAACCGGTGCCGAAGCGCCGCGCGCTGAGCTGGCGGTAGCGAGACGCAGAAGGCACCCGACGGTGCGACGCCGGCCTCCAACGGGGCCCACAGGTCGGCGAAGTCCCGGTAGGTCGCGCTCACCACCACCGGGCGTACCTCAACATCCACCATGCCGGCGTCCTGCCACAGCCGGCCTAGCTCGCCAGGGTTGCAAAACGGCATCCTTCGGCCCTCGTCGAGAGCGCGTGCCTGATCGCCCGCCACGTCGATGGCGGCGTCCCAGAAGGCGCGCAAGAGCCGCATCTGTCCGGCGTAGTCCCACACGGCTGCCGCCACCACGGCGCCGGGTCGCGCCACCCGGCGCATCTCGGCCACGCCGGCGGCGGCGTCAACCATGAAATTGACGACCAGCTGGGCGAAGACGGCGTCGAAGGTGGCAGCCTCGAATGGGAGCGCCTCCGCCGTCCCCACCCGGACATCTGCCCCCGGCACCCGCACCCGGCAGGCGCGGGCATAGCCGTCGGATGGGTCGACCGCCGCCACCAGCGCCGGCTCCCCGACCACGCGGGAAAGGGCCAACGTGAGCGCGCCCGGACCGCACCCCACGTCAAGCGCCCGCGCGCCGGCAGCCACCCCGGCCCGCTCGACGAGGGCGGCGGCCAACGCCGGCCCGTAGCGCCCGACGTGCACGTCATAGGCCTCGGGCGACGTGCGGAAAGAGGCGAGGTCGTCCGTCGACATGACCTCAGGATGCCACGCACCGGTGTGACGCCCCGAGGTCGAAGGCGGGCAGTATCCGGAGTCTGACGTGGGTATTCGCGATGCCGCGTCCGCTGAGAGGTGGCTGCAACCGCGGTGCACAGCAGCGCCGCTACGCCAGCCAGGTCACGCTATCCTCCGATCGTGGCGAGGCCCACAATGCCGACCATATAGATGATGAGCACGGCGATGCTGTCGATGCCCATCCGCAGGAACTGGCGGCGCGGTCGAAAGATCAACCCGGCCATGAAGACGATCGTGAGGACGATGCCCAGGGCGGTGAGGTAGACGTCGGTGTTGTGCGCATTAGGCAACACAGGCTTGCCGGAGAGCAGGGTGGCCAGCAGGAACAGCACCGGCAGGAACGCGTTGCCGCCGAAGATGTCGCTGATCGCCAGCTTGTAGTCACCGAGCCGGGTGGAGGTCAGCCCGGTGCTCAGCTCGGGCAGCGATGTGGCGGCGGCGAGCACGGTGGCACCGAAGATGATGCCGCTCAGCCCTAAGCGATTGAAGAACTCCTCGCCGCTACGCTCGATGACCACCCCCGCGACGAGCGTCGCAATCGCCGCGACACCGAAGACCAGCGCGGCGCGGGTTGTGCTCACGCCCTTGTTGCTAGCCGCTTTCTCTTTTTTGCCGCGGGAGTGCCCGCGTGGTTCGGGTTGGCTGTCCGGCGCATCGCCGCCTTCCCGCCAGGGCAGGCCCTTGCCGGCACGGTTGAGCAACACCAGCCCGACGACCCAGAGCGCGGTGATGACCACCGACGCTGGCGCGAGCCGAGCGAAGACGAGGTTTGGCGACAGCTGGGTTCCCATCACGACCACCGCGAGCACGATGACCACCAGCGCGCCCTCCAACACCAGCATGAGGCTGGCCGCCAGCCGGGTCAGTGGCGCCCGAGGTCGCACCCCAACGGCATCCAGCACGACCAGCACCACTGTCTGGATCGCGATCCCGCCAAGGATGTTGCCGACCGCGACGTCGAGCTGGCCAGCCATCGCGGCGCTGGCCGTGATCGCGACCTCCGGCAGGTTAGTGGCGATTGCCAGGAGGATCAGCCCGCCCAGTGCGCTGCCTAGGTGCAGCCGCTCGGCGAGCACGTCGGTGTCGTCCGACAGTCTGATTCCGGCGATCCAGTTGATTCCAGCGCTGGCGATGAACAGCGCCAGCAGCACCGGTGAGCTCAATGATCCCATGGCCCAAGAACTACCCTACGATCGCGCGAGTTACTCACCGCGTGCAGCGACCCACAGCTGTTGTGCAGTTTTCTGCCGCCGTCGCTGGGGCCTCGAAAACCCCAAGTGCATTGCCGAAGACGCGCGCGTGGGAGGCTCAGTAGTGTATTTCCGACACTGCGGGCAGCGTTGCGGGATACGTGCGGCGCGACTGTTTGATGGGAAGGTCATGCATCGGGGACGTCGTCTATTCCGGGTAGGACAGCGGATACCATCGTAAACGCGCTTATAAGGAGCGTCTGCTTCACGAGTGTGAGTCTTGGGCAGATAGCGACCAATTCTGACCCAAAGGGCTCGTGGCAGCCAAGCGCAGGCAATGGATCTACTCGGTAGCCGTAGCGACGGCGACTGAGGCTTAGGTCGCCCGACTTGCCACAGACCGAGAGTCCTGCGGGAGCTTGCGCTCACGAAGCCGCAGGGACCATTTCCCGTGCCCACAGACCTTAGTGGTCCGACTGGCAGGGCTTGCGTGATCATGATCTCTGCCTCTTTAGAGAGTTGTGAGCAGCGTTGTGATGCCAGGGGATCGTGGGTGACGGCAGTGTCGGTCGCGGGAGTCCAGCGCGCGCAGGCGCGGCCACAGCCCGGCGTGTTTCGCCAGCCACCGCAGCGGCCCGATCCCGCCTCGGAGGCTGTGCGGAAGCACGTGGTCGGGTTCGGCTGCCGGGGACGGCGGCACGTGATCGTAGTATCCGCCATGCTCGTCGTAGAGCCAGATGAGCAAGGTGTGCGGCCAGCCCGGACCGTGCATGACTGCGTTGATAACCGCGGCGGCGAAACCTTCCCCGAGGCGAATGTCTTGGGGGTTCTCCTCTGAGAAAGCCTCAAAATCGGGGTCGACGATGCTCACCGGCGGCAACATGCCCGCTGCGGCGTGCTGGAAGAAGTGTTCGATGCGGCGTAGGTGCCCGATCGTCCGCGCCAGCCCGAGCGGGTAGAGGTTCGCCGTGCATTGGAGCTCCCCGCGGATGTGAGCCTCGATACCAGGTAACAGCTGCCGGGCGAGCAACGTCAATGCGCGGACGCTGCGGACCCCGGTGAGTCGTTTGCCGATCAGCTGGAGTGCCGGGACGTGGTGATAGTTGATCCATCCGATGCCGTGCCGGTTGAGTAGGTCGAATATCGTGCCAGATCGGGGGTAGTCGATGATGCTGGCGATCTCGTCGTCGATCAACCCATGCGCGGTTGCCGCGATGAGGAAGCGGCGGTTGGGAAACGTCGGGCCCAAGCAAGGGGAAAACCAGCGGTCGGCGAGGGGAAAGGTCCGGGCTAGCCCCGCATAGAACGGAAGGTCCTCGGCGGTCCAGTAGCCCATTGCTACGCTGGCGTCAGCGTCCGGCGCGATGTCTTCGACGCTGGCCACGAATCCGTCATTGCGGCCGTGGTCGAATTGCAGATGGCTGGAGTGCCAACTCTGGGAGGGCACATGCTCGCTCTGCCCGGTGGTGGTGAAGTGGTGTGCGGGAACCGGTGTTCCGTCGTGGCGGCGGTTCACCGGCGCAGGGCTGGGCAATCCGTCCCCGCGGCCCAACGTGCCCAAATAGTTGTCGAAAGAGTGGTTTTCCATCATCAGCAACACGATGTGACGGATCTGCGGGATCCGGTCCGTGCCGGGCGGCAGCGACGGATCCGGCAGCATCTCCTGGTCGCGGCCGGCATCGCGGTGCCGCAGCCGCCGCCGACCCGACATCCGATCCAGTGGCCGCCACCACACCGTCGCGCTCACATCACCACCCCCGCCATCATCACTCTGATGCGACCGACCTCTCGTCCCGCGCTTCACCGCCCATGGGATGAGCGCCAGAACCCCATGCTGGCGCATGATCACATTGAACTGCGTCACGGTGAACTCTCCAGCTCCTCAGCGTGGGCCGGTCCGGATGACGGTGGCGGAGCACCAGGTTTCTCCGCGACGACTAGCGAGTTCACCACCTCGGTGTAGGGGTTCAGCACGGCCAGTAGGCGAAACCCGGCCAGATCGCTGAGGGTCAACGGTGGGTAGAGCAACGTCCGCAGCAGGCGGGCGCTGCGCGCGAGCAACAGCGCTCCAGGTCTCATGTGCTGGTAGAGGTGCTCGATCACCCGTATTTTCTCCTCGGGTTGCGGTCCGACCATGGCCGCAAGACACACCAAGTCGTAGCCGGCGATGTCGGTGCAGTCGAGCACGTCAGCACACCGGAAACGCACGGCACCGACTTGCAACACGTCGGCCAGCCGGGCGGCCAGCTGGATAGCCTCGGGGTCGACATCGATGCTGTCAATCTCGGTGTGGCCGTGCCGACTGGCGAGCAGCAGCGAGGTCAGCGGTAGCGGACCTCCGCCCACGAACAGCACCCGACGCGGTCTGCGTCCGGTGACTCCGAGCACGGCATGGTGCTCCAGACGAGTGAGCTGCTCGTAGTTCGCGAAGTAGGGGAAGTCGCGCAGCTCCTCCTGCGGGTCGCGACTGGCGATGATCCGCCGCGTCCACGAACGTTCGAGCTCGGACTCGCCCGCTGCGCACAGGCGGCGTAGCCCCGGGATGATGCGACGGATGTCGGAATTCGCCAGGATCTGTCGGGCGAGCTGGTCATCTTCCAGGTGGGTGGCCAACCTGACCAGCTCGCTGAACACCGCGTTGGTGTGGGCGTTGGGTGACAGGGTGGGCAGCGCCGACAGATCCTGGTGCAGCCGGAGGAGATCAACGATGAACGCCGAGTGCCGCCACTGCGCCGATCCCGCCGGCCAGGCGTTCATCGAAACCACCGGAGCATCGTCGGGCTTGCCGTCGTCCAGCAGGTCGGGCGGTATCGAGCTCGGGAAGTCGGGCGGCGTCGAGCTCGAAGTAGACGGTGTCCCAGGGATCCGGGCGAGCGTCGTAAATCTCCACAGCGCCAGGGTAGGCCCGCCAGAATTCCAGAGCACCGGGTGAGGAGGCGTCGGTATGCAGGCACACCACTGTGTACCCGCCCGGACCGAGGGCCCACTGGGCGGCGGCAGTAACCAGCGCGCGGGCCGCCCCACGGCGTCGCCGCTCTCGCACGATCCACACCCGTGTCAACTGGCCGGTCTGCTGTGCGGCGTAGCGGCTTCTCAACCATGCAGGCGAAGGTGGGCTGGCCGGACCGCCCGGCTTGACGGTGGTGGTCCCGGCGAACGCCCCCTCGAGCTCAGCGACGAACAGCGCACACCCCGGCCGGTCCAGATAGGTCCCGGCCAGATCGGCCACGTCGTGGTGCCAGCGTTGGTGGTAGCCACGCAGGTCCTCGTCCAAAACCCGCCGCATGTGCTGCTCGCAGACCTCAAGGTCTTCCTTGCACCCCAGTCGCACTACGAGCGTCATCGAAGTCCTCCCGCCGCATTTGTTGCCAAAGTAAGGCAATTGCAAATACAGCGTAACTTCTGGCGAGCAAATGTCGACATCACCACGCGCCCGGCCGGACACGCAGCCGACAAGCTCGGAGCTTGACCGGGTCCTGTTTCGCGAACCACCAACCTCAGGTTCGCCGACGCCTAGGGCGCCACCGCGCTCATCGAACCGGCAGCCTTCGCTGCTGGCCGATCGCATGGGCCTTGACGCTGGGCGGCGCACATTTGCCGCCGCAGCGCGCCGGCCAAAGGCGCGGCTTGTGATCCTTCCGGATGAGAAGGCGAGTGCCGCCAGGAGCACGGCCCCGAACAGCTGCACGGGGCGACGCGGCAAGAGCGACGGAGTTCATCTCGCTGACCTCAGTAGCGATCTGAAGTCGGCGACTGGCCCGAGGTGCGTCAGCTTGTCGGGGTTGACGATCGAGCTGATGTTTGTGATCTGACCGCCGGTGATATCGAGCGCCAACACGCCGATCAGCCGCTGCTGTCCGTCGAGATAGAGCGCTCCCGGGCCGCCGTTGACCTCGACGGGGCGCAACGACACGCCCGGAAGGCGAGCGGCCAGGCGGACCCAGTTGATCAGCGTGCGGGCGACGCGGTTGCGCCCACGCAGCGACCGCGCGAGCGCCGGAACCTTGCCGCCGCCGTCGCCGGTTAGCTCCACGTCGTGAGCGAGCAGCGCCTCGAGCCCAGCGAGATCGCCTCGCTCGGCGGCCGCGAAGAACCGTTGTGCCAGCTCGTCGCGCTGCTCGCGGGTCGTGTGGAAGCGGGGCCGGCGTTGCTCGACGTGGCGTCTGGCGCGGGTGGCGAGCTGGCGCACGTTGTCCTCGCT
>JAVXWL010000171.1:0-3793 GCA_032230565.1 Pseudonocardiales bacterium | reverse complement strand
GCCAGATGGCCGCACCGTCGCTAGGTGGTGGAGGGTGCCGAGGGCCTGGGACGTGGCGTGGCTCAGGGGTTGGCGGCGGCTTGAAGCGGCCCCAGCAGGCTCGTGGTGAGGAGCGGTCCGCAGCCGGATTTGGTGGTTAGCCCCAGAAGATGCAGGTGGGGTCGTGGTCGAGCTCGGTGAGCAGGTCGTCGACTTGGTGCGAAGGTTCCAGTAGCTCGTAGAGGTGGAAGCGAAGATTGCGATCGCGCCAATACAAGGTCCACGACTTGTCGGCGGCGGTGTAGCGCAGGCGGGCGATCGGAAAGCTGGTCCACTCCGGGCCGATTTCCTCGCGCCAGGGAGCGCGTCGCTCGACGATCGTCAGGTGTCGCGGGGCGATCTGGCACTCGACCCGGACTTGATGGAGGGCATGTTCGGGCACTCGCGCGGCGCACCAGCGCTGCACTCGTGCGATGTCGAGCTCTGGCAGGGCCATCGGATCACCAGCTGCCCGTGGTCTGGGCTGCGGTGTTGAGCGCGTCGAATGCGGCGTCGAGTCGCTGTTGGCGGCGCCGGTTGGGTTCGTGGTTGGCTTCGGCTGCCACGGAGCCGATCAGCTCGTCCAGGTCGTCGTCGCTGGCAGCGAGGATGGCGCCGTCATGGTGGGCGCGGATGCGGAACACCAGTCGTTCGCAGTCGGCGTCTAGCAACCGCAACTCGCGCAGCGCTGCGGCGATCTGGTCGGGAATGACGATCTCGTGGACGGTGTTGGCGAGGGTGATCTGTCGGTGGCGGAGATCGAACGGGGTGTCCTGCCAGTTGCTGATGACGCCCTGGTCGTTGCACAGGCTGCACTGCCACTGGATCGGCGTCCCTGGCTGGGTCCGGAGCACGATCATCCGGCCGCGGCAGCGGCGGTTGGCTGGGCGGCGCCGACACGGCAGCGCGCTTTTCCACGCGGTTGCTGCGTCACCGGCTGTGGCCGCCCGGACGATGTTGCCCAGGTGCTCGGCCAGTCGGCGTGCCGGGCCTGGCGTGTCCGGGGGTAGGTCGAGGAAGTGGTGCAGATCGGTGACCAACATGTCGCCAGGACTGTAGCGACCACGCTCGCCGACGAGCTGGCCTGCTCGTCGAGGTCAGCCGGCGGCGCGGCGCAGGCGGGCGTGGGCGAGCCGGTAGGAGGTCGTGCCGGTCTCGATGATCTGCCCGGCGAAGGTCAAGCGGTCGACGATCGCGGCGCAGAGCCGCGGGTCGGTGAAGGTCTTGGTCCAGCCGGAGAACGGCTCATTGGAGGCGATCGCGATCGCTGAGCGTTCCTCTCGTTCGGTGAGAACTTGAAAGAGCAGTTCGGCACCGCGCCGGTCGAGTTCCAGGTAGCCCAGCTCATCTAAACAGAGAAGATCGACGCGGCCGTAGCGGGCGACGGTCTTGGACAGTTGCTTGTCGTCGGCGGCCTCGACGAGCTCGTTGACCAGTTTGGAGGCCAGCGTGTAGTGGACCCGGTGGCCGGCCTCGGCGGCGGCGGTGCCCAGACCAATGAGTAGGTGCGACTTGCCGGTGCCGCTGTCGCCGATCAAGCACAATGGGTGCCCGGCTTTGACCCAGGCGCAGGTCGCCAGCTGGTGGATGATCGCGGGGTTGACGTTGGGGTTGGCGTCGAAGTCGAATTCCTCGATCCGCTTGTCGCGGGGGAAGCCGGCGTCATGGATGCGCCGGGCCGCGCGGCGCTTATCCCGGTCGTCGCACTCGACCATCACGAGCTCGGCGAGGAACCCGAGGTAGGACAGTTGTTCGCGCTGCGCCGCGGCGGCGATCTCTTCGAACCGGTCGCGGATGGTGGGCAGCCGCAGCACCCTCGTGCCGGAGTCGATAGCGGCGATCGCGGCCTGTTCGGTGACACCACGGCGTGTCGAGGGGCTCATGAGCTGGCCTTGCCGAGAAGGTCGTCGTAGGCGTCGACCGACGGCAGCGGTCGGTCATCGCTGGGCAGGTCCACCAGGCGCCGCTCGGTCAAGCTCACGACCTGTCGACTACGCGAGACGGCGTGCACTGGCGGCGATTGGATACCACGTCGCTGTGCGGATTTGCGGGCCTCGACCGCGACCACGTCGGCGCTGACCGAGCCGACGGTTAGCGCGGCGCTGATACCGCCGAGCACGTCGGAGTGCTCGAGGTGTCGGTGCAGCAGCAGTACTTCGATCAACGCCCGGGTGCCGGCGCTGTCGCCGAGCGCGTTGCGAGCGGCTGCCCAGAACGCATCGTGAGTCGTGGTGAACACGCCGGCGGCGCGGGCCTGGACCAGTGCGGTGGCGCCGGGCAGCGCACCGGGTTTACGCAGCAGGATCTCCAGGTAGTGGTCCAGGTTGAGGACCTTGACGCCCTTGCCGATCGCCCGCTGATGCTCGGCGACCACGGTGTTGCGGTCGAACACCGTGACCGTCGACGCGGACAGCTTGACCCGCAGCCGGTGGCCGAGGAACCGCGCCGGCACGCTGTATTGGTTGCAGCGCACCATCACCTGCGCATACCGATCCACCCGCGGAGTCAAAGTCAGGGCGGTATCGAACGGCTCCGCGGGCAGCGGCCGCAGCAGCGTCTTCTCGAAGGCCCAGTCCGTCCCGACGTTGTGGGTCCGGTTGCCGATACGGCGGGCGTCGTCCCAGGCCTCGAGCAGTTCGTTGAGCTCCTCGATCGAATCCACCACCGGCATCGGAATGCAGTGGTTACGGCGAAACCGGCCACCCTCACCCTCCACCCCACCCTTTTCGTGGCTGCCCTCATGACCTGGGCGGCAATAGAAGCTGTCGAAGCCGTAGTGCGACTTAAACGCCACCCAGCGCTCCGACTCCACCCGGGTGCGGCCGAACAGCACCCGGGACACCGCCGGCTTGAGGTTGTCGTAGCGAATCTTGTCGATCGGCACGCCGCCGAGCCGGTCGAAGGCGTAGACGTGGCTCTCCAGGAACGCCTCCTGCCCTTGGGACAGCGAGGCCCGGTGCGCCGCCCGGCCCGAGAACGACAGCCGCATCGTGAACAGCGCGGTCTTGGTCTTGATCCCGCGCAGCATCACCCACAGGTCGTGGAAATCCACCTCGGCCTCGGCCGCCGGCGGATGGGTCTGCGGCACGCAGCCCTCCTCGGTCGGCTTACCCGCCTCGGCAGCGATCTCCGGTCGACGTTTGCGCACGTAGTCGCGCACCGTCGAATACGACAGATCGGTGGCTCCACGCTCGTCGATCAGCCGCGCGAAAATGCGCCGGGCAGTGTGCCGTTGCTTCTTCGGAGCGTCCAGGTCGCTGCGCAGCATGTCGTCAATCTCCCCCTTGAACGGCTCCAGCCGCGGCGAGGTCCGGGCCGGCGTCTTCCGCGGCGGCGGGATCGCGCTCGCCAACGCTTGCCGCACCGTGCGCCGGTGCACGTGATACTTCTCGGCCAACTCGCGGATCGAGCACTCCTCGACCCGCGCATCGCGTCTGATCGCGGCAAACAACTCCACCCTCGACCGCACCACCTTCGGCCCCTTCCGTGATCACCAATCCATCGGTGATCACAATCAAGTGGGGCCAGATCAAGCCGTCACAACCACCCCGGCGTGTCGGCAAAGTGGGGCCAAATCAGACCGTCACAGCGAGGCGGAAATCTCGTCCTGATGGAGCCACTTCAAACCGTCACGGTGGGGCCAACTCAGGCTGTCACGGCCAGTGCCACGCTGGGCGGCCGGGTTCCAGGAGCTGCTGGCGGGGCCTTGCGGGCAGGTGGCCTGCCGGGTGTCGCAGTCGATGGAAAACGCGGTGCGGTCGAACCCGGCGCCTGC
>JAVXWL010000137.1:0-14774 GCA_032230565.1 Pseudonocardiales bacterium | reverse complement strand
GGACGTCCTGCGGGTGACCGTCACCGGTCAAGGTGGGCACGCCAGCGCGCCGTGCAACGCGGTAGATCCGGTGCCGGCCGCGGCCGCGATGGTCGGGGCGCTGCAGACCATGATCACTCGGACGTTGAGCGTCTTCGACCCGGCGGTGCTCACCGTCACCCGGATCTCCGCAGGCACCAGCTCCAACATCATCCCAGAGACCGCGGAGCTGGAGGGCACGATCCGAGCGCTGTCCGAGTACACCCGCATCAAACTTCATGCGGAGGTGCGCCGGGTGTGCGAACATGTCGCGGCAGCGCATGGCTGCGCCGCGACCGTGGCGATTGAGCACGGCTACCCGGTGACCATCAACGACGACGAGGTGACCCCGCAGGTGATCGACCTGGCACGCTCCGTTCTCGGCAAGGACCACGCCGAGCCCATGCCGGACCCGCTGATGGGCGCCGAGGACTTCTCCTACGTGCTGGCGAGAGTCCCCGGCGCGATGGCGTTCCTCGGGGCCTGCCCGCCGGGTCATGAGCCGGACGCGGCTCCCGCGAACCATTCCAACCGGGTGTTGTTCGACGAGGCTGCGATGGTGCACGGGGTCGCGCTCTACGCCGGCTTCGCGCTGGAGACACTGACCTCATGAGCGAACGCTCCCTGTGCGTCATCGGTTTGGGTCTGATCGGCGGGTCGCTGCTGCGCGCGGCTGCCGAAGCAGGGTGGAAGGTCCGGGGGATGGCGAGGTCCACTGCTGTCGTCACCGCGGTCCGAGAGGCTGGCTTCGATGCCACCTCCTCGATGGAGGACGCGCTGGCCGACGACGCGCTGGTGGTGCTCGCAGTACCGCTACCCGCCATGGTCGACGTGCTGCCGATGGTGGCCCGGCACGCCCCGTACTGCCGCCTGACCGACGTGGTCAGCGTCAAGCAACCAGTCGCCGCTGCAGTGGCGCGCCTGGTCCCGGCGGCCCGCTACGTCGGCGGGCACCCGATGGCGGGAACATCGGCTTCGGGCTGGGCAGCCGGATCGGCGACGCTGTTCGCCGGGACCCCCTGGGTGGTGGGTAGCGACGACGGCGCCGATCCGGTGGTATGGGCCCAGGTCGCCGGGTTGGCGCTGGAGTGCGGGGCGCACGTGGTACCGGCCGGCGCGGCGGACCACGACGCAGCGGTGGCCCGAGTCTCGCACCTGCCGCATCTGCTGGCCGCGGTACTCGCGTCGGTCGGCGCCGGCGGCGGATCGCTGGCGATGGCGCTGGCCGCGGGCTCGTTCACCGATGGCACCCGGGTGGCCGGATCGCCGCCCGAACTGGTCCGGGCGATGTGCGAGGGCAACCGCGACGCGCTGCTCCTGGCAGTGGATGACGCGCTGGGCCGGTTGGGCGCGGCCCGCGGCTCGCTGGCCTCCACCGGCGGGTTGGCGGCCACCATCCAGGCGGGCCACCGAGCTCGCCAGACCCTAGACGCAGCCCGCGACACCGCGCGCGAGACCACCGAGCACATCGACACTGTGCACATCGACCTCAGCGCTCCGGGCGCGCTCGCCCGCCTACGCGAGCTAGGACACCAGGGTGCCCGCGTCACCGCCGCGCAAGACACCTCCTGCCGCGTCACACTCTGACCCGTGGCCGCTACGTGGAACCTTTACGCGGCCAGAGCGCGCCGCAGTCCGCGAAATGGAACCTTTTCGCGGCAAGAGACGACCAGTGGAACGCGATCGTGCAGCTGGTTGCGAGGCGCCCTGCGCAAGCGGGGCCGTTGAGCGGGATGCCGGTGGCGGTGAAGGACCTGATCGACGTGGTAGGGGTACCCACGCGGTGCGGCAGTGCGGTGCTGGCCGACGCTGCCCCGGCACGTGAAGACGCCCCAGTGGTGGCTCGGTTGCGCGCGGCCGGCGCCGTGGTGGTCGCCAAAACCCATACCCACGAGTTCGCCTACGGCTCCACCGGCGACGTCGCCGTTGAGGGCCCGTGCCGGAACCCGCATGATCCGGGCAAGATCACCGGCGGCTCATCCAGTGGATCCGCGGCGGCGGTGGCCGCCGGCCTGGTGCCGCTGGCGGTGGGCACCGATACCGGCTGCTCGACGCGCACCCCGGCCGCGCTGTGCGGGGTGGTCGGGCTCAAGCCGGCACGCGGCGCGCTACCCACCACCGGAGTGTTCCCACTCTCGGAAACCCTCGACCACATCGGGCTGCTCGGCGCTGACATCGAGACAGTCGCGGTGACCTTCAGCGCGCTGACCGGTCGCCGGATCGACCCGTCGGCGCCGATCGCGGGCACCGTGGTCGGTCGTCCGACCGACCTGTACTGGCGGGTCCACGACCCGGAGATCGCCGTCGCGGTGGACCGGGCCGCAGATGCTCTGAGCCGCTCCGGTGCCGCGATACACGAGGTATCCCTGCCCGGTATCGACGAACTCGCCGCCACCTACCAAGTGATCGTCGGCGCGGAAGCGCACACCACCCACCGGCATTGGCTGGCGCAGCGCCCCGGCGACTACCAGCCCGTCACCGCGGCGCGGCTAACGGCCGCCGGCGCGCACACCGCCGCCGACTACGTCACCGCGCAGCGCACCCGCCGCCGGCTCACCGCTGAGCTGACCGCGCGGATGCTCGCCGAAGGGGTCGATGTGCTGCTGCTGGCGACCACCCCATTGCGGGCCACCCCGATCGGGGCCCGGCAGGTGGAGGCCCCAGACGGCCTTCGCGTCGAGGTAGTACCCGCCCTGCTATCGCTGACGCTGCCGTTCAACCTGTTGGGCTGGCCGGCGGTGTCGGTGCCCGCCCCGGAGATGACTGGACTGCCAGCCGGGATCCAAGTGGCCGCGGTGCGCGGCGGTGAGCAGGCGGTACTCGCCATCGGCGCCCGGATCGCCGCCGCCCGTTGACTAGAGTTTCAGACCCGGGATGCCAACCCCGGGTACTCCAGCACCATGCCGTCGGCATCCACGGTGATTTCCACGTCCCACGTGTCGCTGCTGATGCTGACCACCCCGGGATCACCCAACGAAGCCGTGCGGTAGGTCTGGGAAACCCCGCAGACCTCCAGGCTGGGCAATGCGACGAACACCACCGACAGGTCGTGCAGTGCAGCGTCGCGGTGTAGGCCCAACCGGCGGATCGGCAGCGCGTTGAACAATGGACTCAACGCCAGATCGACGTCCAGCGCACCGCCGAAGTTGGTCCGCGCCGCACCCTGTCCGTGGTCGACGAGCCAGATACCCTCCTCCGAGCGAGTGAGGATGACATGTTGCTCGCCGGCGGCCCGAGCGATCCGGACGGTGAGCCGCTGGACCACACCAGCCTCGTCGGTAGTCAGCGAGTAGGAAGCGGTGTAGGCCTCGACACCATCCTGCGCGACGCTGACCATAGACCCAATAGCCCGCAAACCACGCTCGCCGAGCACAACCCGGACACCCTCAAGCCGCAGGCAATCGACACCTGCCCAGGCAAGCATCTTGGTCACGGACGGCGCCCGACGGGCCGCCGTCGCGGCGGCCGGCCTCTCCCCCGTTTGCGTCTCACCACCTGGAGGGACGCTCACTGCCATGCCTGACGAACGTCCCAAAAGAAGTTACTGCCGAAGTCCACCGGAGTCTCCCTCGCACTGGCGGAATCGAGCCCGGCTGCCACCGTTACCGTCGCGAGCCTACCCATGCCCGATGATCCCATGCCAGGCGGCGAACGGTTCGTCAGCCTGCGGCCAACCCGACGATGCCCGATCGTGGCCGCTGCTGTCATGATTATAGAGCCATCCGATAGCAGGTATGCCCCCGTTGACAGCGTGGAGTACTCTTCACTGCGGACGAGAGCCCGGGGGCAGGACCATGCTGGCTGGTCGTCTGAATAAGAACTTCCGTCGATCGCCGGGGAGCACCCCTAGCATGCGGATTACTCCGCTGTGCAGGCACAGTGCGTGCTCCCGTCCCGGCTGGCGGCCCGCCGTAACAACCAGAACGAAGAAGGACCACATGCGCACGCCCGTCTCCGACCGCCGACCGCGGGCCGGAATGACCCTCACTCCCCGCAACCGGCAGAGCCGACCCCTGCCGATGAGTGCCGTGGCGGTACGTCGCGGCCAGTTCGGAGAGTTCGAGCTGCGCCCGGTGCGGGAACACACCGTCGAAGCGCTCTCCACCCACAAGGCGCCCACCGAGGACTGAGCTCTACCTCCCGCTTACGCGCGGCAGGTTGTGACCTTTACGGTAACGACATGCTGAAAGTGACCGATGCCGCCGCCGAAGCCATCAATTCTTTGGTGACCAAGAACAACATGCCGGAGGGGTCCGGCCTGCGAATCGTTCCGCAGAGCAAGACTACTCGGTCAGAGGGCATGGCGCTGTCCATCGCGGCGCGGCCAGCCGAGGACGACACCGTGCTCGAGACCCCCGTTGGCGCCAGGGTCTTCCTCGCCGTCAGCGTGGTCTACGACCTCCACGAACAACAGCTCGACGTCGAGATGCTCGGCGACGGAGACGAGCAACAGCCGCGCTTCTTCGTCGACCGCCGACCCAAAGACGAGGTCTAAGCGCAGTCAGGCGTCACAGGCCAGCGGGAAGTGTGTCGGTTACCAGGATTCGGTCGACTGACGGGTGCCGGACGCGGAGCACGATCAGGGCATAGTGTCCACCAACCGCGGGTGGGCTGGCGCCGACGATCGTTCCCGGCGGATAGTCACCGTGGTAGACGACCAGGCACGCCTTCGGCCAGCTGGACGCGCCGGAACGCAGCGGTCGCGGTGGCCCAGTATGCGGTCGACGCGGTGCGGGTGGCGTGGCACCCAGCTTCCGGCTGAGTGCGTCGGCATCAGCCTTGCTGATGTGCTTGACCCTGGTGAGCGTGCCCTCATCGTGGACGACATGGCGCGCTAACGGCAGCACCGCCGCGCAGCCGGAGACGTCGCCGGTGACGGAGGCTCCGCTGCGCGGTCCCGAGCAGGCCGCTGTCAGCGCCAACGCGATAGCGACACAGAACACCGCAGCGCAGCGCCACCACGGGCGGATACTCATGATGTCGATTCCACTTCAGCGACCTCGGTGGCCACCGAGTCTAGGTGGGTGCTGGCCGGCTTCGCAGTGCTGCGGGACGTCCCCCGCAACGCCAACCAGGCCAGCCCACCCGCGGGAATGCAGCCCCAGTAGGCGATCAACCGATAGAGCAGCACCGCGGCCAGCGTGATGGTCTCGGCGCCGCCGAACGCCACCAGCGCCAGCGTGATGCTTCCCTCCACGACCCCAATCCCGCCGGGGGTCACCGGCATACTTGCCGCGATCTGCCCGGCGCAGTACGCCAGCAACAACCCGGTCCACGGCGGTGTGCTGTGCAACGCCACGAAAGCCAGCGCCAGCACCGCAACGTCGGTCAGCCAGGACACCGTCATGAGAATGAACGCTGCGATCCCCGCGACCAGGCTCAACCGGACCGTACGCAATTGCCCGGTCCAATCCCTGGCCCGGGTGCGCGCCGCCGATAATGCCCGACCGAACCAGCTGCGATGTTCTGGTCTGCGTTGGCGCCAGAAGGCTGACGGCGAGGCGACACTGGGTAGTGCCCGAACGAGCCGGCGCCGGACCGCGGGACGGCGCAGCAGCGCGTAGCCAGCGCCGACCAGGGCCAACACGATCAGCACCACGATGCTGATCGCCTGCAAGCCCGAGATCGGGTTGTCGCCGCCGGGGATCTGGACCGCGACGAGGGTCAGCGCCGTGATGGAAGCGACGTAGAATACCGAGCAGACCGCGAACATCCAACCGGCCAGCGCCGCACTCACCTGGCGGCGGCGTAACACTCCGACCATCACCAGGCCGGAGGCGGCGAATCCGAACGGCAGGCAGTACGCAGCGGCGTCGCCGGCCAACGTGGCCGCTGCCATCGTCATAGGCCCGACCACGGCACCTCCGCGGCGCAGCACCACCGCGTTCGCGGCTCCCCGCGCCACGTACGACACCACCTCAACGAGGACGGCCGCCACTACCCACCACACCCGGACCGAGGTCAACGTGTCTGCGGCGGTGAGCAGCTCGTCGCTGCTGTCGAACAGCACCCGAACCGCCAGCCCCGCGGCGGCGAGCCCGACGACCGCCACGGCCGCCCGCCGCCACCTCAGGCCGGTCAGCGCCACCACCCCACCATGTCACACTGTTCCCACGTGGCGACCGCCAGCGCGCCTTCGTTCATCTTCGGTGCACCGAACCACACGACTCGAATGGGGTAACGTCCTTACCCCGTTCGGCGCGTCAGCAGTCGCTCACTGCCCGGTATCGTCCAATATGGATCGCTATAACGCGCCGACCCGGTGACTGTGTCGTAACGTCCTCGGGGAAGACTCCGGAGGAGGCCATCATGATCGTTCTCGGCATCATCTTGCTGGTGGTTGGCTTGCTGATCGGGATTCATATTCTGTTCACGCTCGGGATCATCTTGATAGTCGTCGGAGTGATCCTGGAGCTGCTCGGCGCCGTCGGACGCCCGATCGGGGGCCGACGACACTACTACTGAGCGGCGCGGTGCTGGCGCAGTGCGGTAAGCAACGCAGTGCCGTCGGGTACGCCGAGTCCGGTGCAGGGATCCCAGCCCGGGCCGGCGGAGTAGGCGCCGTTGTTACCGCTGGTGATGTCCCGAAAGCCGGTTGCCGCGGTACCTGCCGGCGCGCATTGGTATAGCGCCGGCGCCAGCAGGCCAAGCCGCCGCCCCGTCGCCTGGGCCAGCCGGGTCGCCAAGGCCGCCCATAGCGGCGCCACCGCGCTGGTGCCGCCGACGACGATGTCGGTGCCATCGACGCGCACCCGGTAGCCGGTCTGCGGATCAGCGACAGCGGCGACGTCCGGGACGCCACGGCCTGGCTTCCCGTGACGCGTGGGTACCCCGGCGCCGGCCTGCCAGTTCGGCTGGTCGAACGCGTCGCTGACCCCGCCACCGGTGGCGCCGCGGCCGACGCCGTTGTTCCACACCGTCTCGGCGCGCACCTTGCCGGTCGTCGGGTCCGCGTCCAGCCGGGTGCCGCCGCAGGCCAGTGCGTGCGGGCTGGACGCGGGAAAGTCGACGTGGACGCGCCCATCGCTACCACCGTCGGTGCTGCCGTCATCGCCGGCGGCCACAGTCACTGTCACGCCGAGCAGCGCTGCGTCAGCGAGTGCCTGGTCGAAGGCGGTGCGGGCTTGCCCGGTCCAGGCATCCTCGCTTTGCCCCCAACTGATGCTGATTGCGGTGGGAGTCGGGGTGGCGTGCGCGGCGGCTGATAGCGCGTCGACGAACCCAGCGTCGGTGTTGGGGGCGAAGTAGACGACGATGGCGGCGGCGGGGGCGAGCGCCCCGGCAACCTCGATGTCGAGCAGCACCTCGCCGTCGGCGCCGTTGGGATCGCTCTCGGGAGTGTTCGCGCCACCGTCGACACCTACCGCGGTCACCACCGGCGCACTGATGTCCAGCCCGGCGAAGTAGGTATCGAGGTCAGCCTGGGTGAATCCACCACCCAACTCGATGATGGCGATCGTGTGGCCGGCGCCGTCGGTGCCCAGGGGAAACCGGTAGATCCGGCCGAGCTGCACTGGGGTGTAGCTGGTCGAAACCGCCTGCGGCCGCACCACGCGAAACCGTGGGCGTGCTTGCGGGCGGTTGTCGAGCCCGAGTACGGCGGTCACAATTCCGTCCAGAACGGCCGGAACGCTCAGCGGGCTGGTCCGCACCCGGTGGGTGATTACGCCTGCGGTCGGGTCGCGGCTGGTGACCAGCTCCAGCGACGTTCCGAACATCCGGCTCAGGACCGCCGCGGTGCCCTCGACGCGCACCAACCGGGCAGCGGGGTGCACCGAAAGCACGCGCGCCCCGAGAGCAGTGACGGTCGCCGTGACGAGGTCGACGTCGGCGGGGTCGGCACCGTAGTCGGCCGCTAGCGTCACGGCGGAGATCGGTGCGGCGGCAGCGGGATCTCGCAGCTCGCCCCGGCGGCGCAACACCAGGGTGATCTCGATGGTTGTGTCCGCCGGGACAGGACCGGAAGCCTGGATGGCGCGCGGCGCCGACCGCGGCGCGCTGCCGGGGAGCGGTCGCAGATCCACGCCGTTCGGCTCGGGACTCGGATTGCTCATCCGCGGTGTTATACCGCAGACCCCGACACACCGAATCGGCTACTGTCGAGATTGCTGGGCGCGGTGGGTCAGGTCATCGCCGCCGCGTTTAACCGGGCTTCGACGTCCCGCAACCGAGCCGGTGTGATGAGGTCGGCAACGATGGCGGGAATGCCCCTGGCGAGGCAGGTCCGGGCCCGGTCAGGGGCGCGGAGCAACGTTGTCTGCTGCCGGTCCAGTACCCGCAGCGCCTGCTGGGTTTGGTTGTCGATCTCGGCCATCAGGGCCCGGTGCAGCCGGGTGCGGTCGGCGTTGGAGCGGTGGATGCCGGGAACTTCGAACATCGCCTGGCGCCCACCTTTCCACCGGCCGCCGTGAGCGAGATCTTCGAACTCACGTAGCAGCGCCACGGCTTTCCGGTTGGCCTCATCGGTGATTTCCTTAAGCCCGCGCTGCAGCTCGTCGACCCGCTCGTTCTCAACCCGGTACCGCGCGAACAGCTGAGCTTCTGTTTCGGTAATCAGCTCAGTACGGCGTTGCTGCACTTCGGCTCGAAGCGCGGTGAATCGCTGCCGGATTGTTGCGCGGAGTTCTCGATCGGTCATCTTTTCCTCCTCGCCTGCCAACAGGCAGTCGACGTCTATCCCACAATCAATGGTGCCGCGTGGAGTCCACTAACGGACGACGTGGAGGTAACGGTGACCAGTCGAAAGATGTCTCAGCAGCAAACGTCGAATGAAGCCTGAGTTGGCGCCGCGATACGGAGTCTCATCGGCAGCTCAGTGTGCCCAGTCGGTCACATCTGCGTCCGCGCCGGCAGCCGCAGCGTTCGGCGCACCGCCCGGCCACCTGCAGCTGCTCAGCCTAAGGTCCGGTTAGTCCATCTGAGGTAGGACAAATCGGGTGACGTCATGTAAAATGATTGTAAGGCGCTCACACCGAGCTCGAGGGAGGCATCGTGATCGTTCTCGGCATTATCTTGGTCGTGGTGTTCGGGTGGCTGATCCCCATCCCTATTCTGATGTACCTGGGGATCGTCTTGATTGTGGTGGGTGTGCTCCTGTTGGTGCTCGGTAGCGCCGGACACGCGATCGGTGGCCGGCGGCATTACTACTGATACTCGCGGCCACCCGCGGGAAAGACGCAAAATCGGAGGCTGTTGCAACAGCCTCCGATTTTGCGTCTCAGGCGTGGTCGAGACGGGGAAAGAGCACTTCGCGGGTCAGAAGGAGCACGGCCGCGGCAGCGGGGATGGCGACCAGCGCACCGACGATTCCCAACAGGGCGCCACCGACGAGGACGGCCACGACAGTCACCAGCGCTGGCACCTTTACCGCCCGGCCGATGATTCGGGGAACCAGTAGGTAGTCCTCGGCCAGCCGGTAGACCACGAAAAATCCGATGGCTCCCAGGCAGACGGGCAGCGACACGCTCAGCGCCACCAGGCATACCACCACGCCGGCAACAGTGGAGCCGATCACCGGGACCAGATCCAAAATCGCGACAAAAATACTCAACAGCAGCGCGTAGGGAACTCCCACGATGGCCAGGAAGATGAAGGTGAGGGCACCGGCGATCAGCGAGATCAACAGGTTGCCCAGCACGTAACCACCTACCTTGGCGAATATCTCATCGCCGAGCAGGATCGCTCGCGGCCGGCGGGAATGCGGCACCATCCGGTAGAGCGTTGCGCGGATCCGGGGCAGGTCGACGACGAAGTAGACGATGAGCACCACCACGATCAGCGTGCTGGCCAGTGCGCTGAACACCACCTGGCCGGCGCCGAGCAGACCGTTGAACAAGCCCGAGGCGTCCCCGCTGAACGCCTGCTGCAGGCGTTGCTGTAAATGGAAGCGGTCATTGAGCTGACCCAGCAGCGAATTGTGATTCTGCAGCCGCGACGCCATGCTCGGGGCTTGGGTGACGAACTGGCTGGCTTGGCGCGCCAGCGGTGGGATCGCCGCGGCGAGGAACCCACCCACCACCGCCAGTGCCGACACCAGTACGGTAACCACTGCCGCCCATCGCGGGAACTTGTACCGGGCCAGCACGGACACCGCCGGTTCCAGGCCGATCGCCACGAATAGCGCCACCCCGATCAGCAGCAACACGTCGCGAACAGTGATGATCATTTCGACCACGCCGATTGTCACGGCGACTCCCGCGGCAGCGCTCATCCCGATGATGAACGGTGATCGGCGGTCGAGCGGTTTGCCGGGCCGACCCAGGGCATGCTGGCCGGTGCTGATCTGCGCGGCGACCGCTTCAGCGGCCGCTACTGGACCTTCTCCCTCGGTATGTGGTTGAGCGACCAGCGGGTGATGGCCTGACCGCGGCCCAGCGCCGTAGTTACCGTTGCGCCGCCCCACATTGTTCTGATCATGCACTGCGGTCACCATTCCCGATCATCCGAGTGAATTCGGCGGTGCGAACCTGCCTTTCGGGGGCGTACCCGGTAAGGCAGCATGTTACACATAGTCATCACCTGGCTACGCTCCGGCACGATCAGCGGCGTTCTTCTGCGCTGCGTCGGTGGAGCAGTTACGATTGGGTCATGATCGATAAAGACCAGGAGGACGTCTCCGCCCCGAGTGGCACTGCGAGTGCCGGTTCGAGCGAGATGGCCGAAGCGCTCAATTCCATCAAATCCGCAGACCCATCCCTGGCCAGTGCGATTGACGCGGCGGACGTCACGCCAGAAAGCTTGGCTAGTTCGCACGATAGAGCTACCACTGACGACCACGGAAGCGCACAACACTCAGCACCCGAATAGGCCGAGCGCTAGGACCGGAGCAGCCGCTCTAGCGCCACCCGCGCGGCGGTGTCACGAGCGGCTGCCCGAGTAATGTCTTCAGCCAGCGCCTGGAGCCATTCATCCACGTTGATGCTGCGACGGCTGATCACCACGCCACGCACCACCTGATGCAGCTCGGCTTCAACCTGTCCGCCCCGGCCTTCCCGCAGCTGGAGATCGCGGTTTTCGCCGTGCACCACGACCCGAATCACACGACCGGGCCGGCCCGCTATCCGATCGCCGACAGTGCGGTGATAGCCGAGATCCACCATGCCCGGGGGCAGCGCCGCAGCCAGCGCCCCGCTCAACACCCGGGCGTAGGACGCGACCTCAGCCTGGTCGGCGCGCAGCATCGCCGCCAGCAACTGGACGTCGCCCATCGGTCCCAAGCCGCTGGGTTCCAGTGTCATGACGATCCACCGGTCATGAGTCAGTTAGCGGAAGGACGAGCTGCGGTTTGGCGATCACGTGGTCGGCGCGCAGCGGTCGCACCGCGGTGCCGATCGCGAAGAACTCGGTGGTGTGCCCACCCCAACGATGGCCGAGCGACAGCAACTGCACGCCCACGATCCCCTCGGCCTCCAGCTGTTCAGCTTCTGCCTGCATCCGGCTCATCGCAAGCTCCCTGGCGTCGTAAAGCGCCTCGGTGAACTGCGGCAGCTCCACGTTCTGACCGACGTTGCCGATAGCTTGCCAGAACCGCTGGT
This sequence comes from Pseudonocardiales bacterium, assembly GCA_032230565.1. Taxonomy (GTDB): domain Bacteria; phylum Actinomycetota; class Actinomycetes; order Mycobacteriales; family Pseudonocardiaceae. The sequence goes on along the minus strand of JAVXWL010000137.1, from coordinate 3,222 downwards.
GCGCGATGTGGTAGACGCAGGAACCCATCACCATGCCCACCGGCGCATAGCCGGCCTGGATCAGCGTCCAGAAGTCCTGGCCAGACAGGTCCGACGTGAACGGCTGGTCCTTGTTATTGCGCCAGACGTGCCCATCCGGGGCCTGCTGCTGATCGGCAGCCACCGCGGTGCCGACAGCGATGAACTCGGCGATGTCCGAGCCGAACTCCTTAAACTCGATCGCCAGCCGTACCGCGACTATGCCGTCAGCCCCCAACTGATCAGCCTCGGCCTCCATCCGCGTCATCGCCAGCTCACGGGCGTGGTACATCGCCTGCGACAGGGTGGTCAGTTCCTGATTGCTGTTCCACCGGCCCATCTGGAACCCGACGTGGTAGATGCTGGTGCCCAGCACCAGGCCGAGGGGACGGAACCCGGCCTCGCGAACCAGCAAGAACTCGTTCACCGACAGGTCCGAGGTGAACAGGCTGGTGCTCTGCCCAGGTCGCATCTCGGCGAGCCGGCGCATCGCGTCCTCGGGGATGCCCAGCGCGGTGGGATCGGCGGTCATCACTCACTCCTCATTCTTGCCAGCAGCTATCGCAGCGGCAGGATGGTCAACGATCGGGTCGGGGCGGTCGACTCCCGATGAAAGCTCGCCAGCGCGGTGCCGAACACCGTCGACTCGGCAACGTGGTCACGGTGGGTCTCCGCCGGCTCGATCGCCCGGATCTGCAGGCCCATCGACGACACGATCGCTCCCTCGGCCCCCGTCGCGCGGGCCTGCTGGTCGAAGCGGTATCGCGCGTCGGCGCGCACGTGCGCGACCAATTCGGTGTAGCCAGACACCTCTGTGTTCCCGGCGCCCCACGTGGACTGCCGCTGCGTGCGCCAGTCGTCATGGCGAATCGCCACCGAGATCCCGTAGGCAATTGCGCACGGCACCCAACCCGCCTGTAACAGCTTCGCGACGTCCTGGCCAGCTAGTTCAGTACTGAACACGCGCATCGGACGGTGCCGGGACCGCGATCGGACCGCGGAACCCAACGCGACGAACTCACGGTTGTCGTTGCCGAGATCTGATACCGAAAGCCGCACTCCCACCACGCCGTCGGCGCCCATCGCGGCGGCCTCTTCAGTCATCCGCGCCAGTGCGGTGCCATAACCGCGGTACAGCGCGTCGACATAAGGTCCGAACCCGACGAGCCCAGCCCGTCCCGACGAGGTGACGGTCCCGCCGCCGAGCCCGAAGCCACTGAAACCACCCAGCATGCCGACACCACCGAAGTAGCCGCAGCCACCGAAGCCGCTCCATCCGATGTGCTGGACTATGCAGCCCATCACCTCACCGATCGGGTCGAAGCCCACCGACTGCGCCCCGACAGCGCCAGGCACCGTCAGCAGCGACGTCCGCAGACCAGTGCTGGCGAAGCGCCGCATCCTCTCGGCGGCCACCGGCGGCAATCCGTGACCGTCCCACCGCGTCATCAGCTCTCCCCTGTTGGCCTCCCTGCGGAGGCGTCCCCACCACCATAAGCGCCGGGGGCCGCGAGGCGTCGCCAGGCCAGCGGGGCCGGTGTGGTCGTGCAGTGGCATTCGCACCGTGGCTGGGCGTCGGTTCGCTGGGAGGTCGCATAAAACACACGAGCCGCATAGGCCCCAAGGACAGGTGGGTGGATTATTTGCAGAGGTGCCACCGCTGGCATTTTTCCGCAAAGTTGCCGCTTACGGCACCTCTGTGGGCAGCAACCCCGAAGCCCGGAGCGTGACGGACACAGTCGGACCACCGAGTACGGCGGCGATGGTGCCGATCTTGCCCCAGGAGGCGACGAACTGGTCCGGCCTCGGCGGCCTACGCTGCCTGTTGGTACTAAAAAAGCGGCAGCACACGGAGGCAGGTATGGCCACGGCCGAGCGGACGCTGCAGCGCGTCGACCTCGGTGAGATCGACTACCTCGACGCGATCGACGCCATGGCCGGCTGGACCGCGCAGCGGCGCGCGGGGACAGTCGGCGATCGGCTGTTCCTGCTCAGCCATCCCCCGGTCATCACCTACGGGCAGCGCACCGATCCCGCCGACCTGCGCCGCGGCCACCATGAGATACCGCTGGTCGCGGTGGACCGCGGAGGGTACGCGACCTACCATGGCCCCGGCCAACTCGTCGGATATCTGATCATGGACATCGGCGATCAGGGCGCGGCCGATGTCGTGCGCTGGCTCGAAGTCGGCCTCGTCCGGGCGCTGGGGCTGCTCGATTTCAGCACCCAACGGCGTCCCACTCCCCAAGGGGCCTCCAGCCTCGTCGGCGTTTGGACTCCCGATCACCGCAAGGTCGCCTCCATCGGCATGCGGATCCGCGGCGGGATCACCAGCCACGGCTTCGCTCTGAACATCGACCCCGATCTGCACGCGTTCGAACAGTTCACAGTCTGCGGCCTGCCTGACGTCACCATGACCTCGCTACGCGAGCTCGCCGAGCAGACCGGTACACCGCTCCCCACCGACGACGCCGTCCGCGACGCCGTCACCACGGCACTGACCGAGCCATCGCACAGCAGGCATGAAGCATCGAGCCACATCAAGCATTAGCAACGGAGTGGTGTGGTCGCGACCGGCGACCGGGCATCATCGATCAACCGCTACCTCAAACAACTCGCCACCTGACAGAGCAAATGTTGCACCCGAGGCCATCCGCCGTGGAAAGAGGGGCACCCCAGAAGCGCCAGGTCAAGCTGACAGATTCGACCAGGAAAGATCAGCAGATTGCTGGGCCGATCGCTACGCGGCTCGGCGTTGGAACGCACTCGCCGGATGCCCCAGCTGCGACATATCAAAATAATTCTTTTGTCTCGCAGCTCGAAGCTCGAGTAATTGCCTAGACAGGGATAGCTGCGCTGCTGCTTGCCGCCTCGCTCGCACCTCCAGTTGCCACTGGCTAAGCCGCCACCCGATGAGTACACCAGCGGTGATCAAGACGAACCCCACCAGGGCGATCGATCCAGCAGTCATCTGTAACTCCTTCGCTTCGAGCGCTTCCGGTGAGCGAGACCGGTTCGCCGTGGACAGTTCCGGACCTGCTCATAGCCTGACCGCAGGTTGCCGTCAGTTACCCCCGCTCACCTCTCAGTAAACCTCCGGCAGAATCTAAGCCGCGAACGAGCCCCGAGGCGCCCGTGCGTCGGCGAGGGCCTTGCGGGTCACGCTGCTCCGCCGCTCAGCAACCACCCTCGACGGTGATCGGA
>JAVXWL010000125.1:0-6095 GCA_032230565.1 Pseudonocardiales bacterium | reverse complement strand
GATCCGGTCGAGCTCGCCGCCTACTACGTCATCGCCGAGGCGCTGACCAACACCGCCAAGCACGCCGCCGCCACCACCATCGACGTCGGGGTCGCACCCGACGCCGGAACACTGCGAATCCGGGTCCACGACGACGGCCGCGGCGGCGCCGACCCCACCGGCGGCACCGGCCTGCTCGGGCTCACCGACCGGGTCGAGGCCCTCGGCGGTCACCTCTCGCTGCACAGCCCGCCCGGCGCCGGCACCACCATGCACGTGACCCTGCCCCTCACCGCTCCCGGCCGGGCCGGGTAGCTGTGAAGTTCATGCGGGGCCGTCAGTCGAAGCCTTCGGGCACTCTGAGTGTTGTTTTGTCCACATGTTGATCAGGCGATCTCCTCGCGGCGCGAGGGTGTAACCCTGCCGGGGGCGTTGTCAACTTGAGCAGTGGCCTGATCGCGTTCCGACCGCGACGTGAGCATCTGGTTTGATCGTGGCCCGAGCGAACGGGGTGCGGTCATTGAACGCGAATGCGGTGTTCTACCGGGGTTTCGCTACCCAGCGGAGATCATCTCTCACTGCGTGTGGCTGTACTACCGCTTCCCGCTGAGCTTCCGTGAGGTTGAGGAGATGATGCTTGCGCGAGGTGTGGTCGTCTCGCACGAGACCATCCGGCAGTGGTGCGCCAAGTTCGGCGCCGCGTACGCGGGGGCCAGCCCGCGTAGCAGGCGGGCACTCCCTGCGTCGGGTGTGATGGACAGTCGCTTTCGCGCTCAGAGAGGTGTAGGCAGGGTGTGAGGTGGCTGCGACAGCGCGTGGGGGTGCCGGATGGGGTCAGGCGGGGTGCTGGGTGGCCGGGATCCGCCCGTTCGGGCCGAGATAGTCCACCAGAGTGAGCGCACACGGGTCACCCGGCTGTTTTTTGCGGGGCGCACGGTGATCCGCAAGGAGCCGTTGGGGCCGGACGCGCAGCGGCGGCTGCGGCATGAGTTGGTGATGCTGGAGCGGCTGCGTGGCGTTGAAGGGGTGGTGCAGCTGGGGGAGGCGCCGCCGTATGCGGGGTCGATCGTGCTGGACGATGCTGGTGGCAGGTCCCTGGCGGGGATGGCCAAGCCGGTTCCTCTTGATGACCTGATCGGGCTGGCGGTAGGGCTGGCCCGGGCGGTGGCGGGGATGCACCGCCGGGGGGTGCTGCACCGGGACATTGCTCCGGTGAACGTCGTGATCTCCCGCGGTGGCGCCCCGTGCCTGGTGGATTTCGCGCTGGCGGCGTCGTTCGCCGAGATCCGTCCCGAGTTCACGCACCACGCCGAGATCGTGGGGACGCTGGCGTATCTGGCGCCGGAGCAGACCGGCCGGACTGGCCGGGCGGTGGATCAGCGGGCCGACCTGTACGCGCTGGGCGCGACGTTGTATGAGCTGGCCACCGGCGGGCCGCCGTTCGGTTCTGGGGACGCGCTGCGGCTCACGCATGACCACTTGGCACGGGTGCCGGTCCCGCCGGCGGAAGTAAACCGGGCCGTGCCGGGGCCGCTGTCGGAGATCATCATGCATCTGCTGGAGAAGGAACCGGACAACCGGTACCAGACGGCTGACGGGGTGATCTACGACCTTGAGCGGTTGCGGCACCCCGACGCGCCCGCGGCGGCGGACGCGGTGCGGATCGGTGAGCATGATGTTCCGCTACGGCTGCTGCCCCCGTCGCGGCTGGTGGGCCGTGATGACGAGGTGGCGGCGCTGGCGGCGGCGTTTGAGGGGGCGCTGACGGGCCGGTGCCGGGGGGTGTTGGTCAGCGGGGCGCCGGGGGTGGGCAAGACGGCGCTGGTCGATGAACTGCGGCCGGTGGTCACTGGCAGGGACGGTTGGTTCGTGGTCGGCAAGTTCGACCAGTACCGGCGGGATCTGGAGTTCGACGCGGTCTATCAGGCGTTTCGCGCGCTGGGCCGGCTGTTGGTGGCCGAGCCGGAGGATGAGCTGGCCGAGGTCCGCGGCCGGATCCTGGCGGCGGTCGGGCCGAACGCGGGTCTGTTGACCGCGGCAGTGCCGGAGTTCGCGGCGCTGCTGGCGGTGCCGGCCGAACCGGGGGATCCGCTGACCGCGCAGGTCCGGGCACAGCGAACGGCCGTGCAGGTGCTGCGGGCGGTCGCCTCGCGGAAACGGCCGGTGGTGGTGTTCGTTGATGACCTGCAATGGGCGGGGCGCACACCACTCGGGACCGTTGATCTAGTGCTGGGCGAGTCGCCGGTCGATGGCCTGCTGTTGGTCGGCGCGTACCGCGAAGGCGACGTGGACGCGGCGCATCCGCTGGCGGCGCCGCTGTCCCGGTGGCGCGACCAGGCCGGAGTGCAGCATCTGCGGCTGGGCAACCTGCCCGTGCCGAGTTTGATCACCATGGTCGCGGAGATGCCGCATGTGGACCCGGCGACGGCGGCGGGCCTGGTCGAGGTGATCGTCCGGGCTACGGGTGGCAATCCGTACGAGGCGGTGGAGCTGCTAAACGCGCTGAGCCGCGACCGGGTGCTGACCGCGACGGCGGCCGGCTGGCGGTGGGACGCGGCGGCCGTGCGCGCTCACCTGGGCCAGTCCGAGGTCACCGGCCTGCTGGCGGCGCGGGTGGAGGCCATGCCGGCGCAGTCTCGGGAGCTGGTGGAGGCGATGGCGTGCCTAGGCGGGCGGGCCGAGCTGAGTCTGCTGCAGACCGCGACCGCCGAGTCGGCGGGCGTGGTGGACCAGATGCTGGCGTCCCCCCTGGAGGAGGGACTGCTAGTGGTGGAGCCGGGGGCGCGTCAGGCGGTGCGGTTTCGCCACGACCGGATCCGGGAGGTGGTCGTGGGCGGACTGGCTGCGCAGCGGCGGCGCAGCCTGCAGCTGGCCATGGCACGGCGGCTGGCGGCGGTGCCGGAGTTGTTTGCGGCCGCGGCCGAGCAGTACCTGCCGGTGGTCGATGCCGTCGACGATGCCGGGGAGCGGTGTGTGGCGGTGGGTTTGTTGCGCCGCGCCGCTGACCAGGCGGGGTTGACTGGGGAGCACACACTGGTCAACGCGCTGCTAGCCGCCGCGCTGCGGCTGATTGACCCGGGCCAAAGGGCCACGCTGACCGAGGTGCACACCGGCCGGCACGCCGCCCTGTTCAGCATGGGGCGCTTGGAGGAGGCCGACGATACCTACCGCACGATAGAGGGTCTGTCGACCATTGTGTTGGAGCGCGTGGACGCGACAGCGGTGCAGGTGCGTAGCCTGATCCACCGGTACCGTTTTGCGGAAGCGATCGGGCTGGGCCTGGAGGCGCTGGGTGAGTGCGGTATCACCGTCCCGGCCGCCGACCGGCTGGCCGCCGAGCTCGACTGCCAGTTCGGCTACCTGTACCGGTGGCTGGACCACACCGACGCCGCCGATGATCTGGCTCGCCCCGACCTCACCGAGCCCACGATGCTGGCCGCGACCCGTCTGATCGACGCTGTCCTACCGGGGGTCTACTTCGTCACCGACCTCGCCATGGTCGCATGGCTGAGCCTGGAGGCGCTGCGTATCTGGCTCGAGCACGGCCCGGGCCCTAGCCTGATCGGCCCGGTCGGCCACGCTGGTTTCACCGCCGCGACGCTGCGCGGCGACTACACCGCCGGGTACCGCGCGGTGCGGCGGGTCGTGGAACTGGGCGAGGCCCGCGGCTACGAGCCCGGCACCTCGCAGGCGTGCTACCTGCTCGCGGGCCTTACTTGGTGGTCTGAGCCAATCGAACACGCTGGCCACGTACTTCAGCGGGCCCGGGAGGGACTAATCGCGGGGGGTGACCTGACCTACGCCGGCTACACCTACGCGATAGGCCTGCCGTACTTGGTGGACTGCGCGCAATTTCTGGACGTCTGGGTCGCCGAGGTGGACGCGGGGTTGGCCTTCGTGCACCGGACCGGAAACGAGCAGATCGGCCAGTGGCTCGATAGCTTCCGGTGGCTGGCTGGTGTGCTGCGCGGTGATAGCACGGCCGCGGCCGGTGCGGCGGTCTCCGTCGACAGGTACGCCGATAACCCGGCGCCGCTTCTCCAGGAGCATGTCAACCAGGCCATCGCGGCCGCCATCTTCGGTGATCCGGTCGGGCTGGCGCGGCACAGCGCAGCGGCGATGCCGCTACTGCCGGTCGCCCCGGGTCTCTATCGGACTGCCGTGGCCCGCCTGCTACGCGGGCTGGCCCTCGCCAGACAGGCCGGGGCCGCGGATGAGGACCAGCGCGACGGGCTGCTGTCCGAGCTGGACGAGGTGACGCGGTGGCTGGCGGTCCGCGCCTCGGACACGCCGGACAACTTCCTGCACCTGCTGCGGTTGGTCGAGGCCGAGCGGGCCTGGGCGGCCGGGGACTTCCGCGCCGCCGCCCTCGCCTTCGACGCCGCGCGGCGCGAGGTCGCCGGTCGGCAGCGGCCCTGGCATCGGGCGCTGATCACCGAACGCGCGGCCCGCTTCTATCTAGCCCACGGCCTCGATCACGCCGGCCACGAGCTTCTCGCCCAGGCCCGTCAGGACTACCTGGTTTGGGGGGCGACCGCGAAGGTCGCCCAGCTGGACTGGGCCTACCCGACCCCGCGACCCCCCGCCGACGCGACCGCCGGGCAACGCGGCGAGGAAACCGGTGACCTGCCCCGTCGCCGCACCACGGTCACCACAGGAACCATCGACCTGCTCGGCATTTTGTCCGCGTCCCAAGCGCTCAGCTCGCAGACCAGCATCGACCGGCTGCACGCCCGCGTGGCCCAGGTGCTCAGCGCGATAACCGGCGCAACCGGCGTACACCTACTGCGGTGGAGCGAGAACCGGCACGACTGGCTGCTACCCGCACCCGACAGCGGCGACTCCGCCCTGACCAGAAACACCGGTCACGAACACGCGGTGCCGATGTCGGTGCTGCGCTACGCCCAGCGGATGCCTGAGCCGCTGGTCGTGGGGGATGCTACCCGCGATGACCGCTTCGCCCGCGACCCGTACTTCGCCGACCTTGGCTGCTGCTCGCTGCTAGCGCTGCCCATCCTCAGCCGCGGCATGCTGCGGGCGGTGCTCCTGCTGGAAAATCGGCTCATCCGCGGCGCATTCACCGCCGAACGGCTCGACGCTGTCCAGCTCATCGCCGGCCAGCTCGCCGTCTCCCTCGACAACGCCCAGTTGTACGACGAGATCACCACCTCACGTGCGCGGATCGTCGCCGCCGCCGACCAGACGCGTCGGCAGATCGAGCGTGACCTGCACGACGGCGCCCAGCAGCGGCTGGTCTCGCTGGCGCTGCAGCTGCGCGCGACGCAGGTGACGGTGCCACCCGGACTCGACGATCTCGGCGCACAACTCGACCGCGCCGTCGCCGAGGTGACCGGAGCGCTGGACGAGCTACGCGAGATCGCGCGCGGCATCCACCCTGCGGTCCTGGCCGAGGGCGGCCTGCGCCCCGCCCTCAAGACGCTTGCCCGCCGCGCCCCGATCCCAGTCGACCTCGACATGGCCGCGGAGGGACGGCTGCCGGAGCATGTCGAGATCAGCGCCTACTATGTCGTGGCCGAGGCACTAACCAACGTGGCCAAGCACGCGCGTGCCACGGCCGTCACGGTCACCGTCGAGGCCGGCGCCGCCGTCCTGCGCGTCGCGGTCCGCGACGACGGCGTCGGCGGCGCCGGCTTCACCACCGGCAGCGGTCTGGCCGGGCTCAAGGACCGCGTGGAGGCGCTCGGCGGCCGGATCGTTCTCAACAGCCCGCCCGGGGCAGGAACCAGCCTGTGCGTGGAGCTCCCCCTCACCGCCACCAACGGCGGCGTCACTTCCCGCTAGGTCGGTGACCGGCGTGTCGGGGAGCTGATGCCCCTATGACGCTGCTATGTCCCGTCAAGGGCTACGTTCGGCGAGCCGGCCGAAGGCTGTTTGGGCGTGTCGTGGCTGGTCCACGGGCGCGCGGTGGGTGCTTAGTCGCGTCGTTCGTTATTATTGGTTGTTGGAAGGCGGTTCGAGGAGTCTGAAGGGCACTGTTGCATTGAGCGTTCGGGTCACCCGAAGTGATCCACTCGCTCGCCCAGAAGCCACGTAGCAGGCATTCAAATGCCCGGTTTGTTACGGTTCTCCAAGGTGTCTGAGGGGCCTGCGTCCCC
>JAVXWL010000082.1:0-7879 GCA_032230565.1 Pseudonocardiales bacterium | reverse complement strand
GGTACTTCTGGGTCATGCGAGTGGTAGCTGAACGAAGTCCACTGCGGCATATTTTCGCAGCTTGGTGAGCTGATGGAAGCTGTCGATCATCCGGACGGTTCCGGACTTTGAGCGCATCACGATCGATTGCGTGCGGCATCCACCGGCGTGATAGGTCACCCCGCGCAGCAGTTCGCCGTCAGTGATGCCGGTCGCGCAGAAGAACACGTTGTCACCACGGACCAAATCTTCGGTGCTGAGCACCCGGTCCAGGTCGTGCCCGGCGTCCAGCGCGGCCCGGCGCTCGGCGTCGTCGCGTGGGCACAGCCGGCCCTGGATCGCGCCTCCCATGCAGCGCAGCGCGGCTGCAGTGATGATCCCCTCCGGAGTGCCGCCGATGCCGATCAGCAGGTCCACTCCGGTGTCCGGACGGGCCGCGGCGATTGCGCCGGCTACATCCCCATCGGTGATGAAGGTGATCCGGGCGCCGGCCTGACGGATCTGGCGCACGAGCTCGTCGTGTCGCGGGCGCTCCAGGATGCACACCGTGATGTCGGAAATGTTCAGCTGCTTCGCCTTGGCGACCCGCTTGATGTTCTCCGCCACCGGAGCGGAGATGTCGATGACCTCGGCTGCTTCCGGTCCGGTGGCAATCTTCTCCATGTAGAAGACCGCCGAGGGATCGAACATGGTGCCCCGCTCGGACACCGCGAGCACTGCCAGCGCGTTGGGCATGCCCTTGCTCATCAGGGTGGTGCCGTCAATCGGATCGACCGCGACATCGCATTCCGGACCTTGGCCGTTGCCGACCTCCTCGCCGTTGTACAGCATCGGCGCTTCGTCTTTCTCCCCTTCGCCGATCACCACAACGCCGCGCATTGACACCGAACCAACCAGCTTGCGCATCGCGTCCACTGCCGCGCCGTCACCGCCGTTCTTGTCACCGCGGCCGACCCAGCGGCCGGCGGCCATCGCCGCGGCTTCGGTGACCCGCACCAGCTCCATCGCAAGGTTGCGGTCCGGCTCCTCCTGCTTCGGTTCCTGCCGCGGCGTCGACAAAGTACTCATTAGCCCTCCCGGAAAGGCGCGTCACGGTCACTGGATTACGAAAACCAAGATTTGTCAAACCCCACAATGCTCTCAGAATCTTACTTTGTAAGCGGTTGCGTACCAGGCTGCTGATCGCGAGCGGCAATCACCGACTCGATCCGTTCCCGGGCGCCGGCGAGATGCCGCTCGCAGACCGCGGCGAGCTGCTCGCCGCGCTCCCACAGGGCTAGTGAGTCCTCCAGGCTCAGCCCGCCGGCTTCCAGCCTGCGCACCACCTCGGCCAGCTCGTCCCTGGCGGCCTCGTAGCCCAGTTTTGCCGGATCTTGGGTCGCTCGGTCTTGGGAGGTCCGGTCGTCGTCAGTCACCCGTCACCACCGCATGCAGGGCCCCGTCTGGTAGCCGCACCCGCAGTCCGGTGCCCTTGGGGGCATCGGCTATCGATCGGAGCACCGCCCCGTTAGCCCGTTGGACCACGGCGTATCCGCGGGCCAGGGTGGCTGCCGGTCCCAGGGTCGTCAAGCGTGCCGTGGTGTGCTCGAGTCCGAGCTGGGCCGCTCGCATCCCGCCGAGCATCGCCCGGTCCGCACGAGCCCGCAGGTCAAGCACGGTCTGGCCGCGTTCCTGCAGCAGCCGGCTCGGATCGGCCACCACCGGGCGACTTCGCAGTGCGTCGAGCAACCGCCGTTCCCGGTCCACCCAGCCGTGCAGGGCACGGTGGCAGCGGTTGCGGAGCTGATGCAGCGCGGCGGTCTCCTCCGCGACGTCGGGTACCACGCACTTGCCGGCGTCGGTCGGGGTCGAGCAGCGCTTGTCCGCAACGTGGTCTACCAGCGGGGTGTCCGGCTCGTGGCCGATCGCCGAGACCACCGGGGTGAGGCATCGCGATACCGCTCGACACAGCGCCTCGTCGGAGAACGGCAACAGGTCCTCCACACTGCCGCCGCCCCGGGCCAGCACTATGACGTCCACCGCGGGGTCGGCGTCGAGCACGGTGAGTGCCTCGATGATCTGAGCCACTGCCAGCGGGCCCTGCACTGCCACGTTCTGTACCCGAAACAGCACCGCGGGCCAGCGGGCCGTGGCGTTGCTGAGCACATCGCGCTCAGCGGCACTGGCCCGACCGGTCACCAGCCCGACGCAGCCGGGTAACAGCGGCAGCCGTCGCTTGCGTCGGGGATCGAACAGACCCTCGGCATCCAGGAGCCGTCGGAGCCGCTCGATGCGGGCCAGTAGCTCGCCGATGCCGACTGCGCGGATCTCATCGACACGCAGGCTCAGCGTGCCGCGGCTGAGGTGCAATGACGGCTTGCCGTGCACCACGACCCGGCAGCCATCCACCAGCGGCGGTTGCCGGTTGCGCACGAGCCCGACCGCGCACGTCAGGGTCATTGACACGTCGGCTACCGGATCACGCAAGGTGAGAAACGCGGTACCGGTGCCAGGCTTGGCGCTGACTTGGGTGATCTGCCCCTCCACCCAGACTGTGCCCAACCGCTCGATCCACCCCGCGATCTTGCGAGCGACGGTGCGGACCGGCCAGGGTGCCTCCGCCGTGGTGGTGGGTCCGGTCGCTTCCGAGGGGCCGGTCCCTTCGACGGGCTTGGTCACTGAGGTTTCGGTCACCGTTCTGTTGTTTGGGAGCGGACAGTAGCGATCCGGTTCGATAACAGCGTGACGAACGCGGGACGGTCCTGGTGGACGTGTTCGTAGTCCAGCATTTCCTCGAGCTGGGGCAGTGACAGCTCCCGCAGCTTGCCGCGCAGCTGGGCTAACGACAGTTCGTCGTAGCCGATCAGCGCTGACGGGGTCAGGCTGGCGTCGGGTTTCGGGGGGGTGGCAGTTGAGCGCGGTGGCGTCAAGGCTTGCGCTACGTCGGCCTCGTCGATCTCGCCGAATTCCGTGGCGACTGGGGTGCTGCCCGGGGCGGGTACCACCGCAGAGCCGGATTCAGCAACCTCGTCGTCCTCGTCGAATGTGGCCCACGACGGGGTGTCCTCTACTGGGCGCAACAGCGAAAATACCTCGTCGCCCTTGATCGCCAGCTCGGTGACCCGTTGCTGCACCCGCATCCCCGCCTGCACAGCACGGCTGGCGGCCGTCACAGGGAGATCGGCGAGCTGCTCAGGCAGCTTGCGGGCCTGCTCGACAGCGGTGAGCGCCAGGCCCACGGCGACACGAACGGGCAGGGGTAGGTGGCTCATGGTCGTCAAGCCTGCCCCAGTCACCGGCCTTATGCCTACCCGGGTGAGAGGTCGGATTGCCATCAGACCTGCTTTGCCACGCCCGTAGGGTGGAGGGCATGACCAAGCGTGTGCTGCTGGCCAAACCCCGCGGATACTGCGCCGGGGTCGACCGCGCAGTAGCCACGGTAGAGAAGGCCCTCGAGGCGCACGGCGCGCCGGTATACGTGCGCAAGGAAATCGTCCACAACCGGCATGTGGTCGAGACCCTGCAGGGCCGCGGGGTGATTTTCGTCGACGAGGCCGATGAGGTGCCCGCTGGCGCCGTCGTGGTCTTCTCCGCGCATGGGGTGTCCCCGGCGGTGCACGCGCAGGCTGCGACCCGTGGCTTGCGCACGATCGACGCCACCTGCCCGCTGGTGACCAAAGTGCATCAGGAGGTCAAGCGGTTTGCCCGCGACGGCTACGACATCCTGCTGATCGGTCACGAGGGTCATGAGGAGGTCGAGGGCACCGCCGGGGAGGCACCCCGGCACGTTCAGCTCGTCGACGGACCGGACGCGGTGGACTCGGTGACTGTACGAGACTCGTCGCGGGTGGTGTGGCTGTCCCAGACGACGCTGTCAGTCGACGAGACCATGCAGACAGTGGCTCGGCTGCGACAACGGTTCCCCGAGTTGGCCGACCCGCCCAGCGACGACATCTGTTACGCCACCCAGAACAGGCAGGTGGCCGTGAAGGCGATGGCACCGCAGTGTGATCTGGTACTGGTCGTCGGTTCGCGGAACTCGTCGAACTCGGTGCGCTTGGTCGAAGTCGCGCGCAACGCCGGTGCACGGCTGGCGTACCTGGTGGACTACGCGCGGGAAATCGATCCCGCGTGGCTGCACGGAGTTCACACGGTCGGCGTCACCAGCGGAGCTTCGGTGCCCGAGCTGCTCGTGCAGGGGGTGCTGGACTTTCTGACCGAGCATGGGTACGCCGACGTAGAAGAGGTCGTCACCGCGCAGGAAAAGCTGGTGTTCTCGCTGCCGCGTGAACTCAAGCGCTCGATGTGAGCGTGCGGTCACAGGTCATGGCGTGAGGTCGGGCGTCGTTGGGTGATCAGTCGCAGGACGCCGATGGCTAGGGTGAGTCCGGTGGTGATTGCCATGGCGGGGAAGCCGTTGATCAACGGGGTGCCGACCGTAAGCGCGGTGGTGACCATGCTCGCACCGGTAGGATGCGACCCGATGGCCAGGATCACGCCCGGCACTGTCACTGCGAGGATCAGCGGTGGTTGCACCATCGGGCCGAACAGACCCCTGCGCTGCACCACGACCACGGCAAGCAAGCAACCGAGGAAATAGCAGACCTCGAACACCATGCCCAGCCGGTTGACCCGTTCCATATCCGCGAATGCGCCGATCGCGGCGAGTCCAAGGGCACACAAGGCTGCCGCCCACCAGGGCATCCCGACGCTGTCAGGAAGCAATGCGCGCTCGTCCCAAGACCCGCGCTGGGCGGTGCTTCGGGTTCGGGTCCCCGTCACTCGTTCACAGTAGACCGCCGCTCGTCGTCGCCCCGAGCCTGGTGCAGCGTCTCGTTGACCCACGTCCAGCTCTCACCGGTGTGGTCCGGATCCATCGAGGGGCCGGAGTCTGCTCCCTGGTCGTCCGATGCGCGTTGTCCCGGCTCCAGTGCGACCAGCGAGTCCGTCGCCGACGCGACGAGTTCCACCGCTTGCACGATGCGAGGACTGCGCTCCACCTGCTCGGGCGCATCGAGCGGTTCAGTGACCACGCCGAGGTCGCCGAAGCGGCGGGCAGTGACCAGTACTCGCGACTCCAGCGACGTGACTGTGCGGTTGTAGGCCTCGACTGCACCACCGAGTTGCTTGCCCAGCCGTGCCACGTGACCGCCCATGGTGGCCAGCCGGGAATGCAACTCCCGGCCCAGCTCATGCACCCGTGCGGCGTTGCGCGCCAGCGACTCCTGACGCCAGGTGTAGGCCACTGTCCGCAGCAGCGCGATCAGCGTGGTCGGAGTGGCGATCACGACGTTGCGCTCGAAGGCGTGCTCGAGCAACGCCGGATCGGACTGCAGCGCCGCCTCGAGGAACGGATCGCCCGGAACGAACAACACCACGAACTCCGGAGTGGCGTCGAAGCGTTGCCAGTAGGACTTGTGCGCCAGCGAATCAACGTGCGCGCGCAGGTGCCGCGCGTGCGCGGCCAGCCGATCGGCGCGGCGGTCGGGGTCGGTGGCCTCTACCGCCTCCAGGTATGCCCCGAAGGGCACCTTGGCGTCCAGCACGATGACCTTGCCGCCGGCCAGGCGCACCACCAGGTCTGGGCGGACCAGGGCGTCGTCGTCGCCGCTGACGTCGGTGGCGGTGACCTGCCGGGAGAAGTCGCAGTGTTCGACCATGCCGGCCAGCTCCACGATCCGCTCCAGTTGCAGCTCGCCCCACCGGCCGCGAACCTGCGGCGCGCGCAGGGCGGTGACCAGCTGCCGGGTCTCGCTTTGAAGTTGTTCGGAGGTCCGGTGCATTGCCCCCACCTGCTCGCGCAGCCCCGCGTAGGCGGCTTCGCGCTCCTTTTCCACGGTACGGAGTTGACCGTCGAGCCGGTGCAGGCTCTGGGTTACCGGATCCAGCAGCGCTGCGATGGCCTGCTGACGCTGCGAGGCGTCGCCGTCCGACTTGGCCGACATGGCTGCTGTCACTTTCGCGAACTGTGCCTCGGCGAGTTGGACGAACGCCTCGTTGTTGCGCGACAGCGCCTCAGCGGACAATGCCTGAAAGCTATCCTTGAGCTCGGCTTCGCGGTGGGTGAGCAGCCGTTCTCGGTCGGCTGCGGCGGTCCGCTCGGCTTCGAGCACGGCACGCAGCCCAGCTAGCTCAGCCTGCGCCGCAGCCACCCGCTGACCGGCTTCCTCGGCGCGCTGGTTGCACTGCTGGGCCCGGGCCGTTTCGACGTCCCTGGCCGCAGCGGCAGTTTCGCCTTGCCTGCGGGCCGCGATGAGCTCAGCCTCAAGGGCGGCTCTGGCGGCGTCCGCTGTCCGACCGGCTTCGGCCGCCGCAACCCGGCGCAGCGCGGCGGCCACAAGCCAGCCGACGACAGCGCCGACTGCAAGTCCGACGAGCAGGACGAGCAACAGTGCGTAATCCATGCGTCACAGACTGCAGTACCCCCCTGACAGTCTCAGCAAGGCGCGCCGCCCCATGGCGCGTCGCGCGGTGCTCCAAGCTGGATGCGGGGAACCGGGATCGGGGGCCTAGAGTTGACGTCTCGTGAGCCTCACTCTTGGCATTGTCGGTCTGCCCAACGTTGGCAAGTCCACCTTGTTCAACGCGCTGACCCTCAACGACGTCCTGGCGGCGAACTACGCGTTCGCCACCATCGAACCGAACGTCGGGGTGGTGGCGTTGCCAGACGAACGTCTCGGTCGGTTGGCCGAGCTCTTCGACAGCGCCAAGGTGGTGCCGGCCACGGTGTCGTTCGTTGACATCGCGGGCATCGTCGCGGGCGCCTCGGAGGGTGCTGGACTGGGCAACAAGTTCCTCGCCAATATTCGGGAAGCCAACGCGATCTGCCAGGTGGTGCGAATTTTCGACGACCCCGATGTGCTACACGTCGACGGCCGGGTCGACCCGGCTGATGACATCGCCACCATCGAGACCGAGCTGGTGTTGGCCGACCTGCAGACGCTGGATCGCGCATTGCCCCGGTTGGAGAAGGAGGCTCGCACGAATCCCCGGGAACGGCGTGCCGCGCTGGCCGCCGCGCAGGCTGCGAGGGACGTGCTCGACGTCGGGCGCACCCTGTTCGCCGCCCGCGCGGAGCTGGACGTCCCCGCGCTCGCCGAGCTCAGCCTGCTGACCGGCAAGCCGTTTCTGTATGTCTTCAACGCCGACGAAGGGGTGCTCACCGACCCGGCGCGGCAGGCGGAGCTGCGCAAGCTGGTGGCCCCCGCCGACGCGGTGTTCCTCGACGCCAAGGTCGAATCCGAACTGCTCGAACTGGACCCTGAGTCCGCTCGGGAGTTGCTGGACTCGATTGGACAGCCCGAGCCGGGCCTGCACGCGCTGGCCCGCGCCGGATTCCACACTCTAGGGCTGCAGACATTCCTCACCGCGGGACCCAAGGAGTCCAGAGCCTGGACGATCCGGGCCGGCGCCACCGCTCCGGAAGCCGCCGGAGTGATTCACAGTGACTTCCAGCGCGGGTTCATCAAGGCCGAGATCGTGTCCTACGACGATCTGATCGCGGCCGGATCCATGGCGCAGGCCCGAGCCGCGGGGAAGGTCCGGATGGAGGGTAAGGACTACCTGATGGCCGACGGCGACGTGGTCGATTTCCGCTTCAACGTGTGACAGAGCGTGTTGTGCAGGTACATCGACCCCCCGCCGCTGTGGCACGGGTCCGGTCCTCCGCTCTCGGCCACAGGCGCGCATAAGTGTCAGTGTGGTGGTCGGCTTCTGCATGCCCATGAGAGCGCTGCTCGGCATCTTGGGTGGAGTAATCCGTCGAACCGCACCATGCTCATCTGTGTAGAAAGTGACCGGCGGTTCGTCCCCAGCTGCTGCACCCACAGTGGACTGAACCGGGGCACGGACTGCAGCGCTTGCCCTTTGCTGGCATATGCACCGGGACGGAATGGTTCTGAAGCGGGAACTCAACCCCTAG
>JAVXWL010000053.1:0-14186 GCA_032230565.1 Pseudonocardiales bacterium | reverse complement strand
AAGACCACCAGCACGGCCGCCGGCAGTTCGGGTGGCAACCCGGCGACCACCGCACGAAGGGCTTCCACGCCACCAGCGGAGGCGCCGATCGCGACGATGCCTGCTCCGCGCTGCCCAGCCATCCCGTCAGCATGGCCTTTCTGTGACCAGGACACCAGTTCGACACAAATATCGCAGGCCATCGCGCGTACCAGCCCGAGACGTGCTTGACTAACAAGACGGCAAGTATGTCAGGCAGACAGGTGCCAGCGATGCCCGAGGATCTCGTAGTCGGGGTGCATGAGCACCTTGGCTACGTCCGGCTCCGGCTGCGCGGCTGTCTCTCCCTGCGAAGCGTTCCCCGAGTTCGGGAAGTAATTGTCAAGTCGTTGCTCGATAGCGGTCGGGTGCTGATCGACATTTCCCCGCTGCGCTGCACCCAACCCGCCTTCGTCACCGTCTTCCCGACCGCGCTGGCCAACGCCGGCGGTTGGCCGTCAGCGCGGCTGGTCCTTTACGGAGCCGACGGCGCCATGCGCTCGATGCTCTTGGCTACCCGCATACCGGATACGGTCCACTTGGCCGCCGACCTAACTTCGGCCCGGGCGCTGTTCGACCGGCGGCCTCCCCAAGTACGACGTCACCGCGACCTGCCCATGCACAACGCCGCCGCGGGAGCCGCGAGACAGTTCGTGCGCGAATCGTGCGACATCTGGGAGGTGGCTCCGGACATCCGAGAAATCGCCGAACTACTGTCGAGCGAGCTAGTGAGCAATGCAGTCGAACATGCCCACAGCTCCAGCCGGCTCACCGTCACCGGCGCTGGATCGGCGTTGCGCGTCTCGGTCCGAGATTACAGCCGGACACCCATCCCGCGGCCGCGGCCGATAGACATCGGCGGGCTGCGTGGCCGGGGCCTACATCTGGTAGCAGCGTTGTCCCACAGCTGGGGAGTGCACCAGCACTCAGATGGCAAGACGATCTGGATCAACTTGCAACTCGATGTCCCGGAATAGGCTCGATTCACCGGGATAGAAATGGGCCGGTAACGGTCCCGGTTGTGCGGCAGCCGCTGTGCTGCGATGCTTACTTAGCCCAAACGGGCGACGACGGCGGGCGGCCGCGTGGGGGGTGGGCGGCCGCCCGCCTAAGCCGAGACGACGACCGCGTAGCCGCCTAGACCGATCATCCGCTGCCCGGCGATGGTTTCGGTCTTGGTGAGCAGCGTGGTGACCGCACCGGTTTCTGGATCAAAGTCCACGTCAGTGATGGAACCGAGCTCCATACCTCGTTCGGTGAGCACTCGCTTGCCAACAATTTCCAGGTCGTTGTCCTCAGCCCGCTGTTCCAAGCCGTCGCGTGGCGGTCGGATCACCGCATCGGTGTCGACTGTCACCGCGTCAGGCCCAAAGCCCCGGACGTCTTCCCACGCGAGCAGGGTGCCGGCGCCACTGACCTTGCCCAAGCGCAACAGAGCCACTCTGGCCGGTCCGGGCAGCACGACGAAGCCGTCGACCCTGGCCACCCGGGTCGCAGTGGCGGTATTCACGACGTCGCGCTTACGCGCGTGGCTGAACAGCATCAGCTGGCCCCCTCTCGTAACCGGGCCCGGAATGCGCCAACGGCCGCGCCGAACCCAGCCAAATCCTCAGAGACGAACTCGGTCGCCGCTGCGGGCACGATGAGGTTTTCGCCGGAAACTGCCACGGTGTCGGGCAGCGGGATGAATACATGGCGGCCCGCCGTGCCGAGGGCCTCGCTGGCTTCCACCTCGTAGCCCACCACCTCCAGGCGCGTCCCGCTGTGCAGTACGACGTCCACCACCCGCCCGAGATCGCGCCCGTTGTCGGTGAGCACCCGATCCTGCAGCACGTCTGCGTCGCGGGCCTGCTTGCGCGGGGCAAGCTCGCCAGCGGGTATCAGCACCGTCTCGTCGGGCACCATCACGGCGTCTCGACCGATCCCATGTACCCCGTCCCAGGGCAGCGCATCCTTGCGAGACCGGCTGAAAAGCCCCGGGTTGCGGAGGGTGAAACCGGCGATATGGCCACCCGACCGTTCGAAGACGACGTCCTTGATCTCGGCGACCAGCTCGCCGCTGAGGGTGACCACCGGACGGCCGGTCACCTCACTGGCCCGCAACAACAACATCGGAGTCGGAGTGGTCACGCCGAGTCACCCCTACCCGGTTTGCTGAGTCCGATCACGCCGCCGCGCCGCCGCTTGCGTTGGACAATGACCGCGAGCACGACCAGTACCGCGATAATCACCAGCGCCAGAATCACCCATCCCCACCAGTCCATCCCCACCTCCATACCGTTCAAGGTCCGGGCGCCAGCCTGCACGCACAGTAACGCGCAGGACTCGCGCTCGCCTGCTGGGGCGTCACCACAGCGCGCCGAGATCCGTGTTCATCTGCCGGGAACCTGACCCGTCGCGGGCGCGTTAAACCCGGGTGACGGCCTGCAACGTCGACCTGGAGGAACACGGTGCGCACCAGCAGCAATCCGGCATTCCGCAGTCTTCCCACTGGGAGCGGCGGATATGCGGGTTTCAACTCGGCCCCCACAGGGTTCCCGGGCGCTGACCCTCGCTATGGCAGTGCCCCGCCGACCACGAGCCGGCCGATGACCGTCGATGACGTGGTCATCAAGACGGGCATCACCCTAACGGTGCTGATCGCCACCGGCGCGGCCACCTACCTGAGCGGGCTGTGGGGCCTGGCCCTTCCGGCCGCGCTCATTGGCTTCGTGCTCGCGATGGTGGTCATCTTCAAGAAGCTGGTCAGCCCGCCGCTGATCCTCGCTTACGCCGCTGTCGAGGGTGTTTTCCTCGGTGGCATCAGCGGAGTGATCGGTAGGGCAGTCGAGCTGCGCTCGCCGGGCAGCGGTTCGATAGTGCTGGAGGCGATCACTGGCACTGTGCTGGTGTTCGCCGGAATGCTGGTGGTTTACAAGACCGGCGCGGTGAAGGTGACCCCCCGGTTCACCAAGTGGTTGACCGGTGCCCTGTTCGGGGTCGTCGGTCTGATGATCGTCAATCTCATCGCGAATTTCTTCCTCCCCGGCGGGCTCGGCCTGCGCAGCGGTGGTCCATTGGCGATCGTCTTCAGTCTGGTGGTCATCGGGATCGCGGCATTCAGCCTGCTGCTTGACTTCGACGCTGCCGACGAGGCGATCCGGGCCGGCGCGCCAGAGCGGACCGCGTGGTACATCGCCTTCGGGCTTACGGTGACCCTGGTCTGGTTGTACCTGGAGATCCTGCGGCTGCTGTCCTATTTCCAAAACGACTAGCTGCCAAGCCATCAACGCTGCCATCGCGCAGCGCCGAGCACAGCGTGGGCAGCAACATCGAGCAGGCGGTTTGGTAGCCGGCGGTTGAGGGATGGAAGTGGTCCCGGCCGAACAGGATGTCGGGCTGGGTGCGAAAGTCCCGAGCGAGCAGTTGGGCCAGCGAGATCGCCACGCCACCGGCCTCAGATATCGCGTCGTGCTGCAAGCGGGCCAGTGCCCAGCTGGACGTGTGGGCAATGGCCCGCAACGGCTGCGGAATCCGCCGGATAGTGCCGAGATCCGGGCACGTCCCGACGATCACGGTGGTACCTGCGGCTCGCAATCTCGATACCGCCTCGCCGAGCAGCCTGGCCGATTCCCATGGCGAAATCCGGCGGGTCACGTCGTTTGCCCCGATCATGACCAGGGCTGCGTGCGGTGGGTCGATCAGTGCGGCGTCGACTTGTCCGGCGAGCCGACGGCTGGTGCAGCCGCAGATCGCCAGGGTGTCCAGCTGGACCGGTCGGCCAGAGTCCATGGCTAGCCCCCAGGCCAGCACTACGCCGGGAAGCTGCTCGGGCGCATCTACGCCCAGGCCGGCCGCCAACGAGTCACCCAGCATCGCCAATCGCAGAACCGGGGAGTGTCCTGCTGCCGAGGCGAGCATGGTGATAGCAGGATCCGCAGGGGCATGCGGACCGGTCCCGTCCGGGAGGTACACGCCATCTGCACGGAAGGGCAACCAGCCCGGGATCACTATGTGGCGGCGGGCCCACCTGCCCTGCTGGGTGAGCACTCCGTACGCCGCACCGAGGGTGGCGCCGGTAGCACCTGCCACGACGGCCACCGTCCGAAATAGAGGTTGCATCGCTGATGACCTCCTCGACGCCGGGCTGCGCAGAGTGACCCCCATACTCTTGATATACGCCCTGAATCTCAGGAGCGCGCGCGCACGAGCGATATCCGCCTATCCCGCCAGGAGAACCCGGTGCAGTACGCCGAGCACATCATCGATCTGGTCGGCAATACCCCGCTGGTCCGGCTGAACGCGGTGACCCGGGAGGTGGCACCGCTGGTCCTGGCGAAGGTCGAGTACTTCAATCCCGGCGGCAGCGTGAAGGATCGGATCGCGCTGCGCATGGTGCAAGCGGCGGAACGATCCGGTGCGCTGCGACCGGGGGGCACGATCGTGGAGCCCACCTCAGGCAACACCGGTGTCGGGCTGGCTCTGGTCGCCCAACGCAAGGGGTACCGCTGCGTGTTTGTCTGCCCCGACAAGGTCGGCCAGGACAAGCTCGACGTGCTCAAGGCCTACGGTGCCGAGGTGGTGGTGTGCCCCACTGCCGTGCTTGCCGCTCATCCGGATTCGTACTACTCGGTGTCCGACCGGTTGGCCAAGGAGATCGACGGGGCCTGGAAGCCCGACCAGTACTCCAACCCGGAGAACCCGGCGAGTCATTACCACAGCACCGGTCCGGAACTCTGGTCACAAACCGAGGGGCGGATCACCCACTTTGTGACTGGCATCGGCACCGGCGGGACGATCTCCGGAACCGGGCGGTACCTCAAAGAGGTCAGCGACGGCCAGGTGCGGGTGGTCGGTATCGATCCGGAGGGTTCGGTGTACTCGGGCGGCAGCGGTCGGCCCTACCTGGTGGAAGGTGTCGGGGAGGACTTCTGGCCCAGCTGTTATGACCGCGACATCTGCGATGAGGTCATCCCGGTCTCCGACGCCGACTCCTTCACCATGACCCGGCGGCTGGCCCGCGAGGAGGGATTGCTGCTGGGCGGATCCTGCGGAATGGCCGTGGTGGGCGCCCTTCGGGTGGCGGCCCGAGCCGATCCAGACTCAGTGGTGGTGGTGCTGCTGCCCGATGGCGGGCGCGGCTATCTGGGCAAAGTGTTCAACGACGCCTGGATGGCCACCTACGGTTTCCTGCCCCCGGACTCCTCCGGTGCGACGGTCGCCGATGTGCTGGTCGGCAAGGACGGCGCCTTGCCCAAGCTGGTGCACACCCATCCGAACGAAACGGTCGCCGAGGCGGTGATGATTCTGCGCGAGTTCGGCGTCTCGCAGCTGCCCGTGGTGGCCGCGGAGCCACCGGTAATGGCGGCCGAGGTGATCGGCGCGGTCAGTGAGCGCACCCTGCTGCAGGCGCTGTTCGCCGGTGATGCGCAACTCGCCGACCGGATCGAGGCGCATATGGCAACACCACTTCCGACGATCGGGGCGGGAGAGCCGATCGGGTCCTTGATGCGCGCATTGGCCAACGCCGACGGCGCCATGGTTTTGATCGATGGCAAACCGGCCGGCGTGGTGACTCGTCAAGATGTATTGGGGTTTCTGGCCGGGCGGTGAGAGGCGCCGGAGCGGATCCGCTAACGTGACCGCGCGCGCGTGCGCCAGGCTGTCTAAACGAGGGGGTTAAGACACATGACGACTTCCCAGCCAGCAGCCCAATCGACTTCCCAGTCCACTCAGCCGGCCGACGACCAGCCCGCATCGGTTGCACCGCCGGTGCGTCCGTCGATACCAATGACATGGCCGCCATTACACGGGCAGCCGCCGCAGCCGTCAGCACCGGTACAATTCGGACATATCGCCCCATCAGTACCGCCCCCGCAGTTCGGGCGATTACCGCATTCTCTTCAATTGAGAGAACCGGTGCGAGACCCAGAGCCGGCGGCGTTAACCCAGGTACCTCAGGCCGATGCCGACGAGCAGACCAGCGGTGATTTGTCGGCGGTTGGCATGGCGGAACCGCTGGCGGGCTTCGGCGCCAGGGTGATCAGTTGCTTGATCGACTACGTGGCTCCAGTGATCGTGCTGAACCTTGTGATCTCCCTCGGTGTAGTGTACGGCAGCCCGACGTGGCCACCGGTGCTTGGCGCGGTCGGTTACCTGGGACTGCTGATTTTCTGGATCTGGAACTCGGGCTATCTGCAGGGCAGCACTGGTCAAAGCCTCGGCCGCCGGCTGGCGCACACGAAGCTGGTTTCCGTCGAGACCGGTCAGCCGGTCGGGTTCGGCAGCGCCATGGCGCGCCAGATCTGCCACGGTGTGGAGTTCGGCATCGGGTACCTGTGGCCGCTGTGGGACGTCAAACGCCAGACTTTCGCGGACAAGATCTCCGACACAGTGGTGATCCGGATCGATCCGCCGACCGGAGCAGGCGCGCCAACCCAAGATCGCACCGGCAGCAAAGCACCGTAGGCTGGCGAGGTGACAGGCTTCTCCACCCGTGCGATCCATGCTGGTCAAGAGCCGGACCCGCATACCGGATCGGTGATCGTGCCGATTCACAGCAGCTCCACCTTCGTCCAGGATGGCGTCGGTGGGCTACGCGAGGGGTACGAGTACGCCCGCACCGCCAACCCCACCCGCACTGCCTTGGAAACCTGCCTGGCGGCGTTGGAGGTAGGTCTCCACGGGCGCGCCTTCGCGTCCGGCATGGCAGCCAGTGACGTGCTGCTGCGGGCGACGTGCCGCCCGGGTGACCACATCGTCATCCCCGACGACGCCTACGGCGGCACGTTTCGCCTCATCGACAAGGTGTTCCGGCACTGGGGGATCGAGCACACCGCCGTCGGGCAGTCCGATCTCGACGCCGTGCGGGCCGCGATGCGCCCGAACACCCGGTTGGTGTGGTGCGAAACACCGACCAATCCGCTGCTCAACATCGCTGACATCGCGGCGCTGGCCGCCGTTGCGCGTGATGCGGATGCCCGGCTGGTGGTGGACAACACCTTCGCTACGCCCTATTTGCAGGCGCCACTGACGCTCGGCGCGGATGTGGTGTTGCACTCGACCACCAAGTACCTCGGCGGACATTCCGACGTCATCGGCGGCGCGCTGATCACGGATGACTCCGAATTGGACGAGCACGTGGCCTTCCTGCAAAACGGTGCCGGCGCGGTGCCCGGGCCGTTCGACGCCTGGCTGACCCTTCGGGGAATCAAGACCCTGGCGGTGCGGATGGAGCGCCACTGCGACAACGCCGAGCGGGTCGTCGCAGCGCTGCAGGCGCACCCGGCCGTCACCGGTGTGCGCTATCCGGGTTTGGCCACCCAGCGTGGCCACGAGATCGCCGCCAAGCAGATGCGGCGGTTCGGCGGGATCGTCTCATTCACCGTCGAAGGTGGTGTTTCAGCGGCATTGGCTGTCTGCGCCCGCACGCGGGTGTTCACCCTGGCCGAGTCGTTAGGTGGGGTGGAGTCGCTCATCGAGCACCCCGGACGTATGACGCACGCTTCCACCGTCGGAACCCAGCTGGAAGTACCCGCCAACCTGATCCGCCTGTCCGTGGGCATCGAAGACGCCGAAGACCTCGTCGACGACATCCTCACTGCACTCGGGTAGCGCGAGCCGGCCTCGCCTAGTCGCCTAGGAGGCTATGGGGGGGTTGGGTGCGGGGCGGGGGCGCTACGGGTAGGTCGGAGTTGTTGAGGCATCCGCCGATGAGTTGTACGCCACCGGGCACCGGCACATAGCTGCCCGGCTCGGCGCAGCCCGCTCGGTCGGCTGTGAAGACTGCGGCGGCGGCGAGCAGCGCGGCGACTCCAACCGTAGCGACGACCGGCATCCAGCGGCGGGTCATCCCACCTCCCAAGATTTTGCTCCCGACCTTACCCTGGCGGTGCGCCGCCTGCGCAGCTGTCACGCCGTTGCCGATCCGGACCGCCCCGGCTGGCAGGATCTTCAACTATGGAGTTGGTCGGGCTCGAAAAGATCAGAGTCGCCCGAGAAACGCTGCACGGTGTCGTGCGGAGCACGCCGGTACAGCACTGCGCGGTGCTCGAGCAGCGCTGTACGGTACCGGTCCATTTCAAATGCGAGAACCTGCAGCGCACCGGATCATTCAAGATCCGGGGTGCCTACGTCCGGATCCACGGGCTGTCCGCCGCCGAGCGGGCCCGGGGCGTGGTTGCCGCCAGTGCGGGCAATCACGGGCAGGGTGTGGCATTGGCAGCAGCGATGCTGGGCGCCACCGCAACGGTCTACATGCCGGTGACCGCTGCGCTGCCCAAGGTCGCCGCGACGTGCGGATACGGTGCGCAGGTGCACCTCTCCGGCGACGTCGTCGAAGAATCGCTGGCGGCCGCACGGGCCTTCGCGCACGACACCGGGGCGGTGTTCATCCACCCGTTTGACCATCCCGACGTGATCGCCGGCCAGGGCACGGTAGGCCTGGAACTGCTCGAGCAGCTGCCCGATGTCGCAACCGTACTGGTACCCACCGGCGGGGGCGGACTGGTCGGGGGGATCGCCGCCGCTGTCAAGGGCGTGAAGCCGGATGTCAAAGTGATCGGGGTGCAAGCCGCGGGAGCCGCGGTCTGGCCGCCCTCGCTGGCCGCTGGGACGCCGGTGCGGCTGCGGCGCCAGCACACGATGGCTGACGGCATCGCGGTCTCCGAAGTGGGTCCGGTGAGTTTCGCTCAGGTGTCCGCCCTGGTCGACGAGGTGCTGACGGTGGGGGAGGAGGCGCTGTCACAGGCCGTCCTGCTGTGCCTGGAGCGGACCAAAATGCTCGTCGAGCCGGCTGGTGCCGCCGCCGTGGCAGCACTGCTGCAACCGTCCGTGCGCTTTCCCGGACCGGTCTGCGCGGTGCTTTCCGGGGGCAATGTCGACCCGCTGCTGCTGATGCACCTCATCCGGCATGGCCTCAGCGCGGGCGGGCGGTTCCTCGCCTTGCGGGTGACGGTGCCCGACCGGCCCGGAGAGCTCGCCAGATTGCTGGCTCGGATCGGTGACTCAGGCGCCAACGTCGTCGACGTCGCGCATTCCCGCATCGCCGGTAGCCTCGCGGTCGGCGATGCGGTAGTAGCGCTGAGCCTGGAGACCCGGGGTGCGCAGCACTGCGCGGAGCTGATTGCCGATCTGGACGCCGCCGGCTACCACGTGACGCGCTGAGCTCGGTTTGGGTCAGCGCCGGAAAGGTTCGGCCTTGACGACAGCGACGGTCATCAAACCGCCATTGGGCAGCTCGTAGTGCCGGTCTTCGCCCTCATGCGCGCCGATGATCGCCTTACCCAGCGGAGAGTTGGGTGAGTAGACCTCCAGGTCTCCGGCCGCGACTTCCTCCAGCGAGCCGAGTAGGAAGGTCTCGATCTCGTCGTCATCTTGATAGCGAACCGTGACGACCATCCCGGGCGCAGCGATCCCGGACTCGGTCGGGGCCTCGCCGACTTTGGCCACCCGAAGCAGTTCCTGCAGCTGGCGGATCCGCGCCTCGAGCTGAGCTTGCTCTTCCCGGGCGGCGTGGTAACCGCCGTTCTCCTTCAGATCGCCTTCCTCGCGAGCGTCGTTGATCTTTGCGGCAATGACTGGGCGGTTCGCAACCAACTCGTCGAGTTCATGCTTGAGCCGGTCATAGGCTTCCTGGGTCAGCCAGGCTACCTGGGTATCGCTCACAGTCATCACTACTCCTCCTGATCCGACGTCCGCTACCGCGGGGCGGACCGAACCGAACCGCTGGCGTGACAGCCAGCGGCCGGAACGGAAAAACACGGCCCTGCCCCGGGGCCGTGCGCGCCTTCCACGGTAACACGACGTGTCCGGTTTGGCCTCAGCCTTACGGGTGACGGGATACGAATCGTGCCTGCTCAGCGGGTTCTCAAGTCAGGACTTCGGAGGCGGATTGAGGTAGGAGGGCACCTGGAAAGAGCACCCATAAACTTCTGCGGTGACCGGTGGCCGAGAGGTATGCACCACGGTGGTCAGGGCGATCGGACCGGCGGCGGGCGGCACGTAGAGTTCCTTGCGACCCGTCTCCTCGCCGTCTCGCGAACGGGCTCGGACGATGCACACCGCAGGTCGGGCGGGATCGTCGCGGCTCACGGTCAGCCGGAGCTGCACAGCATTGCCGGTCAGCAGGGTGAAGCCCCGCGTCTCGGTCCGGATCGGCGTGGTGCCGAGGTTGCGGTAACCGATCACCGCGATCGCCAGACCGGCCAGCACTGTGAGTAGCAGTCCCACCGGCACCGCCCAACGGCGGCGGCTCCCGACCCGCGGTCCGTAGCGACCTTCGGGAAGCTGGCCAGCGGTCACGGTGTTGTACCTCCCTGATGGGTACCACGCGGTACCTACCCTGACGGCCCACCGGATGACCCTGTGAGTCCGGCAGGAACAATGGTTCGAATAGTCCCACCGCTCGGGCAGCCCGCCCAACCGGCGGTGGAGGAGGGATGAGCAGGCGTCCATGGCTGAGCAGCTGCGAATGGTGGCGGTGCACGCGCATCCCGATGACGAGTCGAGCAAGGGCGCCGCGACGATGGCCCGATACGTCGCCGAGGGACACGAGGTGATGGTGGTCAGCTGTACTGGCGGCGAGCGCGGCAGCATCCTCAACCCGTCGTTTGAGCCGGCCGATCTGGCAGCGCATCCGGCGCAGATGAGCGCAGTCCGCCGCCAGGAGATGGCCCGCGCAGCGCGAATTCTGGGAGTGAAGCACCGGTGGCTGGGTTATGTCGACTCAGGACTGCCCGAGGGCAATCCGAAGCCGCCGCTGCCCGAGGGCTGCTTCGCGGCGGTGCCGCTGGAGGTTCCGACCCGGGATCTGGTCCGGGTGTTCCGTGAGTTCCGGCCGCACGTGGTGGTGACCTACGACGAAAAGGGCGGTTACCCGCACCCCGATCACATCCGTTGCCACGAGGTGTCGGTCGCGGCGTTCGACGCCGCAGGCGACCCGGAGCGGTTTCCCGACGCCGGGGCGCCGTGGCAGCCGTTGAAGCTGTACTACACCCACGGCTTCTCCCGCAAGCGGATGCAGTTGATGCATGACGCGCTGCTCGCGGCCGGCTCGGAATCACCGTTCGGCGAGTGGCTGGCGAAGTGGGACCCATCGCTTCCCGACATTATGGAGCGGGTCACCACCCAGGTGCAGTGCTCCGAATACTTCCCGGTGCGCGACGCTGCGCTACGCGCGCACGCGACCCAAATTGACCCGGCGAGCCGGTGGTTCGCTGTGCCGCAAGCGGTGCAGGCTGAGCTGTGGCCGACAGAGGAATATGAACTGGCCCGTTGTCTAGTCGACACCACGCTGCCTGAGGACGACCTGTTCTCCGGGGTGCGGGAACGGGTGCACATATGACGCAATTGTTGCTGTTGCCGCCAGGTTTGTCGGTGGTGACTGGATTCGAAGCGCTCGCGCCGCCACCTCAGCCGGGCCCCGGCCCAGGTGGGCACGGCGATGATTTCGGCAAGGCGGCGCCGCTAGGGTTGGTGGTGCTGCTGCTATTCTTCCTGGCCGTGGCGCTGCTAGTGCGTTCGATGAACAAGCACCTGCGCCGGGTCCCGAAGTCTTTCGACAACGATCCTGGAACTCCACCTCGCAAGGAGTAACGGTTCCGCGCTGCTGGCGGGCCAGGGAGGATACTCACATGGCGAACCGGCTCGTGAACTCCACCAGCCCGTACTTACTGCAACATGCCACCAACCCGGTCGACTGGTGGCCGTGGTGCGACGAGGCGTTCGCGGAGGCGGCCCGGCGGCGCGTCCCGGTACTGCTGTCCATCGGCTATGCCGCCTGCCACTGGTGCCACGTGATGGCGCATGAGTCCTTCGAGAATCCGGACATCGCAGCGGTGATGAACGCCAACTTCGTCAACATCAAGGTCGACCGCGAAGAACGCCCCGACGTCGACGCCGTCTACATGGAGGCGACCCAGGCCATCACCGGGCAGGGTGGCTGGCCGATGACCTGCTTCCTGACGCCCACCGGTGAGCCGTTCCACTGTGGTACCTACTTCCCGCCGTCTCCTCGACACGGCATGCCCGGATTCCCCGAGCTGCTCATCGCCGTGCGCGACGCCTGGGTAAACCGGGGTGACGCGGTCCGGGATGCGGCCAGGCGCATCGCTAAGCAGCTCGCCCAACGGGCCGTGCCGTTGGATGAGTCCACAGTCGACGATCAGGTGCTGACCACCGCGGTGGAAAAGCTGGCTGCAGAGTTTGACTACCAGCACGGCGGGTTCGGTGGTGCGCCCAAGTTCCCACCGTCGATGCTGATGGAGTTCTTGCTCCGCCATCACGAGCGGACCGGCTCCAATCGTGCGCTGTCGATGGCCCAGCGAAGCTGTGAGGCGATGGCTCGCGGCGGGATGTATGACCAGCTTGCCGGCGGGTTTGCGCGCTACTCCGTCGACGCCGCGTGGGTGGTGCCGCATTTCGAGAAGATGCTCTACGACAACGCCCTGCTGCTGCGTGACTACACCCACCTGGCCCGGCTGACTGGATCGGCGAGTGCCCAACGGGTGGCCGAGCAAACAGCGACTTTTATCGTCGACGCGTTGGGCACCGCACAGGGTGGCTTTGCGGCGTCGCTGGACGCCGATACCGCAGGCGTGGAGGGCGCCACCTACGTGTGGACGCCGGAGCAGCTTATCGAGGTGCTCGGGTCAGATGACGGGCAGTGGGCGGCGGAGCTGCTGGCGGTGACCAAGGCCGGCACTTTCGAGCATGGTGCGTCGGTGTTGCAGCTGCCAGCTGAGCCCGAGGACGTCGAGCGCTGGGAGCGGGTACGCACGGCGCTGCTCGCTGCGCGGGCCGCCCGCCCGCAACCCGGCCGGGACGACAAGGTGGTTACCGAGTGGAACGGGATGGCGATCACCACACTGGCTGAGGCCGGCGGTGTGTTCGGTCGTCCAGAATGGATTTCAGCGGCGTCGGCAGCGGCGGAGCTGATGCTGGGCACGCATATGGTCAATGGCCGGCTGCGGCGCAGTTCCCGAGACGGCGTGGTGGGCCAGGCCGCCGGGGTGCTGGCT
This sequence comes from Pseudonocardiales bacterium, assembly GCA_032230565.1. Taxonomy (GTDB): domain Bacteria; phylum Actinomycetota; class Actinomycetes; order Mycobacteriales; family Pseudonocardiaceae. The sequence goes on along the minus strand of JAVXWL010000053.1, from coordinate 1,170 downwards.
GATCACGCCTGGCTGATCCAGGGTCTACTCGCACTGCACCAGGTCACCGGAGAGGACCGCTGGTTGCAGGCGGCACTACCCATTCTGGAGCTGGCTCAGAAGCACTTCGGCGACCCGGACCATCCCGGTGCCTGGTTCGATACGGCTGGCGATGCGGAGACGCTGTTCCGTCGCCCGACTAACCCGACTGACAATGCCACCCCAGCAGGTGCCTCGGCGTTGGCTTCCGCTCTGGTCACTGCCTCGGCGCTGACCGGTTTGGAGCCCTACCGCGCGGCGGCCGAGGCGGCGGTGGCGCGGGTCGGAGCGGTGTTGGCGAAGGCACCGCAGGCGACTGGGCACTGGCTGACCACGGCGGAGGCGCTGGCGCACGGACCGGTGCAGGTCGCGGTGATTGGGGTCGCCGGGGATCCGGCCCGGATGGCGCTTGAGGTGGCGGCCCGGGCGGCCGCACCTGGCGGCGCGGTGGTACTGGCCGGAGAACCGGGCGCGGATGCTCCGATGCTCGCCGGGCGGGAGTTGGTCGGAGGTTCCCCGGCGGCATATGTCTGCCACGGGTTTATCTGTGATCGGCCAGTGACCACCGTCGAGGATCTGCAGGCTCAGCTCCGCAGCCGCTAGCCGAATTAATCTCGTTCGCTTTGCAACATGTGTAATGTTGTAATCAATGCGAGCGAGAGGAAGAACTTATGGTGGGACGAGGACGGCCGCAGGGGATGCGCCCAGAGGGTCGGGGACACGGTCGCGGTGGCTGGCAGCAAGCTGACCTGCCACCTGCAGACGACGCCAAGGCGTGGTTCGCGGGACGGCTGCCGGACGGCTGGTTCACTGGCGAAGTGGAGGTCAGCGCGGACCGCGAGGAGATCATTGTAGTGGGTGAGCTGCCCGCGCTGGGCGACGAGTTCACCGATGACGCCGAGCGCGCGGCAGCCGAGGCCGGCCGGATCAGCCGATTCCGGGAGGATTCCCGGGATGAGCGGATCGAGATCGCCCGGCAGGCCGAGCACCGTTACCGCCGCAAGGTCGCCTGGGGTGCCCGGCTGGGTGGCACCACGGAGATGTTTACGACGCTGTCGGTGCCGGTGATGACCCGGTTACGGCAACCCGAGCGCCTGGTGCTCGACACCCTGGTTGACGCGGGGGTGGCGCGGTCCCGGTCGGAGGCGCTGG
>JAVXWL010000256.1:0-3216 GCA_032230565.1 Pseudonocardiales bacterium | reverse complement strand
GCCCGCGGCGCCCGGTCGGCGGCCGATGCGAAGCTGGCCGAGGTGGGCCGCGATGTCGCCACGGCGTGGGACGCGCTGCATGCCGCCCGTGACCCGCTGGTGGTGCTCGGGGCTCCGGCCGTCACCGGTGACGACCTGCTCGCCGCCTGGACCGTCCTGACCGGCTGGGCCACGGCCGCGATCGCCCGCCGCGACGGTGAGCTCCCCGATGCCCAGTCCGCAGCCGCTGCGGCGCGAGAGGACCGCGATGCAGCCGGGCGCAGGATCGAAGCCGATGTGGCCGCTCACGGTGTGCACATCTCCACCGATCGTCCAGTGGCGGCAAGCGTTCTGGCAGCAGTCGCCGACGCCCTGGCCGGATCGCGCGGCTTGCGCAACCGGATCATTGAGCGCCGCGCCGAGGCCGACCGGCTGCGCGCGCAGCGCACGGACGCCGAGTCGGCGCAGCAGGTGGCCCGGATGCTCGGGGATCTCCTGCGTTCCAACAACTTCCCCCGCTGGCTGGTGGCCTCGGCGCTGGATGTCCTCGTTGCCGATGCGTCCCAGAGCCTCTCGGAACTTTCGGGTGGACAGTTCGAGCTGACTCATGACGATGGCGAGTTCCTGGTCATCGACCACGCCGACGCCGACGCACACCGACCGGTGAAGACCCTGTCCGGGGGCGAGACGTTCCAGGCCAGCCTCGCGCTCGCCCTCGCGCTCTCGGCCCAGATGTCGACCCTCGCCGCGCAGGGCGCCGCCCGCCTTGACTCCATCTTCCTCGATGAGGGGTTCGGCACGCTCGATGAGGCCACGCTCGACGTCGTCGCCAGCACTTTGGAGAACCTGGCGACGCGAGGGGACCGGATGGTCGGCGTGATCACGCACGTGCCCGCGCTGGCCGAGCGGGTTCCCGTGCGGTTCTCGGTCACTCGCGACCAGCACACCGCGTCGGTTGTCCGGGAGGTCAGGTGACGCTTGAGCTGAAACGCGCGGGGATGCGGTTCTCAGTCGATCCGTGGGATCCCGGCTACGGGACCAGCCTGGATGTCGACGGACTCGACGAGTCCAGCGCCACTGTCGTTGCCGACGTCGAGCTGCCGGTGGATCGGTGGCGCCCGCTCGATCCCGATCGGGAGGTTGCGCCGCGGACAGCGACGCTGTTCGTCGACGGGGTACGCCGGATAGACGCCCGAGTATGGGTGGACGAACCCACTGACAACTCCATGGCGTCACCGGCACTCTGCGCGTCGTACGCGGCCGGTGTGGTCTGCTGCTGTGCCGGACAAGGGGCGCATCTGCTGACCTTCGAGGTGCGCCGCGGGCTGTTCACGACGGCCGCGCACGCCGTGGACATCCCTACAACAGCCGGTACCTACGGCGTCAGTCGGGCAAAACTGCGCCCGAACATTGCGCCAACCCAGGCGTTGAGCCTCGCGCTGCAGGCCCGCCTCAGTGAGGCGGAAATTAACACGGCCGTGACTGCTCGAGCCGCGCTCGACGGTCACATGCTCGCCGAAGGTGGTGACCTGCTGGTGATCGATGGCCCGTTGTGGGGCCGCCAGCATCTGCCGCGGGCACTGGGCTACATCAAAAGCCACCGCAGCGCATACCTGCCGCCACATCTCAACCGCCTGGTGGCCGCGCTGTCGCCCGATCAGCGCACCCCGCTCTTCCTGCTCCGCGGCTCGTGGGACCGCTACACCTGGTACCTGCGGCTGCCCTGCACACCTAGGTCGCCCTGGGCCGGGATCGTGCGCCTGGAGTGCAGCGCGACGCTCAACGCCGCAGACGCGATCGGGATGGCCTGGCTCAGCCAAGTGACGCTGTGTCGCTACGCCTCCGTCGAGTACAAGGACACGCGGGCACCCCAGAACCTGTACCCAATCGCCGGGCTCGAGTGGGCGCTTCGGCGGCGGCTTGGCAACGCCATGCTGCTCTACCGCGGGTTGCGCAGAGCCGGTACTTATCACTGACAGGAGCTCACCGCCGTATCATCGGGCGGTCTCGTCGGGGCAGGCAGGTCACAGTGTTTGTGCCCAGTGAGGTGTTCAGCCTCGGCTTGGGCACCGCGCAACTCGTAGCCCCGGTGTGATGAATCGGCTGATCGCTGCGGATGACGACGCGACGAGTCGAGCGGTGCAGCGTCGCACGAGAGGTCTCCTCCCGTCGCTTTGGATTAGTCCGCCTGGGGTACCCGAGGTGGGTGCCGCAGTGCGCCGGGGCGAGGAGGAGACGCATCATGACCGACGATGGCAAGTTCGATTCATGCTGCGCGCCGGTGCCGGAAACCGCGATGGCCACCGGCAGCGACGACGGTGAGCCGGGCGAGCAGCCTGACGAGCGTCCGTTGCGCCCCGAGGAGTGGGCAGTCCTAGCTCCTCGGGAATCGGAGGGCGGGATCGAGGCTGTTGAGGACTCGCCGGCTGCAACTAGTGCGGCCAGGGACGACTCCGTCTTGCCGATCGATTCGCCCGACGCCGACGACGAAGACGACCCGTTAACACCAGAGTTCCGTGCTCCACAGCACGACTGAGTGGCCGCGGTGAGACGGCCTCCAGCGACCTACCCGGTGAGGACGACGGCCGTGTCGGGTTCGGTGACGCGGAAGCTGAAACTTTCCTCGAGGTACCGGGTCACCAACTCGGCGTCGTGCCGGATGTAGTCGATGAAAGCTTCGGGTGACGTCGCGGCACGCCTCTGACCTCCAGTGGACAGTGGCGCCGTTTTCCCAGCATTCTGGCGTGGTCTCCACAGTTCATGATCGCGACAGTCCCGCAAGCCGATCGACGTGTGGCTCGGGCCGTGCTGCGTCAGGAGGTTGTCGACGAAGATCTGGCCGAGGATGTCGAGACCAGCCCGGCGGCTCCGTCCCAGGACCAGATGCGGCCACCGTGGCCGCACCACACCAAGGAGACCCAGCATGACGAAGTATCTGCTTCTCAAGCACTACCGCGGCGCCCCCGAGGCCGTCAACGCCGTCCCGATGGACCAGCGGACCCCGGGGGAGATCGAGGACCACCTGCAGTACATGGCCGACTTCGCCGCCCGGCTCTAGAGCACCGGTGAGTACGTCGACGGCCAGGCTCTCTCGCCCGAGGGCACGTTCGTCCGGTACGACGGGGAGGGCCGACCGCCGGTCACCGACGGGCCCTTCGCGGAGACCAAGGACCTGATCGCCGGCTGGATGGTGATCGACGTCGACACCTACGAGCGCGCGCTCGCGCTCGCCGGCGA
>JAVXWL010000028.1:0-8718 GCA_032230565.1 Pseudonocardiales bacterium | reverse complement strand
GGCGAGCGTCGCCCATCGTTTCCTGGAGCAGGGTCCCGAGTGTGTGGCGCAGTTGGTGGGGGCGAAACGCCGGGATGCCGAGCCGGTGGGCGAGTTGGCGGCAGACGTGTTGGGCGCCGGCGATGGTGAGGCGGTTGGAGCTGGCGTCCTTGCTGGCCGGTTGGAAGCCGATGAACAGGGCGGGGGAGTGGTCCTCGCGGGCGTCGAGGTACTCCTGGACCGCAAGGCGCGCTTTGTCGGTGACCTGGACGATCCGTTCGCGGTCACCCTTGCCAAGCACCCACAGCCGCTCGGGTTTCCAGTCGCTGCGGTCGAGCCGCAGGATCTCCGAGACCCGGGCCCCGGTGGACAGCAGCAGCAAGATCAGCGCCCGGTCGCGCCGCTCGGGCACCGTGTCGTGGGGCAGTGCCGCGAGCAGTTGATCCCGGTCGCCGGCTTCGAGGGGCTTGGGTAGCCGTTCGGGCAGCTTCGGGACATCGATGGTGGTGCCGAGGTCGCCGGGTAGCCACTCCTCGCGGGCGGCGAAGCGCAGGAAGCTGCGCAGCGCCACCAGTCGGCGGGATCGGGTGGAGATGGCCAGCGGCCGCCGGGCGCCCTTCGGTCCGGTGCGCAGCCGGGCGAGGTGGCGCTGGTAGCCGCGCAGGATGTCGCGGTCCAGTTCGGCGATGTCCGGGATGCCGGTGTCGCCGCCAGCGAAGTCGGCGAAGCGTTGCAGGTCGCCGCGGTATCCCGCCACGGTGCCGGTTGAGGCGTGCCGGTCGAGCTCCAGCCAGGCCAGGTACTCCTCGATGGCCTGGGACAGCGGCAGACCAGCCATCCCCGAACCCTACCAGCTAACTGTCATAAATCATACTTTATCGTAGTTAGATCGCACCGGGGAGTAGGGGCTGGACACCCAGCCCAACACGCCTGGCGGTGACCCACGTTCGATGGGGCAGGCCATGATCGCTCTCGTTCGACCTGGTCCAGTTCTCATCAAATCTAAGCCATGCAGCTCAGCGCCGGTGCCAGCCGGATTGGACCGGCTGGGAAGCTTCTCAACCAAGTGAAGCCACCGATGGTCAACGCCGCTGTGGCTCAATTACCGGACACTAACATTCTTACAGTGCCCCGGCGTCGTTCGCCACGCGATTGCATCTGCTCTTGTATTGGTACACGACGTCCAGCCGGCCTGCCCCGTTCTTCCGGTTATCAACAGGCTGACCGCGACGTATAGGCCAGTATTGCCCCCATAGTCCCAGCTGTCCCCCAAACTTCAAATTCTTTCAGTGGTATTCAGACAGAGGAGGAACTGAAGTGGCGCAGCGCAAGAAACTGGTCGCAAAGGCCGCAAACGTCACGAGTCATGTTTCGAGTTTCTCTGGCGTCTCAAGGTGACGATCACGGGCGCCAGCGACAATAAGCCGGTCGCGGGCCTGCCTGGCTCGTTCGTCACCGCAACCCAGAAAATCGAGGGTTGTTCGGCGTCCACGGACTCGCGAGGAGTCGCCGAGTGTGAATTTGGCGCACAATTTAACCCCGCAGTCGTTACGGACGCTTTGGCTTCGGGGTACGACGCCGTCTTCGCTGGGGACGAAGAATATGAACCAGTCGAATCTCACGGCAAGGTGACAGTGGGTCTCTAAAAATAATTGCCCACTAAAAGTAATCGCACTGTTTCGGCCTAACGGTCAGCGGGTGGGTTCGGCTGCTGTGGCATTGACTACAGCCAATTTCACCCGCATATGAGTACATGGACTTGTCTCCCATATTAGAATGTGTTCCGCCGAATCCTGAGCCTTCCGGACGACCGATCCCCTACACACCCGGCCGGGGGACCACCGCGATTGGTAGGTGATCAGCATCATCACCTACCTAATCCGAGTCGGCCAGCAAACCCAGAAGAGATCAACAGACGGGCAGCATCCCGAACCGCGAAGCATCCCGGCACACCCACATCAGAGGTGTCGAGGACATCGGTGACCCAGGTAGTCCCCGCGGGGTCAGTCGGTCCCCGACCGTAAACGGAATGCGCGATACACACTGTCTTTGAGGAACGGCGGAACCAATGACCATCACGTACGAAGATTTCTACCGCACCCTTAAGCCACTGGGCGACCCTGTAACGGATGCCGTGGTCACGGAACTCTTGGACTCCGGCCAGGTCGACAACGTCAACAAGCTCTTCCGCACCTTCGCTACCGCTGACGAGGGAGTCCCCGCGGAGGCTCCCTCCGTGCTTCGGGACTACCTCGAGTCCACCAGGAAGTTCCCCGACTGGATGGACAAGGAAAAGCTGGCGGATACCGACGAATTCTTCAAACACCACAAGACCCCGGCCGCCGTCGTGCAGGCGACCGCCGGGCTGGTCGGCACGTACCTGTCCCCGATGGGGGCTAAGACGCTGCACTCCACCCACACGCTCGACCGGCCGGCCCGGCGCCTGTCCCAGAGCACACGGCTGTTCATGGGCATGGGAGACACCGACGCCTTCAGGCCACAATCCAAGCTCCTGCCGACCTGCCAGAAGGTCCGCCTCGTCCATGCCGCGATCCGCCAACTCCACCTGCCCTCTGGCAAGTGGGACCTCCAGAACGACGGCATGCCCGTATCCCAGCTCTACGCCGCCGGCGCCACGCTGGTGTTCTCCGTGGGCACCCTGGACGCCATGGCCCGCATCGGAGTTACTACCACCAAAAGCGAACAGGAAGGGTACTTCTATGCGTGGCGGATCATCGCGCACTGGCTAGGGATCCCCGACGATGTCCTCGACATGGACGCCACGGAAGGCCACGCCCTGTGGGACTCCGCCCGCGACCACGAATGGGGCCCCACCGAGGCCGGAGCGATCCTCACCAAGGGCTGCATCGAGTTATACGAGTCCTACCTGCCCCCCGGTATGAAAGGAGCCGTCCCGGCGTTCCTGCGCCAAGCGCTATCCGACAAGTACGCCGACATGGTCCAAGTGCCGACATCCGGCTACGACCTGGGAGCCAAAACGGCAGCTGCGGGCGCCGGCTTACTTCTCAACACCCCCCTCACCAAGAACGTCGTGTCAGTGGAGAAGGTCGGTCGTGAGGCCTTGACCGCCCGTCACGACACCGAACCCCAAATGACCGACAAGATCGAGTAGCCACCACAGTCGCTGGTGGCGTCGGATCGGAGGGTCTGTTGCGTCGATTGAGAAATTGCAGAATTTGCGCTTCTAAATAATATTTTGACCCTGTGCAAGATGAGTGTCGCCGCGAACCAAAATTGTTGAAAGGAGGGCAATCGATGAGTTCCACAGTCGCGACTCAAATGTCCACGAGGGTGTTTCGGGAACCAATGAGCCTCCATTTTATGTCTCCAAAGAAGAAGAGGAAAGTGCGCTGCGCCTCAAGGCGAGTCACCTCAGTCCCTCCTTGACCATTACTCAGGCGACTTCCTTCGACGAGTACGCTCGCCCAACTCATGGTGCCTCCAACAGTCATGGACCTAGCTCGTAAAGCATCCAGCATTCGCCTCTCTACTTGGGAAATCGAGGGATTAAGGGCTCAGCTTGAACAAGGAGGTTTCCTGCGTGAGATACTGGAATATAAAGTAGAGGGTGTCAACAAATCGGGATTAAGCTCAATGGTGATAAGTCCCATCCGCCCTACATTCGTGTGACTTGCGATGGAAACGGCGGCGACTACGATGACCTGGCCATGAAATACCTGCGCGGAAAGGGCAGTTACGTAGTCACCGACGAGCAGCACGTCGGCGACTACAACTCTCCCGTGGTCTTGGAAATTTGGCCTGCGCAGCACTACTTGCCCATTCACCCGCATGGAAACACCACTGGCATCATTTACTGCCTGGCGGGGCAGGTCGACGTGATGGCTACAGCGCACTTAGTTGGAGCGCTGAAAAGCTGGGGTTGCTGACACTTACGCCTGGACAGTGCGCGTGGTTGGCGGGTGAACAGTTCGCTGTGCACAGAGTCTATTGCCCAATGGACGGTGGAAGCGACGTTGCCGGTCGAAATAATCTGCTGAACAAAACAGCGACTACGCGGCAACCTTCCATGTTTGCCTCAACGAAGCCGAGACGGGTCCTGAGTACATCGCGGCCAGGGAAGGCGCTCGTGAGGTATTTAAATTCGTTGTTGAAAATATCGACGAAGAGACAGGATTACACGAAGTGAAAGATTTCACTACTTACTCCGACCTGTCCTGGAGTATCCTCCGCAGGATCCTCGTGTCGCGTGAATGAAGTCTCTTTACACTTCTTAGCGTGTGATGTGTTCGGAGGATCGTCAAGGGACACGCGGACCTGAACGGTGGCGGGCGCAAGACATGAACGGTGGTGGCCACTGGATCTGCCCGAAGGATGGTGGTCACCGGCCGTGTGGTCGGATCAGGCCTTTTACCCCTGTCCGGTGTGGTTTGGGAGAACCGGACGCTGTCGCCGCTGGTTTGGGGCTCTTCAACTTTGACCGGGCGGGCTGATCCCGCGTGGTGGTGATGTTCTCGTATCGGAGCCATAAGGCGATCACGGTGATGTCGACTTCTGCGTGGGGCAGTGGGCGCGTGACTCTGGCGAGCTCGCGTATTCAACTGTCGCCAGTTCGGAGTGATTGTGGTCGTGAATGATCGCCGGGGGGCGTATCGGCTCCAGGTGTCGCCGGCTTGGGCGGCGAGCACGGTCGTTTCCAGATCGACAGGTGCGCTCGGGGCAGATTTGAGGTGCTCGGAAGCGGGCGCTGATCTACCGGGGTTGGTGATCTTCGGCATGTCGGGCCGGGAAGAGCGATGGAGCTCCGGTAGCACGAGGAGTCCTCTCACGAACTTCTCGCCGCCGGAGCTCAGTTGCCGCTTCATCCTGCCATCGCCGATTCGGGTTTCGCCGCGCTCGGGCGCTGAGTTCGGGCGGCTGGGCGCCAGCCTTGGCGCTTCAGATAGCCCCAGGCCTCTTCTCCCAAACGTGTTCCCAGCTGCCAGGTACCGATGAAGTAGTGAGATTGAGTCCCTCGTGCGGCGCCTGGACCGTATCGGGTCCATCGGGTGGTAAGACCTGGGTGCGCTGCGGACGCCGCTCATGCTGTCGTCAGGCTCCTCCCCGGAATACTCGGGGGCTGTTTATCCGGTATCGTCGCATCGCATCGCATCGCAGGGTTGTGGGAGGAGGCGACGGCCGCATGACTGGTCCCTCGACGTGGAATTGTTCGCAACCGATTCGAGTCGGACAGGAATCAGCGAAAGGACGACCGGTGGTTGTTTCCGCTTTTAATCAGCATGCCGATGGGTACTCCCTGGAACACGCTTATTGGCTCGGCAGGGCCGCGCGGCTGGCCTATGAAGATGAAGCTGAGATCCGCGCGAACACTGAGGAGTGGGGTTTCGATCGGCTGACGCATTTCTGCGGGACACATCAAATGCCGTTCCCGTTAGAAGACACCCAGGCGTATCTGGCAGCCAGCGATCACATGATTGTAGTCGCGTTTCGTGGTACTGAACCATCGCAGATCCGAGACTGGCTGTCGGATGCTAACTCACCCGTGATCCCTGGACCCGCGAGAACAGGTCTGGTTCATCTCGGTTTCAGTCGTGCGCTGGCATCGGTGTACCCAGAGATTCGGGATAAGGTTGCAGAAGTCCGCACGAACGACCAGACCTTGTGGTTCACCGGTCACAGCCTCGGCGGTGCACTCGCTATGATGGCCGGCGCCACGATGCACCTCGAAGACCCGAAACTACTCGCCAACGGAGTGTACACCTTTGGCCAGCCGCGGACGTGTGATCGCCTTTTCGCTAGCGCCCACGACACGGCGTTCGCATCTCGACACTTCCGTTTTGTCAATAACAATGACGCCGTCGCGCGGGTGCCCCCCGAACCTGCGTTCCATCACGTCAACGCCATGATGTACTTCGACGCAAATGGAAAACTGCACGAAAAAATGTCCTTCGCGAGCAAAATGACGGATAGTTTCAAGGGCTTCACCAGTGATCCGTTCGCCCCAGGTTCCGACGGTATCAGGGACCATTCCATGGACACGTACGTGGCACTCATCGAGAAGAATCTCGGCTAGGGCTTCCAACCCTCGACCAGCAGCTCCGCCTCGCCGTCGAATGACCGGCCTACCCGCCACGATGAGGGCCCCGATTTTCAGCGGCGTTGATCATCATCGATGTGGATTGTTCGACTACGGGGGTGGTCGGTGGCGTTCCTTTAACCATGAGTAACACTTCAGGTGCCCTGCCGGCGACCCTAGTCGCGGCCGCAGCGCTCCTGGAGCCGTTACTCCCGGCGCAGCGGTGGCCCGCGCTGCGCGAGGCGGTCGCCCGCGTCGCGCAGGGACACGCCCGGGTACTGGTACTCGGTGAGGCTGAACGCGGCAAGAGCACTCTGGTCGGCACCGAGACGCCGTCGTACCGAGGGCACCGTCAACTTGCTGAAGTTGTCTGGCGGTACGGGCATGGTTGGATCGGGCGGGTCGGTCTGCCATGGCCTGGGTCAGGCCGCTGTGGCCGTGCCGGTGACCTCGTTCCAGGTGGTGAATCGGCCGGTCATTTCGCGTCGGTATTCCTGGGCGCCGAGTCTGTGGCGGCCAGGTCGGAAGTGCGCGGATATCCCGCTGAACGCGGCCAGGAACCGCTGGGCGTGCCCGGGTGAGGTGAACCGTTTCATGGCTCGTACCCGTTGGCGGGTGGGCTGATGCGAGTTCTCCGCCCGGTTGTTCAGATACTTCGATCGGCGATGCTCCACGTTGCGCATCAGCCGTCGGTGGGCCACCCCGTAGCTGGCTAGCTTGTCGGTGACCAGAACCCGTGGCACGTACCGCAGTCCCTTGAGCAGCTTGCGGAAGAACCTGGTCGCGGCGTTGGCGTTGCGCCGGGACTGAACGAGGATGTCCAGAACATTCCCGGCCTGGTCAACCGCACGCCATAAGTAAGAGTCTTCCCGTTGATCTTGATGAACACCTGTGGTGTGCCAAAACTCGCCACAGGAGTGATGAGCTGAGGTTCCGTTGACCCCACGTGATCATGGCATGATCAGCTGCCGTGTTGTTCCGACTGGTTGCCGAAAACCACCAGCCCGAAGAGGGTCCTTATCGTAGGCGCTGGTATCGCCGGGTTGGTCTCGGCGAAGCTCTTACGCGATGCCGGGCACACTGTCACGATCCTGGAGGCCAACGCCAACCGGACCGGTGGGCGGATCAAGACGTTCCGGGGAGTGTTTTCGGATAAAGCCTTGCACGCTGAAGCGGGAGCGATGCGCCTGCCCGACTTCCATCCCATGGTGCTCGCGCTGACAGACAAGCTCGGAATCCGCCGTCGACTGTTCTACAACGCTGATGTCGCTGCCGGGGCCGAACCGACCGGTCAAGTGCCGCCGGTGGTCTATCGCTCCTTCACCGGCCAGACCTGGACCAATGGCCCCCCGGTGAGCTTCCAGGCGCCCGCGTCCACCGGACACAGCCTCATCCAGGTCAACGGACTGAAGGTGACCCGGGCCCAGTACGCGGCCGACCCGGCGGCGGTGAACCGCTTGTTCTCCTCATCGCTGAGCACCACGACAGGCGCCGCGGTGGACCACGCGCTGGGCCCGGTCACGGTCACGCCTACCGGCGCGATCGATGATCAGATCGAAGCATGGGCCAAGCTGATCAGCACCTACGACGACTACTCCACGCACCGCTACCTGGTGGAGTCGGCCGGGTGGAGCCTCCCCGACATCGAGGCGACCGGCACGTTGGACAACATGACGTCTCGGCTGCACTATTCGCTGTTCCCGACCCTCATGGACCACGCGATCATCACCCCCACCTCTCGTTACTGGGAACTCGAAGGCGGCACGGCCACCCTGACCGATGCGCTTACCACCTCGCTAGCCGACACTGTGAAGTCGAACCGGCGGATGACCAAACTGACCCAGACCTCGAGCGGCGTGCGAATCGAGACCACCGCAGAGTCCGGCACCGAGGACGGGGACCGCGGCGGCCCTGAAGCACCGGTAGAAACGTTTGAGGGTGACTACGCCATCATCACCATTCCGCTGACCGCCCAACGTTTCTGCGAGTTCGTGCCCGCACTGTCCTACCCGAAACGGCGGGCCATCACCGCTATGCATTACGACGCGGCCACCAAGGTACTCTTGGAGTTCAAGAACCGGTTCTGGGAGCAAGGAGACCAGGGATTCACTGGCGGCGGCTGTGCCACAGACAGCCCCAACCGCTTCACCTATTTTCCCTCTCATGTCCCCGAGTCGCGCGGCGGGGTGGTACTGGCCTCTTACACATGGTCCGACGACGCCCAGCGCTGGGACTCGCTCACCGACGATGAGCGTTACGTCTTCGCCTTGGACAACATGGCCACAATGTTCGGTCCGCAGGTCTATCAGGAGTTCACCGGAGTTGGCGCAACTCAGTCCTGGATCCGCGCCCGCTACGCCTTAGGCGAGGCCGCCATCTTCACCCCGGGCCAGCTGCATGAGTACCACCTACCGACCCGTGGCATCGAGGGAAGAGTGCATTTCGCCGGTGAGCACACCAGCTTGAAACCAGCATGGATTGAAGGCTCGCTGGAAAGCGCGGTACGCACCGCCGTGGAAGTCAACCAACGCTGAGCAAGGGTGCGGCCAGCTGGCGCTGTTGCGTTGTCGCGTGGTGAGCATGGGTGGGCGCTGCGGTGCATAGCTCAGATGGCGAGGATGAGTTCGGTGAAGGCGTGCGGGATCCGATGCCGCGGATCGATGTCGGTGGCCAGTTCGTAATGG
>JAVXWL010000208.1:0-35490 GCA_032230565.1 Pseudonocardiales bacterium | reverse complement strand
CACCGGCGAGCAGCATGCAGATCCGGTCCCAACCGAAGGCAATACCCCCGTGCGGCGGCGGGCCGTAACGAAAAGCCTCGAGTAGGAACCCGAACTTGTCCCGGGCCTCATCGGCGGCGATCCCGAGCACCCGGAAAACTCGTTGTTGTACGTCAGCCTGATGGATACGGATCGAGCCCCCGCCAATCTCGTTGCCGTTGCAGACAATGTCGTAGGCGTAGGCCAGGGCGGCGCCTGGGTCCTGCTCGAAACGGCCACTCCACTCCGGCGTGGGCGCGGTGAACGGGTGATGAACCGCTGTCCAGCTGCTGTGCCCCATTGCCACATCGCCACTGCCCTCGACGGGTTCGAACATGGGTGCATCGACGACCCACACGAAGGACCAGGCTGACTCGTCGATCAGACCACAGCGCCGACCAATCTCCACCCGGGCGGCACCCAGCAGGGCACGCGCATCACGTGCGTCACCGGCGGCAAAAAACACACAGTCGCCGGGGTTGGCGCCTACGGCCTTGGCCAAGCCGTCACGCTCGTGCTCGGCGAGGTTGCGGGCCACCGGCCCGGACAGCTCCCCGTCCGCGCTGATCAGTACATAGGCCAGTCCCCTGGCACCGCGCTGCTTGGCCCACTCCTGCCACGCGTCCAGCTGCCGCCGCGGCTGAGTCGCTCCGCCAGGCATGACCACCGCTCCCACGTACGGCGCCTGGAACACCCGGAACGGAGTGTCGACGAAATAGCTGGTCAGCTCAGTAAGCTCAAGCCCGAGGCGGAGATCTGGTTTGTCGGTGCCGTAGCGCGCCATCGCATCGGCGTAGCTCAGGCGGCTGATCGGCAGCTCGATGTGCTGGCCCGCCAGCCCCGCCCACAAGGCGGCGATCACTTTCTCGCCAAGCGCGATCACGTCATCCTGCTCGACGAAGCTCATCTCGATGTCGAGCTGGGTGAACTCGGGCTGGCGGTCGGCGCGGAAGTCCTCATCCCGGTAGCAGCGCGCTATCTGGTAGTACCGCTCCATGCCGGCGACCATGAGTAGCTGCTTGAACAACTGCGGTGACTGCGGCAGCGCATACCAGCAGCCTGGCTGTAGCCGCGCTGGCACCAGGAAGTCCCGGGCCCCTTCCGGGGTGGACCGAGTCAGGGTCGGGGTCTCGATCTCGATGAACCGTTCCTCATGCAGCACCGTGCGGGCGATCCGGTTGGCCTCACTACGCAGTCGCATCGCGGCAGCGGGGCTGGGCCGGCGCAGATCGAGGTAACGGTGCCGCAGCCGGATTTCTTCGCCGACCTCAAGGTGCTCATCGAGTGGAAACGGCAGCGGTGCTGACTCGCTGAGCACCGTCAGCTCTTCGGCGGTGACCTCGATGCTTCCAGTGGGTATGTCGGCGTTCGCGTTGCCCTCGGGACGGATCGCCACGGTGCCAGTGACCTGCAGGCAGAACTCGGCGCGTAGCCGGTGCGCCCGCTGAGCCATGTCGCCCTCCCGGAAGACCACCTGGGTCACACCGGAGGCGTCTCGCAGGTCGATGAAGATCACACCCCCGTGGTCGCGGCGCCGGGCAACCCACCCGGCGAGGGTGACGGTGTTCCCTGCATGCTCGGCGCGCAGCGTGCCGGCAGGGTGGGTGCGCATCACGGGAAGTCGCTCCTCGATCTCTCCAACGGCAAACCGGACCCTGCAGAGGCTAGCCGCGCCAAGAGCGCTGCCGCCGTCGGCGTCCCCTGGTCATAGCAGCCTGAGCTGCTCCGCCTGCGTATTCGTCGTGGTGGGCGTGCTGGCCACCGTGGGCCGCGCCTGCACCACTGTGCGTTGGACGGGGGGTCTGCGGGCCTCGGCCGGCACCACGGCTCCGACGCCGTAGCGCCGAGCCAGCGCGTGTACCCGGGCGGCGATGCTCTGCCGATATGTCTTGGGTGCATATGCGCCTGCGCCGTAAAGCTCTCGGTAGCGCGACACCAGCTCCGGGTGCTCACGCTCCAGCCAGCCGAGGTACCACTCCCGCGCGCCGGGGCGTAGGTGGAGCACGAGTGGGGTGATGCTGCGGGCGCCGGCTTCCGCGATCGCGCACACGGTCGCCTCGAGCTGACTGACCGAGTCGGTGAGGTACGGGAGTACAGGTGCCATCAGCACACCGCATCCGATGCCCGCATCGGTGAGCGTGCGACACACGCTGAGCCGGGCATGTGGAGCGGGCGTGCCGGGCTCGACGCGCCGCCACAGCGCCCGGTCAACGAATCCCACTGAGACGTTGACCGCGACGTCAGTGACCTTCGCGGCTTCGCGGAGCAGATGCAGGTCGCGCAACACCAAGGTGCCCTTGGTGAGGATCGAGAACGGATTCCGTGCATCGCGGAGAGCCTCGAGGATGCCGGGCATCAGCCGGTAACGTCCCTCGACCCGCTGGTAGGGATCAACGTTGGTGCCCATCGCGATATGGTTCCCCGCCCACCGCGGGGAGGTGAGCTGCCTACGCAGCAGCTCTGGCGCGTTGACTTTCACCACGATCTTCGAGTTGAAGTCGATCCCAGCGTCGAGATCGAGATACTCATGAGTCCGCCGAGCGAAGCAATAAACACAAGCATGGCTGCAACCCCGGTATGGGTTGACGGTCCACTCAAACGGCATTCGGGATTGGCCAGGTACCTTATTGAGGATCGACTGGGCCCGCACCTCGTAAAAGGTCATCCCGCGGAACTCCGGGGTGTCAAGGGTACGCCTGATGACGTCATCCACTCCGAACAGCGCGTCCGGCGCAGAGTCGTCCGAGAGCATCAGGTTGTCCCACCGCATCGCCCCACTGTATCGAACACACATTCGATCCGCTAGGAACGTAGCGCGTATCGACCCGAGAGGCACGCCAGCTGATGAGCGCACTGGACCATCGAACCGGCCGGCACCGTGACCGCGGCACCGTCAAGCCGGCCGGCGCTGCCAGCGCGCATGGCCACGGACATGGGCATGGACCTGCGCCGCCGTCCTCCCACCGAGTCAAGATGTTGCTGGCTGCGGTGCTGATCCCGATCGCGCTAGCCACTCTGGTGGGGCTTTGGCTCACCTGGCCGGGTGCCCAGCCCCACAGCGGTGTCGACATCGGACTAGGGCAGCGGCCGGTGCAGGGCGACGTGCTCACTGCGACGTCCGCTCCCTGCACCACCGGCGGTGCAGGCGTTGGCCGGACCGGGTCGGCAGGCCAGGACAAGAGGTGCATCTCGCTCAGTGTGCGGCTCACCGACGGCGACTCACCCGGTGTGATGATCCAACAGGTATTACCCGACGAACCGAGCACGCCGCGCTTCGCTGTCGGTGATCAGGTGGTCCTCGGGTACACCGGTGGCGATCCTTCCGACTCCGCCTCCTACCAGATCCAGGATTTTCAGCGAGGCGCCTCGATGCTGTGGCTGGCCACGCTGTTCGCCGCCGCCGTGTTGTTGCTCGGCCGGTGGCGAGGTCTCGCCTCGCTGGCCGCGCTGGGCTTCAGCTTTCTGGTGCTGGTGACGTACCTGTTCCCTGCGATCTTGACCGGCGGGAACCCGGTGATCGTCGGTGTGCTGGCCGCAAGCGTGATCATGTTTGGGGTGCTCTATCTCACGCACGGGGTCTCGGCACAGACCTCCAGCGCGGTGCTGGGCACGGTGTTGAGCCTCGCGCTGATCGGGCTACTCGGTACCGCATTCTCCGCGGCCACTCAACTGACCGGGCTGGACGACGACACCGCCAAGCTCATCGGAGTCCTCGGCCACGGAATCGATGCCCGGGGATTGCTGCTCGCGGGGATGCTGATCGGAGCCCTCGGCGTTCTCGACGATGTCACCGTCACCCAGACCAGTTCGGTGTGGGAATTGCGCCGGGCGAATCCCGACCTCGGGGCCCGGCAGCTCTATACCGCAGCATTGCGGATCGGCCGGGACCACATCTCCTCAGCGGTCAACACCTTGGCGCTGGCCTACACCGGAGCCGTGTTGCCCGTGCTGCTGCTCTTTTCGCTGTCCGGGCAGAGTTTCGGCACCCTGGTCACCACCCAGGACGTCGCCCAGGAGGTGGTACGCACGCTAGTCGGCAGCATCGGGCTCGTTGCCGCTGTCCCTATCACCACGGCGATCGCCGCACTGGTGGCCCGGCACGACACAATCGAATCCACCGCACCGCAAGGGTTTTGATCGTCTGTTGGCGATCTTAGTGACCGGCTGAGCGGTTCACAATCCGCGGGCTCGGCGAGGAGCGCTGAGGCCGTGCAGGAACGGGTTGCTCGCACGTTCCCTACCGACGGTGGTCTGCGGGCCGTGGCCTGGCAGCACCACGGTTTCGTCGTCCAGCACGAGGATCTTGTTCCGGAGCGAGGCGAGCATCTGCTCGTGATCACCGCCGGGTAGATCGGTTCGTCCGATCGAACCGGCGAACAGTGTGTCGCCGGAGACCAGCAGGGCCGGCCCGGAGCCCTCGCCGGCCACCGAGCGGAAGGTCACCGAGCCGCGGGTGTGGCCCGGCGTGTGATCGACGGTCAGGGTCAACCCGGCCAGCTCCACAGACGCCCCGTCAGCAAGCAAGCGCACCTCACGGGGCTCGCGCAGCGCAACCCGGCCCCCGAAGAACTGGCGCGCTTCGGCGGACAGCGCCCGGAGCGGGTCAGACAGCAGCACCCGGTCCTCGGGATGAATCCAAGCCGGGATGTCGTTGCCGTCGCATACCGGCGTCACCGCGAAGATGTGATCGAAATGTCCATGTGTGAGCAGTACCGCTACCGGGTCGAGCTGATGGCGGCGCAGCAGTTCGTCTAGTGGCTGCTCGGCACCCTCACCCGGGTCGACTACCACGCACGGACCACCAGCTTCGTGTGCGAGCACGAAGCAGTTCGCCTGGAAGGATCCGGTAGGAAAACCTGCGACCAGCACAGGTCCAGCCTAGGGCGCGCGTGGCAGGGAGGCTGACGGCGGCCTTAACCACGGCCCACATAGACTGCGCCGCGATCGTCGCCGAGCCACAGGAGTCCGGGTGCCCACGAACGAGCAGCGTCGCGAGGCCGCGAAACGCAAACTGGATCGCCAGCTCGCCCACCGAGCGGAACGAGCCAAGGCACGCCGCAAATATGCCGTGGCGGGTGGCGCGGCCGCGGTGGTGCTGGTGATCGGCGTCGTGGTGCTGATCGTGACGTTGGGCAACCGGCATCAAGCAGTCGAGGCCACCGCGAAGCCGTCTAGCTCGGCAAAGCCGGCCAAAGCGAGCTCTCCGGCCACTCCCCGCGCCGACGACAAGGTCACCCCGCTACCGGTCCGGCCGACGCCACTGCCTGCGTCGGTGGACTGCCAGTACCCGGCCTCTGCTCAGCAGCCCCCGGCCAGGCCGGTGAAGCCCCCGATGGCCGGCTTCACCTCCGCCACGGGCACCGTGCCGGTGACCATGCAGACCTCGGCCGGCGCGATCGGCCTGACCCTCGACCGGGCATTGGCCCCCTGCACCGTGAGCAGCTTCATCAGCCTGGCTCAGCAAGGTTTTTACGCCAACAGCCCGTGCCACCGGCTGGTCACCAACCCCGGATTGCAGGTTCTGCAATGCGGGGATCCGACTGGCTCGGGTGCCGGCGGACCCGGGTACACCATCCCGGATGAGGTGTTTCCGCAGCTAGCCTACGGGCGCGGGCTCGTTGCCATGGCCAACACCGGTCAACCCGACAGCGGCGGTAGCCAGTTCTTCCTGATCTACGGCCAGACTCAGCTGCCACCGCAATACACGGTCTTCGCCTCGGTTTCACCGACCGGTCTCGAAGTCCTAGACCAGATAGCCAAGGCGGGCGATGACGGCTCGCTGGAACCCTCCCCTGGCGGCGGCAAGCCCAACCAACCGGTCACGATCACGTCCGTCGACGTAAAGGCGACCTGACGGCACCGGGCAAGTCAGTTCGACGACGTGACCCGGTAGACGTCGTAGACCCCTTCGATGTTGCGCACCGCGCGCAGCACGTGCCCCAGGTGCTTGGGGTCCCCCATCTCGAAGGAGAACCGGCTCACCGCCACCCGGTCTCGGGTGGTAGTGACCGAGGCGGACAGAATATTCACCCGACCGTCCGCGAGCACCTTGGTGACATCCGACAGCAGGCGGTGTCGATCCAGCGCCTCCACCTGGATCCCGACTAGGAACACCGACGCCGACGAAGGCGCCCACTCCACGTCGACCAGCCGCTCGGGCTGTGCCCGCAGCGATTCAGCGTTTGTACAGTCGGTCCGGTGCACGCTGACGCCGCCGCCACGGGTGACAAACCCGAGGATCTCATCGCCCGGCACCGGCGTGCAGCACCGGGCGAGCTTGGCGTAGACGTCTGCGGCGCCACTAACCCGCACGCCGGAATCAGTGGTCGGTCGACGGCGCTGGACCGTGGACGGGGTGGCCCGGTCGGCCAGCACCTCTTCAGCACCCTCCTCACCACCCAGCAGCGCGACCAGGCGTTGCACCACATGCCGAGGCGAGGCGTGATGCTCGCCGACAGCGGCGTAGAGGGCACTGACGTCGGGATAACGCAGCTCTCGAGACACGGCCACCATCGACTCGGCGGAGACCAGCCGCTGCACCGGCAGCCCAACCCGGCGCAGTTCCTTGGCGATGGCGTTCTTGCCAGTCTCGATGGCCTCTTCGCGCCGCTCCTTGGCATACCATTGCCTGATCTTGGCCCGGGCTCGGGGCGAGGCAACGAAGGAAAGCCAATCCCGACTCGGACCGGCACCCTCCGCCTTCGAGGTGAAGATCTCGACGACCTCGCCGTTCTCCAGCTTCCGCTCCAAGGCGACGAGCTGGCCGTTGAGCCGCGCGCCGATGCAGCGGTTGCCGACCTCGGTGTGCACCGCGTAAGCAAAGTCGACCGGGGTGGAGCCGGTGGGTAGTGTGATGACCTCACCCTTGGGCGTGAAGACGAAAATCTCCCGGGTGGCTAGGTCATAGCGCAGCGACTCGAGGAACTCACTGGGGTCGGCGGCCTCCCGCTGCCAGTCCAGCAGCTGCCGCATCCAGGCCATCTCATCGATATCGACGGCTCCGTTATGGACACCGTTGTGGGTGCCGTTGGTCTCCTTGTACCGCCAGTGCGCAGCGATGCCGTACTCCGCGGTGCGGTGCATTTCGCGGGTCCGGATCTGCACTTCCAACGGCTTGCCATCCGGTCCGATCGCCGTGGTGTGCAACGACTGGTAGACCCCGAAGCGGGGTTGCGCGACATAGTCCTTGAACCGGCCCGGCATCGGCTGCCATACCGAGTGCACGACCCCGATTGCGGCGTAGCAGTCCCGTACGTCCTCGACCATGATCCGTACACCGACCAGGTCGTGGATGTCATCGAAATCACGGCCGCGCACGATCATCTTCTGATAAATCGAGTAATAATGCTTGGGTCTGCCCTCAACGGTGGCGGTGATCCGCGAGCCGGTCAGCTGCGCCGAGATCTCATCAATCACCGTCCGCAGGTAGGTGTCGCGAGACGGCGCCCGATTGGCCACTAGCCGCACAATTTCGTCGTATTTCTTCGGGTGCAGGATAGCGAAGGAAAGGTCCTCAAGCTCCCACTTGATGGTTGCCATGCCCAGCCGGTGTGCCAGCGGGGCGAAGACCTCGAGGGTCTCCTTGGCTTTGCGCGCCTGCTGCTCCGGTGGCAGGAAGCGCATGGTGCGCATGTTGTGCAGCCGGTCCGCTAGCTTGATCACCAGTACGCGCGGATCACGGGCCATCGCGATAACCATTTTACGAATGGTCTCAGCCTCGGCGGCGGCGCCGAGCTTGACTTTGTCTAGCTTAGTGACACCATCGACGAGATGCGCGACCACCTCACCGAAGTCCGCCGAGAGGCGGACCAATGAGTAATCGGTATCCTCCACAGTGTCGTGGAGCAGCGCGGCTACCAGCGTGGTCGTATCCATCCCCAATTCGGCGAGGATAGTCGAGACCGCCAACGGATGGGTGATGTAGGGATCGCCAGACTTGCGTTTTTGGTGAGCATGCTTTTCTGCCGCGACGTCATATGCGCGCTGCAGCAGTGCGAGGTCAGCCTTAGGGTGCAACTCCCGATGCACCGCGGCGAGTGGTTCAAGAACCTGCTTGACCGGGCCGGGGCGCTGGGCGGTGATCCGCCGCGCGAACCGGGCCCGCACCCGCCGGGTCGCCGACGGAGGCCGCTGCGAACCCGCGGCTGCGGTGGAGTCAGCCGGCGCTGCATCGACACGCTGCAGGTCCTGGCTCACAGCGCACGCTCCCGCCACGTGGTGACAACAGTTCCTTTTACAGGTTAGACCGTCAGCAAGACGTGCAGCGATCGACCGGCTAGCCGATCACGGCCAGCCAGCGAAGCGATCTCCAGCAATACCGCGACGCCGCTGACCGTGGCCCCGGCCCGCTCAACCAGCGCGCAGGTCGCCGCCGCTGTGCCCCCGGTGGCGAGTACGTCGTCGACCACCAAAGCCCGCTGGCCCGGCTGCAGAACCCCGTCGGCCAGTTCCAGCGAGGCGACACCATACTCAAGGGCGTAACCCTCCTGGTCGCAAACCACCGGTAACTTGCCAGCTTTGCGGACGCCGACCACGCCAGCGTCCAGAGCGTAGGCGGCTGCGGCGCCGAGCAGGAACCCGCGGGCCTCCACCCCGATCACCACGTCGACCTGTTGAGCCGGCGCGATCAACGCGTCCACCACTGCTCGGAACGCAGCCGCATCAGCGAAGACCGGTGCGAGATCCCGGAAGAGCACACCGGGCTGCGGGAAGTTCGGCACCTCACGAATCAACGACACGAGCAGGGCGGCCAAGTCGTCTCTGCTCGTTGTGGTACGCACCATAGATCTACCGAACCCGGTTTCCCTGTCCGGTGGATTGCGAGTTTCTCGGGCCGGAGGAGTTCGGGTTTCCATGGCCTGAGGACTTCAAGTCTGCCGACCTGTCCGAGCGTTCCTGCGGTCGGTTCGTCGAGTAACCCGTCTTGCCGGTAGCGCTCTGGCCGGGCCGCGCCTCTTTCCAGCTCCGATAATCAGTCTTGATTTGAGCGTCCTTCGGAACCAGAGCGTCCTGACGGGATTGGATTTCTTTCTGGACCGGAACCGATTTGGGGGCCTGAACCGGTGCCTTGACCGGGACCGCCACAGGCACCGGCAGTTGCACCGGCAACTGGATTGGCAGGTCGACCGGCGTCGATACCGCCGCCGGGATCACCTGCGACGGAACCAATACGGTCCCCGCCGGATCCGCCGTCGACTGAACCGGGTCCACCGCCGAGCAGGGCGCCTGGTCAACCTCTCCCTGGGCACACGCCGGTGAGGTGAAGGTGGACTCGCCGTCTCCAAACTGGCTCGATGTGGAGCGCCTCTGGTCAACGCCGTCCGAGTCCGCGGAACCTTGAACCACTGCACCCGCAATGGGATGCCGATAGGGCACTGGGTAAGTATTCGGCGCCGGCATTGCTGCTGCTGGCGGTCGCGCCTTGGCTACCCGCGTGCCGGTCACCGCCTTCGCCGAAGGCGCACGGTCAGCCAGTGGGCCGTTGGTCACTACACGCACCGGAACGGTGCTCTGATCGGGCTCAGGAAATGCCAGTACCGGCGATCTGCCCGGACCGAACACGCTGATTCCTGGCAAGATGACCGCTAACGGCGGGCTCGACAAGCCTGCAGCCAAGGCCAACGCACCACCCATCACCGCAGCCATCCGGACTGGCTTGTGGTGCTTCCAGCCAGCGCGATCGCTCCGGCGTCCGAGCGCCGACACATCAGGTAGCGTGCGGCCGCTGCCGAGCAGCGTCGCGAGCTCGCGTCGTCCGCGTCGCTCCCAATCAGAGCCGACTGCACGATCCGCCACGTCATGAATATGACCGAGCAGGGCCGGTGCATCAGCTCGACTAACCAAGTCCTTGGCGAGACCGCGCAATACCAGCTGTCTCACCGGTTCAGGGACTACATCGACCGGAGCGGCGACATGTTCATGCTTGATCGAGAGCTCGGCGATGCTGTCAGCGTAAAAGGGTGGCGCGCCGACGAGGCACTCGAAGAACGTAACCGTAGCGGCGTAGACGTCCCCGGCCGAAGTGGCGGACCGCTCACTCCACTGTTCGGGAGCCAGGTAGAAGGGCGTCGCCCGGCCGAGCAGCTGCCGACCGGTGGATGTCCAGAGTCCGAAATCTACCAGCCGAACCCGGCCGGTAGAGGTGACGACGACGTGCTCTGGCTTGACGTCCCCGTGCGCCAGGCCTGCCTCATGGCAGGCGGCCAGCGCAAGCAGCGAATCCTTGAGCACGACCAGCGCAGCCTCGATGCCGACCGCACCGTGCGCCAGGAGCAGCGAACGCAGCGCGGTGCCACGGACATGATCGCCGATGATGGCGGCGCCATGGTCGCATTCAACGTAACGGTGGACGCGGGCTACTCGGGTATCCCGAACCCGCGCCAGCCGGGGGAACTCACGTGCGAACCGCGTGCGGAACTCAGCGTCCGCGAGCAGCTCCGGAGACACGTAGGTGATCGCGAGCGATCGGCGGGTCATCCGGTGACGGGCAACCACCCGGCGACCTACCACGTCCTCACGTACGTCCCGGGGATGCACCACACCCGGAATGGACCACCCCGCCATCCCCGATCCTCCCTGGTCGCCGTGACGGTGCCGCCCCGTTCCCCTCACTCCCCGGTGCGACATCCGGCGCCTGACTACAGAGCGTTCCCCCAAAGCGGGCCGTAGGCAAGGACTAAGGACGACAAGGCACCACATTAGTGATGGAAAGTCGGAAAATGCTGCCAAGCCGTGACCGGGATGTTACTGTGAGCAACGAAGGCCACGGAGCGTAGTTGAGCGCACGACCGCCGTTAGCGGCGGGAGGATCTGCCGGCCTTGCCGGACGGTCTGCTGTTCTTGCCCCCAGGGTGCCCGCGCCGCCGCCCCCCTGGTGCTGTTTTGGCGACCGCAGTAGGCACTGCCGCAGTGGTGAATACGTCCCCCATGGACGTGCTGTCGGCGGCGCTCGACACGGTCTCGCCCTCACGATCTGCGTTCGCGGCGGCCTTGCGGGACAACTTCTCCCGGCGCGCAGCGACCCGTTCGGCTTGCTGCCGGTACGCCGGCCTGCCCATGGTGAGGTCCACCACCAACGGGGTCGCCAGGAAGATCGAGGACATTGCCCCGGCTGTGATGCCCACCATCTGCACCAGAGCGAGATCCTTCAGCGTGCCCACACCTAACAGGCCCACGCCGACCACCAGCAAGCTGAGCACGGGCAGCACCGCGATCAGTGACGTGTTGATCGAACGCATCAGAGTCTGGTTGACCGCGAGATTGGCGGCTTCGGCGTAGGTACGCCGCGTCAAGCCGAGCAGTCCGCGGGTATTCTCTTGAACCTTGTCGAACACGACGACGGTGTCGTACAGCGAGAAGCCAAGGATAGTGAGCAGGCCGATGACCGACGCCGGCGTCACTTCAAAGCCGATCAATGAGTAGATCCCGGCGGTCACCAGCACGTCGTGCACCAAGGCTATCAGTGCTGCAAGCGCCATCCGAGGTTCGAAATACACCGCGAGGAACACGGTGACCAAACCCAGGAACACCACTAGCGCGATCAGCGCCTGACGGCTGATCTCGCCGCCCCAGGTTGCGCTCACCGCACTGTCACTGATCGACTGTTCGCTGGGCCGCCCGTCTTTTCCGAGTGGGTGCAGTTGCTCGAATAGTGCCCTTTTCAGGACAAATGACGTGCGGGTGTCCAGTGCTGCAGAGCGGATCAGGATGCTCGCCGAGGAACCGGTACCGACGGTCTGCGCCGACTCTGGTGGCTGGCCCACCGTGGCGGTGAAGACGCGTTCGACCTGCTGGGTGCTGATCGCGCCGGTCGCCCCTTGGGCCGGCAGCTGGACCCGGGTACCGCCCTCGAAATCGATGCCGAGGTTGAATCCGCGCAGCAGCATCGACAGGATGCAGATTGCGACGAGCACACCGGATACCGAGTACCAGATCCGCCGCCGGCCGACGACGTCTAGCGCTCCGGTCCCGCTGTAGAGGCGCGCCAGCGTACCTGCCATCTCAGGCCCCCTTCCCCGCCGTGGCCAGCTCCGATCGGCTTTCAGCTCCGGCGCGCTGCGCGGCTCCGAGGCCGGATAGTTGCGGTTGGGACAGCAGCGGGGACTGCGACGCCATCGCCACCAACGGGTGGGTGGCCAGGAAAACGACTACCAAGTCGAGCACCGTCGACATGCCGAGGGTGAAGGCGAAGCCCTTCACCTGCCCTACCGCCAGAACGTAGAGCACCGCGGCAGCCAAGAAGCTCACCGCATCCGCGGACAGGATGGTGCGCCGCGCCCGGATCCAGGCCCGGGGCACCGCCGAGCGGAATGTCCGGCCGTCGCGCACCTCATCCTTAAGACGCTCAAAGAAAATCACGAACGAGTCCGCAGTGATGCCGATCGCTACGATGAAGCCAGCAACCCCGGCCAGGTCCAGGGTGAAACCGATCCACCGCCCGAGCAACACCAAAACGGCATAAACGATCAGCCCAGACAACGCCAGGGACAGGATCGTCAGTACCCCGAGCACCCGGTAGTAGAACAGGCAGTAGATGAAGACCACCGCCAGCCCCAGCGCGCCAGCGAGCAGTCCCGCGCGCAGCGACGCCAAGCCCAAGGTGGCCGACACCGTCTCGGACTCCGAAGGCTGGAAGGACAGCGGCAGGGAACCGTACTTAAGTACATTGGCCAGGTTCTGCGCTTCAGCCTGGGTGAAGCGGCCGACGATGCTGGTCGCTTGACCGGGAGGGATCGCCCCATTGATCACCGGCGCCGATACCACCTCACCGTCGAGCGCGAATGCCGCCTGCTTGCCCACGTTGCTCGCCGTGTACTGCGCCCAGATGTCCTCGCCCTGATGCTTGAATCTCAGCCGTACCTCGTAGCCCGTGCCGTCCTGATTCGGCCCGGATGACGCACTAGCAACCTGCTCGCCGGACAGGAACGCCGGCCCTAGCAGGTACTTGGCAGTGTGGTGCTGGTCGCAGGTGACCAGCGGCAGGTTCGGGTCGTCGTTGCCCCGTAACGGGTTTGGAGCAGCGCAGTTCAGCGCAGCCAGTGCCTGTTGTTGCACCGCCGGGTCCTGACTCTGCAGCCGCGCTCGGGCCTGCCGGATCTGCTCGGCCGCCTGTGGGTCGGCGGAGTCCGCCGGGGCCGTGCCGACCGACGGCGGTGCGCTGGGAGCGGGCGCCGGCGTTGCAGCCGATGGCGGCGGTGCGGGACTGGGCGTCGGCTCGCCCGACGACGGCGGCTGCGCCAGTTGCGGCGCAACGGGCTGGGGCGGCGTCGGTGTCGTTTCGGTGCTGGCAGCCGGTGGTTGCTGTGGCGCTGGAGGTGCGGCTGGTTTGCTGGCGCCCGATTGCTGACCGCCTGGAACCGGCGCGGGCACTCCGGCTGGCTGCTCCTCGATCACCGGCCGGAAATACAGCCTGGCGGTCTGCCCGAGAGTGCGAGCCTGATCGCCGTTCTCCCCCGGCACCGTAATGATCAGGTTGGTCCCGTCGAGCACCACCTCAGCGCCGCTCACGCCAATACCGTTGACCCGCTGCTCGATGATCTGTCGCGCTTGGTCGAGGGACTCCCGTGACGGTGGTCGACCATCGACCGTCCGCGCGGTCAGCGTCACCCGGGTGCCGCCTTGCAGATCGATACCCAGCTTGGGAGTCGCGTCCCTGCCGCCGGTGAAGAAGACCAGCGAGTAAAGCAGTGCAACGACCCCAGCGAAGATCGCCAGATTGCGCCACGGGCGAAAGCGCCCGGCCGGTGGTGCCACGGTGGGTGGTTCTCCTCAATCAACGGCTCAGTGTCGTTTACGTCTCAGTGTCCGGCGACCGGCCACAGTCTTCACTGTTCCAGCGCCCTGATCGGACGCGAGCACCGGGATCGGATGCGGGAGCGTACCGCCTTGCACAAAGTCAGTCAGGAGTTGTCAGCGGGACTGCTGCCCTCGATGGGCGCAGCCAGCGGCGCGCTGCCCTGGTCCGCTGCATTGATCTTTTCTCGGATGGCGGCGCGCAACCACCTGGTGCGGACTCCCGGGGCGATCTCCAACTCGATCGTGGTGTCGTCCGCGCTGCCCACGACCGTTGCGTGTACACCGGAAGTGGTCACCACCTGGTCGCCGTTGACCAGCGACTTCTGCAACCGCTGGGCGTCAGCTATCGCTCGCTTTTGCCGACGGGTGTTCAGGATCAGCAGCGCGGCGAGCGCGGCGATGAGCAGCAGCGGTAGGAACTGGGCGTTCATGGTTCTCCGATCACCATCAGCCTTGCGCTACCGAGTGTGCCAGGTTGCACTTCGGTCGGGTCAGCAGCATCGACGGGTCCGTGGTGGGGATCGTTCACCGCACCCGTCGCCGCCCACGCTGGATGCCGTGCTGGGCCAGATGCCGTAGTGGGCACGACCATTCGGCCCAGTCAGCCGGTTCGTCGTCGCCTGCTGCGGACCTGTGGGCGCTGCGACTAAACGAGGTCTCTCAGGTTGCCGAGTGAGGCAGATCGATTGCTTAGGGTTCCGCCAGCAGCCCCGACGACTCTTGGCTACAGGGATCGCCCCAGAAGATCGTCACAGTGGATCCGCCCAGCCCCGTACACGGCGCCCAAGAAAGGACGGACGCGTGCCGTCGCACCGATACTCAAGGCCTCGATACAGACCCAGCGCACACGCCCTGGAGACTCGCACGTTGGATCCCCATACCCTGGTGTCCAACGGCGCTGCCGCTAGTACGACGTTCGCGTTCGCGGGGGCGCCGACTGCGACGCTGACCCGCTCCGTGGCCCCCTCGGTGACCCAGTCCGGTTCAGCGGTCCAGCGCGACGCCGGCTTCGCCGACACCCTGTTGCGCCGTATCGAAGCCGATGAGCAAGCGTTTGTGCTGCAGTATGTTCAGCCAGGCCTGGTAGGACTCATCGACGGAACGCTGTCGACGCTGGCGCCCATCTTCGCTGTGGCCTTGCTGTCGAGTTCACACGCTGCCCTGTTGGTCGGGCTGGCCACCGCGCTTGGAGCCGGCATCAGTATGGGCCTGTCCGAAGCGCTCTCCGACGACGGTGCCCAGACCGGTCGAGGTTCATCCACCACCCGAGGCGCGGTCACCGGTGTGATGACCACCGTGGGCGGGGTCTTTCACGCGCTACCGTTCTTGATCTCCGACCGGACCACCGCCCTGGTGTGCGCGGCCATCGTGGTCGCCATCGAGCTTGGCGTGATCGCGCTCATTCGCAAGCGCTACCTCGAAGTCTCCCTTCGCTGCTCGCTCATCCAAGTTGTTTTCGGCGGCGTTCTTATCGTCGGCGTCGGGTTATGGCTGGGCGGCCTTTGACATTCACTCGTCGAACAGCGTCGGTGTGGGCTCTGCGAGAGCGTCGGCGGGTGGATCGAGCCGTAGGTGCCGCCACGCGGCTGCGGTGGCCACCCGGCCCCGCGGCGTCCGGGCGAGCATGCCTGCCCTGACCAGGAAAGGCTCGCAAACCTCCTCGACGGTCGCCGGCTCCTCCCCCACTGCGACTGCGATCGTCGACACCCCGACCGGTCCACCGCCGAAGGTACGTACCAACGCGGTGAGCACGGCGCGGTCCAGCCGATCCAGCCCGAGTTGGTCAACGTCGTAGACGGCCAGCCCGGCGCGAGCCACCTCGAGGGTGATCGCACCATCGGCTCGGACCTCGGCGTAATCCCGAACCCGACGTAGCAGGCGATTGGCGATTCGAGGTGTGCCCCGGGAGCGGCCGGCGATCTCGATACCCCCATCAGGGCGCAGGTCCACGCCGAGGATACCGGCCGAGCGCCGCAACACCAACTCAAGCTCGGGCGGCTCGTAGAACTCCATGTGCGCGGTGAACCCGAAACGGTCCCGCAGTGGGCTGGTCAGTGCACCGGACCGGGTGGTGGCGCCGACCAGGGTGAACGGTGCGATTTCCAGTGGGATGGAGGTGGCACCGGGTCCCTTTCCGACCATCACGTCCACCCGGAAGTCCTCCATTGCGAGGTAAAGCATCTCTTCGGCTGGTCGAGCCACCCGGTGAATCTCGTCGATGAACAGCACGTCGCCTTCGACGAGGTTGGACAAGATAGCGGCGAGGTCCCCGGCGCGCTCCAGCGCCGGTCCGGAGGTAACCCGGATCGCCGCGCCGAGCTCCGCAGCGATGATCATCGCAAGGCTCGTCTTGCCCAAGCCCGGCGGACCCGATAACAGCACGTGGTCCGGAGCGGCGCCCCGCCGCCGCGCGCCCTCCAGCACCAGTTCCAGTTGCTCGCGCACCCGAGCCTGCCCGATAAACTCCAGCAGCCGGCGGGGCCGCAGAGTGGTCTCCAGCTCGACGTCTGCCGGGTCCGCCACTGCCGACACCGGCCCCGGAGTGGTCACCGGTTTCTTCCCAGCCTGGTCAGTACGCTGCGCAGCATCTCGGAGGTGTCCGCGGGCTCGGTGTCGGCTTCGGTCAGCACAGCATCCACCGCCAGCTCAGCTTGCCGTGCCGCGAACCCGAGTCCGATCAGTGCCTCCGTCACCTGGGTCCGCACCGCACCGCCACCTCCGGTCGCGGATCCCGACGCAGCGGGTGCGAGCACGCCCACCCTGTCTCGCAGCTCCACGACCAGGCGCTCCGCACCTTTGCGCCCGATGCCGGGCACCCGGGTGAGCACCGCGAGATCACCCTGGGCGAGCGCCGTGCGCAACGTGTCCGGCTCGAGAACGGCGAGCATCGCCAGCGCCAGCCGTGGTCCCACTCCGGAGACGGTCTGCAGCAGCACGAACAACTCCCGGGCCGCCGCATCGACGAAGCCGTACAACGTCAGCGAGTCCTCGCGTACCACCAGCGACGTGGCGAGCTGGGCTTGTTCGCCCCGGCGCAAGGTCGCAAGGGTGGCGGGAACCGCATGCACCGCCAAGCCAACACCGCCGCCAACCTCTACCACGGCATGGTCCAACTCGACTGACAGCACCTGCCCGCGCACCGAGGAGATCACCGCGCCGCTCCGGCCTGGCGGGCCGCGGCGGCTAGCTTTGCTCGGTGGGCTCGTGCCAGCCGTTCCGACTCGACTCGTGCCTGCGCGAGCCGTTGTGTCATCGGCGCGCGCCACAGATGGCAGACCGCCAGCGCCAGGGCATCCGCGGCGTCTGCCGGGCGCGGCTTGGCCGACAGCCCTAGCAACCGGGTAACCATGGTCGTGACCTGTTCCTTACCGGCCCGACCAGACCCGGTAACGGCGGCTTTGACCTCGCTGGGGGTGTGAAAGGCGACCGTCAGCCCCCGGCGCGCTGCGATCAAGGCCACCACTCCGCCGACCTGCGCCGTGCCCATCGCGGTGCGCACGTTGTTCTGGCTGAACACCCGCTCCACCGCGACGACATCCGGACGGTACTGAGCCAGCCAGCGCTCCACGACATCGGCCACCGCGAGCAACCGCGCGCTGAGATCCATCTCCAGTGAGGTACGCACGACGTCGACGGCCACACAGCTCACCGCCCGCCCAACACCACCGTCAACGACCCCGAGCCCACAGCGAGTAAGCCCCGGATCCACTCCCAGCACCCGCACACGCCCTCCCCACACCCCGCCTCGAACGAACACCCGTTCGATAAACCCTAACCCCCGCTATCCCCGCCACGCCCCCGACACACCGATTCCTCAGCCCACCTCGGCGAGAACGTCGTCGGAGACGTCGAAGTTGGCGTAGACGTTCTGGACGTCGTCGCTGTCCTCTAGCGCGTCGATCAGCTTGAACACCTTGCGGGCAGTGTCGGCGTCCAGCGCGGTACTCGCCGAGGGCAGGAAGCTCGCGTCGGCTGAGTCGTAGTCGATGCCGGCGTGCTGCAACGCCGTGCGCACCGCGATGAGGTCGGTCGGTTCGGACACGACCTCGAAGGACTCGCCAAGGTCATTGACCTCCTCGGCGCCCGCATCGAGCACGGCGGCCAGCACCTCATCCTCGGAGATACCCGCTTGCTTGGGTACGATCACGAGGCCTTTCCGGCTGAACAGGAACGACACTGACCCAGGATCGGCCATCGTGCCGCCGTTGCGGGTCATCGCGGTGCGGACCTCCGAGGCGGCACGGTTGCGGTTGTCGGTGAGGCACTCGATGAGCAGTGCCACCCCCCCAGGCCCGTATCCCTCATACATGATCGTTTGATAGTCAACGCCCCCGGCGTCGGCACCGGAGCCGCGCTTGACGGCCCGATCGATGTTGTCGGTGGGCACCGAAGTTCTGCGGGCCTTCTGGATCGCATCGAACAGCGTCGGGTTGCCGTCCGGGTCACCACCACCGGTGCGCGCTGCCACCTCGATGTTCTTGATCAATTTAGCGAAGAGCTTGCCCCGCTTGGCGTCGACTACGGCCTTCTTGTGCTTGGTCGTCGCCCACTTTGAATGGCCGCTCATACCTGCCCATGCTCCTCTTGCTCGCGTGCCAGTCTCGCCTGCATGCCCTTGCCCTTTACTTACACCCCACGGGACTGGTGACCATCTCGCAGAAGAGCTGGTGCACCCGCCGGTCGCCGGTCAGCTCGGGATGAAACGCGGTGGCCAGCACGCAACCCTGCCGAATCGCCACGATCCTACCGGCGGCACTACCGGCCACTGCCACCTCGGGCACCCTGGCCAGCACCTCGACGCCGGAGCCAACCTGCTCGACCCACGGGGCGCGGATGAATACCGCCCGGACCGGGCCTGGAGATACACCGACGAAGTCGAGATCGGCCTCGAAGGAATCGACCTGCCGACCGAATGCGTTACGGCGCACCACCGCGTCCAGCACCGCGAGTTGCCGCTGGTCAGGCCTACCGTCAAGGACCTCCCGGCAGAGCAGGATCATCCCCGCGCACGAGCCGTAGGCCGGCATGCCGTCGGCGAGCCGGACACGCAGCGGTTCCATCAGATCGAAGGCGACCAGCAGCCGGCTCATCGTGGTGGACTCGCCGCCGGGCAGGATCAGTGCATCCACCTCAGCGAGCTCCTCGGCGCGACGGACCAGCACGCTGTCCAACCCGCACTCCCGCACCGCCAGCAGATGCTCGCGCACATCGCCCTGCAACCCCAGCACGCCCACAACCGTCACAGCACCAGGCTAGACCGCCATTCGGAGCCGAATCGCGGCGTGCGGGCGGGCGAAACCGCCATTCGGAGCCCAAGCGCGGGGCCTGGCTTCAGGGTTGCAGGAACCAGGGGCTGGTGTAGGCGATGGCGTGGTTGTTGGCGGGGTGGTTGAGCGGGGCTTTGGTGTTGTCGGGGATATCTGGGTCGGCTAGGCGCAGCACCGCCCAATTGCCGTCCTCGATGCTCATCGGAACGATGAAGCGGGCGACGTCGCCACAGCGAATCTCGACGCGCTCAGCCACCGTGGGCACCGGCATGTCCGGGCGCAGCACCTGTACCTGCAGCGTGCGGCCAACCCACGACGGCCCGCAGTCGACGTCGAGGACGAACTCAACGGATCCCTGGCGGTGCGGCAGCACCGAGCCCATTCGCACCCCACCGGCGGTGGCGTCCACTCGCAGCCCAGGGACCCGGGTGGCGAAGAACCGGCGGGCTCGCAATGCCTCAGCGACCCCAGCCCGGCTGTGCTGGGTCACCCACAGCCCGCCGCGTCCGGTGCCGGGCTGCAAACCCCAGTTGGCGGTGTGCTCATCGCTGACCCCCAGCAATCCGGTGCGCCAGCCGGCATTGAGGCACGCCACCAAGGGGGAGATACCTCCGGCCGCGACGCCCTTGAAAAGGTAGTCGTCGCCGCGGTTGAACATCTCCAGGCTCACCATCTGCTCGGCGGCTGCAGCCGCATAGCGGAAACCGGCGAATCGGCCGTCTTCGCGGCCGGGGTGATTGAAGCCGGCCAGCCCGGCGGCGCCGCGAACGCCGTTGCGCCGGCCATCCTGGGTCAACCAGGCATATAACTCAGCCATCCCTCGATGGGTCGCGACGTCGGTGAAGTCGTCGGTGAACCAGGCGTTGACGTGCCCCACGCTCGGATGCGACCACTCGAAGCCGCGAATCGCAGTGAACTCGCCGGGCCGGTCATGGGCGTCGGCGAGCTCCTTGGTGCGTCGCCAACCTGCCCGGTCCAATCCGATCCACGGCGTGCCGCCCAGACCGGTGCCCTCCACGGCCGCGCCACGGATCGCGTGGTCGGTGAGCGCCGCGACGTCCAGGCCGGCGTCGCGCATCGAGGGGAACGCCGCAGCCGGGTCGCCGGCACCGTCG
The DNA here is from genome assembly GCA_032230565.1 of Pseudonocardiales bacterium. GTDB lineage: Bacteria > Actinomycetota > Actinomycetes > Mycobacteriales > Pseudonocardiaceae. The sequence continues at coordinate 15,296 of JAVXWL010000208.1, read as the reverse complement.
GAGAGCACTGTGTGATTGTGCAGATCGGCATGCACCAGCAGGGTCCCGCGGGTGATCCGGGACAGCCGAGCGGCCCCGCCCTCGGGCCCCAGGGTGCGCAGCCGCCGCTCCGCGGTTGTCGCTAGCAGCAGCGCCTCGGCCTCGGCCCCGCCGTTGCTGGTGGTCACCAGCCGCGCTGGGCCAGCCGCTGCCCGTCCGGCAGATCGCTGAGGTTGATTCCCACCATCGGTTCGCCCAACCCTCGGGATACTTTTGCCACCATCTCAGGGTCGTCGTGGAACGTGGTGGCCTTCACGATCGCTTCGGCTCGCTTGGTGGGGTCTCCCGATTTGAAGATTCCTGAGCCGACGAACAGCCCCTCGGCGCCGAGCTGCATCATCATCGCGGCGTCGGCAGGAGTGGCGATACCACCGGCAGTGAACAGCACCACTGGCAAGGAGCCGGCCGCGGCAACCTCGCGAACCAGCTCTAGCGGAGCGGCTAGCTCCTTGGCCGCGGCAGGCAGCTCCTCAGAGTGCATCGCGGCCAGTGCGCGGATCGCGGCCCGGATCGAGCGCATGTGCCGGGTCGCCTCGACGACATTGCCGGTCCCGGCTTCACCCTTGGACCGGACCATGGCGGCACCTTCGGAAATCCGGCGCAATGCCTCACCGAGATTGGTGGCGCCACACACGAAGGGCACTGTGAAGGCGAACTTGTCGATGTGGTGCGCCTCATCGGCCGGGGTCAGCACCTCCGATTCGTCGATGTAGTCCACGCCGATCGCCTGCAGCACCTGCGCCTCGACGAAATGGCCGATGCGGGCCTTGGCCATCACTGGGATGGACACCGCATCCATGATCTTCTCGATCATGTCCGGATCGCTCATCCGAGCGACGCCGCCCTGCGCGCGGATATCGGCGGGAACGCGCTCCAGCGCCATGACGGCCACCGCGCCGGCGTCCTCGGCGATCTTGGCTTGCTCCGGCGTGACCACGTCCATGATCACGCCGCCCTTCAACATCTCGGCCATCCCGCGCTTGACCCGTGCGGTGCCGATCTGGCGCTCGACGTTGTTGTTCTCGGCGGGCACAGCATTCTCGGCGGACACAGTGTTCTCAGCGGACACAGTGGTTCGCTCCCTCAAGCGGCGGATTTGTGAATACAGGATCCGATCGTACGTCGGGTGGCTGACGACGTCGCGGATGAGAGCCACCCAGGGGTTGCCTCGGCCGTCGCACCAGTGTGAGATCGAGCACAAGCTCCGCACAGTTGAGGGTGGGGGTTTCATGGGCACCAAGGGCAGTGAGCGTGCTGATTGCGCCGTAGCGGTGCAGGACCCGTCCCGGATACGCAATGTGGCGTTGGTCGGGCCCTCCGGTGCGGGTAAGACGACATTGGCGGAAGCGCTGCTGACCGCCACTGGCGCGATCAGCCGCGCGGGCACTATCGCCGATGGCACCACAGTGTGTGACCATGACCCAGCCGCGGTACGCCAGCAACGGTCGGTGACGCTGGCCATCGCGCCACTGCACTACGCCGACATCAAGATTAATCTTGTGGATACTCCGGGCTATGCCGACTTTGTGGGCGAGCTGCGGGCCGGGTTGCGGGCGGCGGATGCGGCGCTGTTCGTGATCTCTTCCGGGGATGGGGTCGACGCTGCCACTGTCGCCCTGTGGCAGGAGTGCGCCGAGATCGGGATGCCTCGGGTGGTGGTGGTGAGCCGGCTGGATCACCCGCGGACTGACCTCGACGGGGTGACCGCTGCCTGCCGGGCCGCCTTCGGTGGCGGGGTGCTGCCGCTGTACCTGCCGGTGCGCGACGGAGCGGGCGCGGTGACCGGTCTGGTGGGTCTGCTGTCGCAGCGGCTGTTCGACTACCGCGGCGGATTCCCGCCTGTTGAGGGAGAGCCAAGCGCCGCGGATTCCGACGAGGTCGCTGTAGCGCGCAACGAGCTCATCGAGGGCATCATCGCTGAGAGCGAGGACGAGTCCTTGATGGACCGCTATCTCGACGGTGCGGACCTCGACGTCAACGCGCTGATCGAGGACTTGGAGACCGCAGTCAGCCGGGGCTCGTTCCACCCCGTCATTCCAGTCTGCGCCAACAGCGGGCTGGGCCTTGCCGAGCTCCTCGAGGTGCTGACCGGCGCCTTTCCCTCTCCGTCTAAGAACGCTCCTCCCCCGGTGACTCGCCCCGACGGATCGGCTCACCCCGCGGTGGCCGTCGACCCCGCCGCACCGCTTGTTGCGGAGGTGGTACGCACCACGGTGGACGCATACCAGGGCCGGGTATCGCTGGTGCGGGTGTTCTCGGGGACGTTGCTCCCGGATCGTCCGGTGCATGTTTCCGGGCGTGGGCTGGCCGACCGCGGGCATGCCGACCACGACGTCGACGAGCGGGTAGCGCACGTCTACACCCCGCTGGGCGGCACACTGAGCTAAGTACCCCACTGTGTGGCCGGTGATCTCTGCGCGGTGACCAAGGTGGTCTCCGCCGAGACCGGGGACACGCTGTCCTCGCCCAGCGATCCCTTGCTGGTGACGCCGTGGACGATGCCGGAGCCGTTGCTGCCGGTGGCGGTGGTGGGCCGCAGTCGCAGCGATGAGGATGCGTTGGCCCGGGGGTTGGGCCGGTTGGTGGCCGCGGATCCGACACTACGGCTCGAACGCAACGCAGAAACCCATCAGATGGTGCTGTGGTGCACCGGCGAGGCACACGCCGATGTGGTGCTTTCCCGGCTGCGTGCCGCAGGCGCCGACGTGGACACTGAGCCAGTCGCGGTGCCGCTGAGAGAAACCTTCGCCGGCCCCTCCAAGGGGCACGGGCGGCACGTCAAGCAGTCAGGTGGGCACGGTCAGTATGCAGTGTGCGATGTGGAGGTGGAACCGCTGCCGCAAGGGGGCGGCTTCGAATTCGTGGACAAGGTGGTCGGTGGCGCCGTCCCGCACCAGTTCATCCCGAGCGTGGAAAAGGGCGTCCGGGCGCAGATGGAACGTGGCCTCGGAAACAATGGATATCCCCTGGTGGATATCCGGGTCACCCTCGTTGACGGCAAAGCACACAGCGTGGACTCCTCCGATGCAGCCTTCCAGATGGCGGGGGCGCTGGCGCTGAAGGACGCTGCCGAGAAGGGCAGCGTGGTCACGCTGGAGCCGCTGGACGACGTGGAAGTGCGGATGCCTGAGGACCATTTGGGTACCGTCCTGGGAGACCTGTCAGGGCGGCGAGGTCGGGTGCTGGGCACCGAGACCGACTCGACCGGCCGGATGCTGGTCCGTGCCGAGGTGCCGGCAGCGGAGTTGCTTCGCTACGCCGTCGACCTGCGGGGGCTGACGTCCGGGACCGCCGTTTTCACCCGACGTTTCTCCCGCTACGCGCCGGCGCCGTCCAGCTCCACTCCGTAGCTGGGCAACACCGGTTCGACGATCTCGAAATACCGCGGCAGCCGGGCGGTACCCGCCAGCCGCAGCCAGCGCACCATGCGGTGCGAGCGCAACGCCAGGGTGTCGCGGACCGCGTCGTTATAGACCCGGCGAGCGATCACCGCTCGCTGCTCGGCGTCGGCCAGCCGATCCGCACAGGCGGATTCGAGACCACGGCGGTCCAGTACGGCGAGCACCCGGCCCAGCTCGTTTTCGACGTCCTCGCGGGCTGGCGCAGCGGCCCGGCGGGCGCAGCGCCCAGCTGTCCGCAAGGCCGGATCGAACCCCGCCAGCAGGGCCGCGTCGGCGGCGCGACGAAGGGCAGCGTTGCCCTGCACTCCCAAGGACGCATGCGCTCGTCTGCCCAACGCGGCGTCCAGCGCCGCCCAGGCCGCGTCAGTCCGCACATGCAACCGGTCCAACCGGGTGGCTGCGCGCATCGCGCCCACCGCGCCCGCCGCGGCAATCAGCACCGCTGCGGTCACCACCACCCGGCTAACTCGCATCGAGTGACCCTAGCCAGGCCGGTACCGGCTCAGTCCGGCGCCCGGTCCGAAAGCGAGCCGGCGCGGATCGGCCGCCACCGCTGTCTCATAGACTTGCAGCACCCGGCGCGCCACCCCAGGCCAGTCCCACATCGCTGCCCGCCGGCGGCCGGCAGCAGCCAAAGTGGCGCGCCGTTCCGGATCGTCAAGCAGATCATCGAGCGCGGTGGCCAGCGCGGCAGATGATCCCGCCGGAACCAAGACGCCAGCCTGACCGCCGTCGAGCACGCGGCGGAAGGCATCGAGGTCGCTGGCCACCACCGGGGTGCCGGCGGCCATCGCCTCGCTGAGCACGATGCCGAAGCTCTCCCCGCCGATGGCTGGTACGCACAGCATGTCCACGCTGGCGAGCACCGCAGCCTTGCCCTCGTCACTCAACGCGGGCAACACCCGGATCCGGGACGCCAACGCTGCCCCGGCAGCACCCAGCAGCGCGGCGGCGTCTCCGCGACCGACTACTAGCAAGTTCACCTCTGGCCGCGTCTGGGCGACCGTACGCAGGGCCGCCAGCAGCACCGGCATGCCCTTGCGCGTCTCGCCGAAGCGGCCGATGAAGCCCACCGTGCCACCGATCCGCGGATACCCGGGCAGCGGTTTCGCTTTGGCGAAATGCGACACGTCAACACCGTTGGGAATCTCTACGGCGTCACCACCGAGGTATTCAACCACCACCCTTCGGGCCAGTGGGGAGACCGCGATCCGAGCCGTGATCTTCTCCATCGTGGGCTGCAGCAGTCCGTGCGCCGCCGCGAGCGCCCAGGACCGCCCGGTGGCGAAGTGGAAGGTCGCCACAACGGGCCGGTCAGCCAGCGTCAGGGCGATCAATGACAGGCTTGGTGAGGCGGGCTCGTGTAAGTGCAGCAGGTCGAAATCGTGGTCGTTGAGCCAGCGCCGGGTCCGGTGCAGCGCGACCGGGCCGAATGCCAGCGGGGCGATCGATCCGTTGTAGGGCACCCCTACGGCGCGACCTGCGGACGTGACGAACTCGGGTAACGCACTGCCTGCCGTGGCAGGGGCGAGCACCTCAACCTGATGGCCGAGACCGCGCAGACCCGTGGCCAACCCCAGCACGTGCGCCTGCACTCCGCCCGGTACGGCGATGGAATACGGGCAGACCATCCCGATCCGCAACTAGACCCCTATCCCGTGTCACGCAGCGGTGTTGCGGACAGATCATCAATCCACATCGGCTGCAACATGTGCCAATCCTGCGGGTGCGCTGCAATGTCCGTGGAAAAGCAGTCCGCCACCGTCTGGGTGGCGCGCATGACCGCAGATCGATCCGGCACGGGCACCGGGGGATGGAAGCGAATCCCCCAACCGTCGGCGGTGAACCAGCAGCCGACGACCAACAACGTGGCTCCAGTAGCGGCGGCCAGCCGCGCGGGGCCTAACGGCATCCGGGCGGTGGCACCGAAGAACTCCACAGCCATCCCGGCACCAGTGAGGTCCCGGTCGGCGAGCAGACACACCACTCCGCCGGCCCGCAGCCGGTGCAACAGCCGTCGGGTGGGAGTCTCGTCGCCGGTCAGCGGGACGATATCGAAGCCCAGCGATCCACGATAAGCCACAAAGCGCTGATAGAGCGCTTCGGGCGCCAAGCGCTCGACAACGGTGCTGAATTGTCCGTGCCGCCCGACGAACCACAACCCGGCCATATCCCAGTTGCCGCTGTGCGGCAGTGCTACCACCACCCCTCGGCCCCTGGCCAACGCGTCGTCGAGATGTTCGACTCCCTCCATTGCGCTGTCCAACCGATCCACCAAGGCGCCGTGGTCCGCCCACGGCAGCGTGAAGACCTCCTGCCAGTACCGGGCGTAGGAACGCAGACCCTCCCGGACCAAGCCGTCGAGCTGCGCCGCGGTGGCGTGGGGAACCACTCGGGCCAGGTTCCGGCGAAGCTGGCAGGTTCCGGGGCCATCCCGATGCGCGGCTAGGTCGGCACCGGCCTGGAACGCCCGGACGGCCAGGGCCCCGGGTGCAAAACGCAGCAACCGCCATCCAGCTGCGTACCCAATGCCAGCGAGCCTGCTCACCTAGCCTCGCTATCCGAGGCACTGCGCCGTACGGAGATCATCCGTTGACTGACTGTCACCAGTTGTAATCCGGCAAGTACCCACAGCGCGACCTCCAGCGCGTAGGGCACGCCGAGACCGGTCAGGCCAGCGCCGACCAGCGTGATGATGTAGCGCTCCGCGCGCTCGGCCATCCCGCCGTCCGCGGCCAGCCCGCTAGCTGCGGCCCGGGCCTTGATGTAGGAGATGACCTGCGCGCTCACCAGGCACAGCAGCGCTGCCGCAGCCAGCAGCCGGTCGTTGGCGACCACGAAGCACCACCAGGTCAGCCCGGCGAACAACGCACCGTCGGCGATTCGATCACAGGTGGCGTCGAGCACGGTTCCCCACGCAGTGCCCGATCCGCGAGCCCTGGCGACCGCGCCGTCGAGCACGTCGAGCAACACGAATACCGTCACCGCAATGGTGCCGGCGACCAGCTGATCACGGGGGAAGAACCATAGCGACGAGACCACTGTGCCGATCGTCCCGATGAGTGTGATGGTGTCAGGCCCGATACCGGCGCGGGCCAGCCACCCACCCAGCGGTTCCACGAACCGGGAGACCGACGCGCGGGCGAAGATGTTGAGCATCGTGAGAACTATCCGGGATCAGGCTCGGTAAGAGCGGGATCGGGGCGCGCCACCGGTCCTAGCAACTGAAGCACGCTCGGGTTCAGAACAGCTCTTCCCATGCGTTCACCAGCAGCGTATGGGTCTCGGCCAGCAGCTGCGGCAGCACCTTTGTGCCGGCAACAACCGGCATGAAGTTCGCGTCCCCGCCCCACCGGGGCACCAGGTGCTGGTGCAGGTGCGCAGCGATGCCGGCGCCACCGACAGAGCCCTGATTGATTCCGATGTTGAAGCCGTGCGGGGCGGCCGCACGCCGGCAGGCGAGCATCGCCCGCTGGGTGAAGGTGGCCAGTTCGGTCGTCTCATGCATGGTCAAATCCGGGTAATCGGCGACATGCCGGTAGGGCACCACCATCAGGTGACCGGGATTGTAAGGATAAAGGTTGAGCACCGCGTACACCGTGGCACCCCGGGCAATGATCAGACCTTCCGTGTCGGCCATGGTGCTGATTCGACAGAACGGGCACGGTGCTGCGCCGGCCTCAGGCCCCGACTCGCCCTCCCTTTTGATGTAGGCCATCCGGTGTGGGGTCCACAACCGCTGTAGCGCATCCGGTGCCCCGACCCCATCCTGCGCCTCGACGATCATCACGCCGCCGCCCCGGTCACGGCTGTCCTATCGGCAGCTCTGCGGCGCTCGGCGAGCGATTCTCGCGTCGCGCCACCCAGCCGGTGATGGCCCCCACCGCATCTTCGACTGCGACACCGTTGATCTGGGTGCCGTCGCGGAACCGGAAGGACACCGCGCCGGCTTCGACGTCTTTGCCCCCGGCGAGCAGCAGGAAAGGCACTTTCTGCGTGGTATGAGTCCGGATCTTCTTCTGCATTCGCTCGTCGGAGGTGTCCACCTCAACCCGGATGCCCCTGGTCCGCAACGCCTTGGCGACCTGCTGTAGGTGCTCGACGTGCTCATCGGCGATCGGGATCCCGACCACCTGCACCGGCGCCAACCAGGCCGGGAACGCGCCCGCGTAGTGCTCGGTGAGCACACCGAAGAACCGCTCGATCGACCCGAACAGCGCCCGGTGGATCATGACGGGTCGCTGGCGCGATCCATCGGCCGCGGTGTAAGTCAGGTCGAAACGCTCCGGCAGCATCATGTCCACCTGGATGGTCGACAGCTGCCAGCTGCGGCCGATCGCGTCCCGGGCCTGCACCGAGATCTTAGGCGCGTAGAAGGCCGCCCCACCGGGATCGAGCACTAGCTCCAGACCCGAGGCCTCCGCTGCCTTGCGCAGCGCCTCGGTGGCAGCCGCCCACTCCGCATCGCTGCCGATGGACTTCTCGGGGTCCCGGGTGGATAGCTCGAGGTAGAACTCGTCGAGGCCGTAGTCGCGCAGCAGGTCGAGCACGAACCCGAGCAGGCTTCGGATCTCGTCCTGCAGCTGGTCGTGGGTGCAGTAAATGTGGGCGTCGTCCTGCGTGAAACCACGGGCCCTGGCCAGACCATGCACTACTCCGGACTTCTCGTACCGGTACACCGAACCGAACTCGAACAGCCGCAGCGGCAGCTCTCGGTACGACCGGCCCCGGGAGCGGTAGATCAAGTTGTGCATCGGGCAGTTCATCGGCTTGAGGTAATAGTCCTGCCCAGGTTTGCGGACCGTCCCGTCGGGGGCCATCTCGGCATCGAGATGCATGGCTGGATACATCCCATCCGCATACCAGTCCAGATGTCCTGAGGTTTCGAATAGCTGCGCCTTGGTGATGTGTGGCGAGTTGACGAACTCGTATCCGGCCTCCTCATGCCGGCGGCGCGAGTAGTCCTCCATCACCCGGCGCACGGTGCCGCCGCGGGGATGGAACACCGGCAGTCCCGAGCCGATCTCGTCCGGGAAGCTGAACAGATCCAGCTCGGCACCGAGCTTGCGGTGATCGCGCCGCTGCGCCTCAGCGAGTAACTCCAGATGCCGTTCCAGCGCCTCAGCCGATTCCCATGCAGTGCCGTAGATTCGCTGCAGCTGCGGGTTACGCTCGCTGCCCCGCCAGTAGGCGGCCGCGGTCCGCATCAGCCTAAACGCCGGGATGTTCCGCGTCGTGGGCACATGCGGTCCGCGGCACAAGTCGCCCCAGATGGTCTCGCCGGTGTGCGGATGGACGTTGTCATAGAAGGTCAGCTCTCCCGCGCCGACCTCCATGACCTCGTCAGGATCAATGCCGGCATTCGACGTCGAGCCCTTAAGGTCGACCAGCTCGAGCTTGTAAGGCTCGTCCGCCAACTCACGCTTGGCCTCGCTCACCGAATCCAAGACACGACGGGAGAATCGCTGGCCAGCCTTGATTATCCTGCGCATGGTCTTTTCGAGGGTCGCCAAGTCCTCAGGAGTGAATGGCCGGTCGACGTCGAAGTCGTAATAGAAACCGTCTGTCACCGGCGGACCGATGCCCAGCTTGGCGTCGGGAAAGTGCTGTTGCACAGCCTGTGCGAGCACGTGTGCGCACGAGTGCCGGATAACGCTGCGCCCGTCTGGGCTGCTCGCTGCGACGGCCTCGACCTCGGTCTCGCTCTCAGGTACCCAGGCAAGGTCACGCAAGACGCCCTGCGGATCCCGAGCGACGACGACGGCGTCTGGACCCGTGGTGGGCGCTCCCCCGTCGCGCAGCGCCTGCCCAGCGGTCGTCCCGGCCGGCACTCTCACGCGCACGGCGGGCTGGGCGGCGGGCGATGACGCGACCACGAGAACTCCTCGACGATACAGCCGGTGCGATTAGATGGTCGATCCTATCCAGGAGCCATCCAGCCGCTATCGAGGGATGAGGCGTGCGCGGCCTGCGGGTCAGCCCCTCGACAGCAACGAAGTGAGCATTGCCATCGCCGGTTGGGTCGCCGGTTGGGTCGCCGGTTGGGTCGCCGATTGGACGGTCGGTTGGACAGCGGCGCCGACCGGCCCGACAACCTGCCTGACTGACGCGACAGCATTACTGGTGACAGCATCGTTCGTAGCTGGGCCCGACTGCCCCGCACGCGGGTTGGCCGCCGGCTCATCACCGGCACTGCGAGTCTGCTGGCCGCTCGGATTGGCCGGTGTCAGCACACCGCCCACTGGAGCGACCCGACCTACTCTGTTGGTGGCGGGATCGAGCACCGGGGCGACTGGTGCGATGGGACTACGCCTAGTTTGACCAGCCGCCGGTGCAGGCGACACCCGAGGCCGTTGGTCGGTACTCGCCTGCCGGCTAGATGCGGCCGGTGTAGTTACGAAAGCTGGGTTGTTCCGGCGGACTTGCCCAAGCCGAGGATGAAGTGTCGGGCTGTCAGCCACTGTCTGGGCACTGACCAGTTCTGGGGCGGCGGGTGGAAGCTTGGTGGGAGCGTCCGCACGGTGTTCGTCGGGATTGCCGGCGCCCAACGCGACTGGAGTGCGGTTAGGCAGCGGCGTGCTGTTCCCGGCGAGTGAGCCGTCACCGACGTGAGTGGCACTGGCCAGTACGGATCCACACGCCAAGAGGGTTCCGGCTGCGACTCCGCAGGCCCGACCGACGAGGACCGCCCGACTTCGGGGTATCCGCGGGGCATGTTCGCCTTGGATCACTGAGACCGGCGCACTGATCGGGGCGCTAATAGCCGTCTGCCGAGCACCGACCCAGGCGATCAGAGCAGTGGCAGAGGGCCCGGAGCCCGACTTCCTACGACGCCGCGCGGTCATCGTGCGTCACCAGCTATCTCCTCAGGGTAGTGGAACTGGGGAAGAATACAGGGTTACGGGCACAAGGCCAGACCCATCACTCCTCCAGCGCAACGCTGACACTGGGTATCCAGCAGCCCGGCCGAAGCGCCGTAGTCACCGGTGTCTAGGCCGGTCGATCTGGCCTCGGGGGCCGGAGTATGGCGGGCGGTGTACTGAGGACGACCAACGAGGAAGGCCACGTACGGGGAGGGCTGGTAACCAACGCCGTCCTTGTCGCAGACTCGACCGCCTCGGTCTCCGACCTACATCATTCCTGTTTCGTTATGGAACCAACAAACGATGAATCACCCGTCTAGAATAGTACGCGCGGCGGGGCAGCCCATCCACCAATGCTCGGCCCGCGCCATTAATTCGCTTGACACCGAGACCAGTCTGCGCCGCCTCGGAGGCGATTTTTTTCAAGTTCTTAACGCAGTCCTCAAGATCGCCGGAAGTGCGATTAAGAAAGACCCGGAAGTGCGATTAAGAAAGACACCGACCGCGTACAAGAAGATTGCCAGAGTTGCGACCATCAACGCGACAACAACCACACTCAAGGCCATAGAAGTCATTTCTCATCTTTCCCAACCGGCTTCCGAAGCCGCGCTCACGGCCGCCTGAGCCGGTGAGGCACCCGGGCGTGCTGACCAGCGCCTCAGCCGGTCGCAGGCCCTGTTGCCGGAGGTCGCGGATTCGGGCGGGGTGCGCACTGCGCCGCTGGGATTGGTGTGCTCCAGGGGCCGATTCGCTGCTGTGTAATAGGTACCTACGGCGGGCAAATAGAGGTATTTTGGCCGATGATTACCAGCATCCAGACCATCGCCCACTGCGACCGCAACATCGGTGTGGTCGCCACGGCCCGCAAGCTAGTCACCAATGTCTATTACGGCTTGCGTGACGGTGACATCCGTGCACTGGCCAAAGGAGCCGCGTATGGGGTTAGGCACAGCGGCCACGTGATCACCACGGTACTGCACAGCCAAAGAGGCTCAATATCGCCAACAGTGAGGAGTAGTCGTGCAGGATCGCGCGGCCATCGCTCAGTTCCGCGATCATGGCAGGCCGTTGGACTGTCGGCAGAATTTACTAGTGAATCCTCTTAGAAAACGGCGCCCACAACTGATCCATGGGCAACCCCAACGACAACAACGTCCGCCCTTGCTACTCAGCCGCTTCAGGAAAGCGGCAGCTCACGGTCGATCGCGGCGACATCGGCCGTGGGGTCTGCGTAGTGACCATCGCGGTGACAACTCACAGCTACGCGTCGCGAGTGTGCTTGATATAGTTAATGATACTCCGCGGTCGACGGCAATCGAACCTTTGTTCGGATAGGATGCGTCCCATGACCTATTACCAGCGGTTAGCTGAGCTCAACCCAGTCTCGCAGTGGGTCAAACAGGTCGAACGACTCGCTGAGCTCAACCCGTTTGTGCAGTGGACCAGGCAGACCGAACGGCTCGCTGAGCTCCATCCGGTCACGCAGATGACCAAACAGGCTGAGCAGCTCGCTGAGCTCAGCCCGGTCACCCAGATGACCAAACAGGTCGAACGACTCGCCGAGCTCAGCCCGGTCACCCAGATGACCAAACAGGTCGAGCAGCTCGCTGAGCTCAACGCCCAGATGACCAAACAGGTCCAACGGCAAGCTGAGCTCAACGCCCAGATGACCAAACAGGTCCAGCAGCAGGCTGAGCTGAACCCGTTCACGCAGTGGGTCAGGCAGGCGGAGCGGATCGCTGAGCTGAACCCGTTTGTGCAGTGGGCTACTCAGGTCGAGCGGCTCGCGGAGAGCTGAGAAAGGACGTACGGCGTACCGACCAGGTGGGGCGTTCGGTGAGCATCGGCGCCGCACAACCGATCCGGTCGAAGGTGCTCAAGCGCGTCACGCTGAGGCGGATCGCTCGCGAAGCGGGAGATGTCCGATTCAGGCCGCCTTCATCACGTGCTGAGCACCCCGCACCGTGCCAGCAGCAGCGCAGTGGCCAGTCCACCAGGCCGGCCTTACTAGCCAGCACCGGTTCGTCGCGCTGGCTGCTGCTTTGGGCAGACCGCATCCCGCGGCCCTGTGAGTACCTGATCCGCAGTTCTCTCGCGGAGCTCTTGTCGGTTGGCCGCGGGGCTGTGCTGAGTCGTGACCCGCCGCTGCAGGTCAGCCGGAGCCCAGCCCTCCGGTCAGACCGTGCGTGCGGATCAGCTTCAATGGGCACGTTGCCCTGATGATGACCTTTTGCACTTGTGCCGCCCGCCGGCGCCGCCCTTGCTGCTGCCAGGGGCCAGGCCCCGGCGATGTGCGGGCACCGGATACCCACTGGGAGTCGGTTCGTTGTGCATGGCCTGCGTCATCACGACGTCCTGACGGCGTGGATCGGCCGAACGACCCAGGGCAGGCTCACTGGCTGGACGGGTCGGCTGGCTGCTGGGCGTGGGGCACACCCAGCAGCGTCAACGCGTTCATCCAGGCGTCGTACATGGGGTGTTCGCCGCCGGCTGGATTACTGACGTGGCCGATCGGGGCAGGGTCGTTCATCGTGCTCGCACCCATCATGGACAGGACGGTGCGGGCTGGCAGCAGCTCCGGAGTTTGGCCCTCCAACTGGGCAAAGCTCATCGCATCAGACATTGTCTCCCCCTAGAAGAAATGGCTCAGGTACGGATAGCCGCACCGGCGGGCAGTGCCGGATCGGCGTAGTACCTACCGTGCCTACTAGACACTCTACGTGGCAATAAGTAGTTGTACGTAACTCTTGAGCCGCACCAAGCCAGTTACTACGGAGTTTCCGGCTCGAGGTACCTAGACGCTGCGATGAGTCCGATCGACGAGCAGGCCATTCAGGCCACCGATGCGCCCGCCGAAGCCCACCACCTCACGGCAGCGGTGTTTGCAACCCGCGTGCGGAACGGCTGATCGTTTCGACCGTGCGAGCCATCCGATTGCCCCGACGCTGCCGGCAGGACACCGCGGAGCAGGTCATCAGCAGAGACCCGGTGCGCAAACAAGCTGCTGCCTGCGCATCCGAACGGTACCGCCACCCGAAGCACCAGTTTCGCTAATGCGGTCGGCAAACCACTGCGCCGCACCCCTATTCCGCTCTGGGTCTTACGGACCTGCACTTGTAAGGGATAGCGCCAAACCGTGCGCCGGTGGCGTGGGTCTTTCATGATTCCAGGCACGCGATGCCACCTAGCTCGTCGACGACGGCGTGCCGGTGAGCATGGTCAGCGTGATGCTGAGATCCACAACGATCACTCACATGGAGATCAACACGAGACCTTCGAAGGCATCTGATCTGACTGTCAAGTGTGGGCGATACTGGGATCGGACCAGTGACCTCTTTGGCGTGAACGCTGATTCGCTGTGCGTCCGCGTGTCTAGGAGTGTCGTTGTGGGCCGCTGAGCTGCGGCTACGCACCGTTGCGCATCGCTCCGTGCGGACTCGTAGCGTCACTTCCGCTGACGATTCACTGACGATGATCACTGCGATCCCTTAACCTCCGCGTGCACGCAGCCCCTCTTTCCCGGCCCTCGACCTGCGCCGCGACCCTGGTCAGGGATGGTGCTGGTGGTGCCAGATCGTCGTCTATGTTGTCGTCACTGCTGTCGTTAGCTTGCTGCTAGAGACTGGTCTGCTCTCCGTCATCTTCCTCTGCCCTGAGCCAGACTTCTCCCCCGTCTGGCGGCTCCGCCTCGGCGTGGTGGAACCGTGATCAGGGCCTGGGGACTCGTCTTCAACTAGCAGCACCGGCACACGGCCGAGGTGCTGGCCGGTCGTAGGCCGGAAGAAACGCCAGACGGCGGTCAACCGAGGGAACGCATTGCGAGTTCGGGGTCATCGAGTGTTACGACGAGGCGGTTATATGGAGCGCCGACGAGCTCGAGCACGATGGCGGGCCGGCGGCCATGGCAGACCGCGAACGTCTTGCCCTCGCGGCTACGCCAGGTTCCGACTTTGATCACACCAGGAAGGCCGGTGCCGGGGGCGCGTAGCCGTGGACCTCGACCATGCCGTCGGGCACGGTACGTACCCGTGCCACTGCGGAGCGCGACACAGTCACGTTACCGTGGAGCGCCTCAAGCTTTTCCACGGCGCTGAGAGCGACGGTTATGTCGCAGTCATTGATGATCAGTTCCGCCATCAGTTTCCCTTCTTGTTGGTTCTTCTTCAACGGTTAGGTATGTGCTTAGCCAGCTGGGTTGGGTGTTGCACGCTATTCGGGGTCGCGCTCGGGGGCCAGTCTGGTCCATCTGTTGGCGCAGGTTCTGTACCTGTTGGAGCCGGAACCATCAATCGGTGTGCCGATCTCTTCATGGCGAGGATCCGTTTTCATCCGACCATAGGCAAATGTTCCCGCTGGCCGCGCTGACTCGTTCGTCTCGCCGCATTCATCCCTGATTCACACCCACGTGCACAGTAAGCCGTCTTCGACGGTTACCCATGGAGTGACGGCCCTGGCCGGTTACAGTCCCCAGGAAGTCACGCTCGACGGGTGCCCGGACGGGCCCTTCGAGGTGGAGCTGGAGAGCGAGCTGGTCGAGTGGCGCGAGGCGTGCCCTGGTGGTTGCCGGGCCAGGTGAGCGCCAGTGGCGGCTGATGGCGTGTTGGTTGATCGGTTCCGTTCGCATCGGATCGGCCTCTGCGGATACTGGTGTGGGTCTCGTCGGGACGTGCGGAAATGAGGAAGTTGTCATGGCGGCCGAGAGGGCAGCGGAGCAGACGACGGGTCCAGTGCGGCGGGTGCGGACGCCGGCTGGAGACCCGGCGTGGCAGGTCGACGGCTATCGGCAGATCAAGGAGCTGCTGACTGACCCGCGGTTGGGGCGTTCGCACCCGCAGCCAGAGCAGGCCGCCCGGTACTCTGAGTCTGGTTTCATCGGCCAGCCCAACGGGAGCGACCCGGAGACCGAGCGGGCTGAACACGCCCGGTTTCGCCGGGTGTTGAGCCGATCGTTTTCGGCCCGTCGGATGCAGGCGTTGCGCCCCCGGGTGACCGA
>JAVXWL010000163.1:0-2662 GCA_032230565.1 Pseudonocardiales bacterium | reverse complement strand
AGGGACTTGTTCGACCACTTTCTCGATACCAGGACGCGGCGCCCGGCGATGCCCAGGTGTTCGGGCTTGTGCGCCTTGCCCCTGCACCGCCCGGGTGTCATCGAGTGTTGGGCGCCCTGGGGTTGGACGCCGTAGAGCAGCCACACCGCACACCGAGGCGAACACGGGGTGATGCTGAGTTCGGCGTGGAGCCGGTGGGCGTGGTCGCGGTGCGCGTCGGTGGCGTGCTCATCGAGGCCGGCGGCTTGCCCTACTGACTTGGTCAAATATTTCGTGAGGTAGCAGATGTGGCGTCCAGCTTCTTCGGTACCGCCGAGAATGCCCTTGACGTGCACCTGCGCCCCGAACCGGACGACGTGTGCAGGTTCCGTCAGCTCTTCACACGCCTGATCCCAACTTGGCAACGGTGCCCCAGTGTCAGGGTCAGCGAAGGCTTTCGCGCGGGTATCCCACACCGGCAGTCGCTCTCCGCCGTAGAGGAGCTGGTCATGGGCCGGCCACCACACTTGGTGATAGGTCGCGGCAGTGATGGCTCGCAGCTCTGTGCGGGAAATCGCACCCCGGATGGCGGCGTGGAAATGCGGAGTACCCCGTTTCTGTGGTTCTACGGTGCCGAAGTACTGCACATCCCACCCCACACAACGACGGGCGTTTTGCCAAAACCGATCCAGCAACGCGGGGAAATGAATCGCGTCCCGGGCGGCGCGCCGGTAGTCATAGCGCTCCGGATCGGCGGCCGCTCCTTCGGCATCGACCCGGCCGTAGGAGTCGAGGGTCAGGGTGAGGAAGGTCGAGGGCCGGTAGCGCCCGGCGAACACCCGCCCCACCGTCCGTTTGTCGACAGGTCGTCGAGGCAGATTCGGGGCATCTTGGCGGCGCCGGGTGGATCGCTTGACCGGTTTGGGTAGTGGATCGAGCGGAGCGAGCCGGCCACGTACGCCGGCGGCGCGGAATTCGGCGTCGAGTTCCGCGACCGACTCAGCGATCTGTTCACAGGTGATCTCGTCGCCGACTGCGCGGCATTCGGTGTACACGGCGAGGAGATCGGCCCGGGTGGCCATCAGCTCCTTGTGTTCCTCACTGGGCTTGGTCCGCTCGGTGATCGGTTCCGCGTCGAGGTGCCAGCCCTGCCGGCACTGGACCATCCGTAGCCGACGGGCCTTCTCCGCACAGGGTCGGCATTGGTCCTCGTGGGTGGACCCGCAGGGCACGGGCACGATGTCAACGTGGCCGGTGGTGGTGTCGATGCGCCGCATGGCCAGTGGCCGGATGCACACGCCGTGCTGTTCGGCCAAGGCCACGGCCACATCAGCGGTCAGCGGTAGCGCGGACCGCTGCGCCCGGGTCATCCGCGCGGCATCAAGAGTGGTGGGGCCGGTGGTGGTGGCCATCAGGTCCGCACCTCCTCGACGGTGGCCGCGTGGCGCAGCATCGCGGTGTCGTGGGTGGTGGGGCCGGTGACGAACGTTTCGAGTTGCTTGATTGTCTCGTCGGGCACCCAGCCGGCCCGGATTCGCAGGGGTTCGCGGATTCCTTCGCCGAAGACGTAGCCGACGCCGGCCTCCGTCTCGGTGATCCGGTTGGCCCAGGCGCCGCGTTCGTAGGCCTGGTCCCCGAGCACCATGCTCACGTGGGATTTGGCCGAGACCCTCAGGCAGATCCGGCGGGGGAACAGCTCCCGGACCGGGACGGTGTCCTTGGTGGGTTCCTGGACATAGCCGCGGATCGTGAATCCCAATGCCCGACCTTGCGTGGTCAACAACGCGACTCGTTCTGTGATGGCGTCTCGGGTCTTGCGGTCGATGTACTTGGTCAGCGCGCCGATCTCGTCGAATTCCAGTAGCTCCAGGGGGTGTTCGGGGCTGATTGGTACCGATCGCACGTGGCCGGCGAATTGGGTTTTGCGGGCGTGCATGGCCGCGACGAGGTCATCGAGGACTGCGAGGGCGTCGGTTCCGGTGACGGCGTAGCGGTGAAAGATTCGTCGTCCGTAGGCCAGTTCCATGCCCTTGGGGTCGATTCCGGAGACGCGGACGAGGCCGTCGCGGATGGCGGGGGCGATGGAGACCAGTGGGCACCACATCGCCGAGTTCTTGCCCGCCCCGGTCGACCCCGCCACCAGGGTGTGCCCACCGACCAGCGGGACGTGCCAGTCGTGGCCGTACTCGGTGCGCCCGGAAAATACCCGCCGCAAATCCACCGATGTGACCTCGACATCGGCCAGTGCGGCGAGGTCCAGGCAGGCCACTGGATCGGCAAGTAGGTTGCGGCGCTGGAAATCGATCGAGACCACGTTGGGGGTGAGTTCGCGGACCTGGCAGCGGGTCACTGCCCGGGCTGAGGCCAACGCTCGCGCGGCATGGTCGAAGTCTTCGGGTTTCTGGCCGGGCACCAGGCGGATGCGGACCTCGTCCCATGAGGCGGCGGAGCGCACCCCGAGCACCTGGGGTAGCCGCGCCTGGGCCTGGCTGCGGCCGCCACCGATGTTGCGCCCGAGCGGATTGATTGTCGCCACCATGGGTGCGGCGTCGGGTTTGAAGCTTAGGCCGCAGGCGTGCAGCCACTGGGGCAGCTTCGGGGCGTATACCGTCCAGCGCAGCCACCACGCCCGCAAATGCCGACCTGCCCAGGCATCAAAGGAGGCGAGGTCGATCAGCCGCCA